>CAMVLW010000005.1 GCA_947168445.1 uncultured Clostridia bacterium
GCCTGTTACCTCGGTAACCTCGGGAGTCCAGCCGGAGAAGGTGTAGGTGTAGGTTGCGTCCTCGTCCTTTACGGGAGTTTCGCCGTTGTACTCGGGCATTGTGCCCTTCGCTACGTTCTCGTCGGTTTCGAGAACGGTGTCGCCGTTCTTCCATGTGACGGTGTACGCGGGACGCCATGTAAGGGTTTTGTTAGCCAGAGTGGAGAGCTCGGTGCCCTCGGCTACCATCGTATCACCGTCAAACAGCGCATAGTTGCCCTCGCCCGAATAACGGAGCACGGTGCCGATGGGTACATAATTATCACCCTTAGTAAAGACATTCGCTGCAAAGCTCAGGGACTGCTCTGAGGTCGGGCGCGCAAAGTTAACGGCTTCGAGCTTTTCACAGCCAAAGAAGGTGAATCGTGCAATGTTTGTGATACCGGCGGGAATATTGATTTCCTCAAGAGCCTTACAATCATAGAACGCAAACTCTTCCATGGTTTTGAGGCTGTCGGGGAGTACCACATTGTTAAGGGTGGTGCAGCCTTCAAATGCGTCCTCGCCGATGAACTCCACCTTTTTGCCGATGACTAAGGTGGTGAGCTTCGGGCAATACTCAACTGCGTAATCACCGATATGGGTTACGCTGTCCGGAATCACTAAGCCGGTCAGCTCATCGCAATACGCAAACGCGTTATCGCCTATTGTTTTCAGACTGTCGGGAAGCGTCACGCTTGTAAGGTTCGGGCAGCTTCCGAACGCGCGATATTCCACGGAGGTAACTGTGTCGGGAATGACTACGCTTGTAATGGTTCCATTTTCATGGAACGCGCTTGCGCCTATGGTGACAACCGGATGTCCGTCAATCTCAGACGGAATGGTTAACGCTTGATCGGTGCCGTTGTAGCCGGTGATAATCGCGTTATCGCCGTCAAGCTCATAGGTAAACTTCGCGGACGAAGTAAATGTCGCGGTGTAGGTCACGTCGCCTGTTACCTCGGTAACCTCGGGAGACCAGCCGGAGAAGGTGTAGGTGTAGGTTGCGTCCTCGTCCTTTACGGGAGTTTCGCCGTTGTACTCGGGCATTGTGCCCTTCGCTACGTTCTCGTCGGTTTCGAGAACGGTGTCGCCGTTCTTCCATGTTACAGTGTACTTGGGAACTTCTCTATACAAATAATAAGTTGTGTTGATTGCGGGTGTGCCTGCAAATGTTCCGCCGGTTCCAGCGAACATATTATAAAGAGCATATGTAGCTGTTGTTCCGTCTCCACCGGAAGGCACACTGTACGGAATACTGTATTCAGGAGTCTCCGTTTTTGACAGCTTTATGCTTGAACAGCCATAAAACATACGGTTGTAGCAGTTACGCACCAGCGTTGTCGCCGGAAGCTCGGGAGCTGTGGTCAGGCTCGTACAGCCCTCAAACATACCGCAGTAGCAGTCTTCCGCCAGCTCTGTCGCCGGAAGCTCGGGAGCTGTGGTCAGGCTCCCACAGCCATAAAACATATTGTTGTAGCAGCCTCTCGCCAGCGTTGTCGCCGGAAGCTCGGGAGCTGTGGTAAGGCTCGTACAGTTATAAAACATACAGTAGTAGCAGTATTTCGCCAGCGTTGTCGCCGGAAGCTCGGGAGCTGTGGTCAGGCTCGTACAGCCATAAAACATAAAGTTGTAGCAGTTAGACTCCAGCATTGTTTCAGGCAGTTCCGGTGCTGTCGTTAATCCGGCGCAGCCAGAAAACATACGATAAAAGCAACTATCGGACAAGCCTTGAATCACGCCATCACTGAGCCTCAGCGACATAACACTACCGCTGCACGCTACTTTTCCGCCGATCGTAACATGATTGTCGCTTGTGAATGTAACATCTTTTCCGCTAAAGCTAACAGAATCGCCCTCGTTTTCGAGCGCAATCTCTGTGCCCGCAGTATAACTGACCCAACCGGAGTTGTTTTTATTATACTGCAAATTACTACCGGACTCAACATTCATCGTTACCGAAGATCCGGCTTCTACTGCCGTGAATGTCAGATAATCACTCTCGGGCAAAACATCGCCGGCTTGCGGACTCGCCTCGGTTGTGGGCTCGGTCGCGGACTCGCTTGTGGGCTCGGTTGTGGGCTCGGTTGCCTTCTCGGTCTCGGTAAAGGTCGCGGTGTAGGTGATGTCGCCGTTGACAGCGGGGAGCGTATCGCTCGCGCCGTAGGTGTTGGTGCCGTCAGTCCAACCGGAGAAGGTGTAGGTGTAGTTCGCGTCCTCTGCCTTTTCGGGAGTATTGCCGTCATAGGCAGGGGTGGCGCCGTACTGGACAGTTTTTGTACCTAATTCGGAATTATCGTAATTCAACCATGTGACTGTGTAACTTCTTATAATAAGGTGGATTGTGGATTCATTTCCGATATTATACTCGGCAAGAGTTTTTGCGTCTTCGATCTGCTTGCCGGCAAAAATCAACCTTTGCTGCGCGGTGACGGGAATTTCGGTTTGATCCGCTATGATTTCCTTTAGCTGAGCAACAGTGGTCCCGCCGGTGAGATTTTCTATGGTGTAGGTTTCGCTGGTCAGCTTCTTGACATATACCTTGAAGGTCTTTGCGCTCGCGGTATAGGTCGCGGTGTAGGTAATATCGCCGTTGACAGCGGGGAGCGTATCGCTCGCGCCGTAGGTGGTGGTGCCGTCAGTCCAGCCGGAGAAGGTGTAGGTGTAGTTCGCGTCCTCCGCCTTTTCGGGAGTATTGCCGTCATAGGCAGGGGCATTGCCTTCCACAACCGTGTCTGTTTTGAGAACGGTGTCGCCGTTCTGCCATGTGACGGTGTAGGTGGTGGGAGCGGGAGCAGGAGCAATCGTAAAGGTGATTGTAAATTCATTATCACCGTAATCGTTATTCAGCCTTCCGGTAAACGGAACGGTTGAAGAACTACCTGTCCATGTTCCGTTACTCCAGCCTTCACCACTAAAGCCGCCTTGACCGCCGCTTATCTTTATCTTGGTAAATACGCCTGCGTCTGTTTTAAATGTTCCCGTAGAATTGTCATCTCCTACTATACATTCGAACATATCGGCAGAAAGTGTGGCGTCTGTTAGCTTAACAATATCTTGACTAAATTCTCCGCTATAACTGTCCCATACAACAGTGATTGATTCAGCCGCGGGCTCGGTGGGAGCGGTCGCGGGATCATAACCGGCGAGGGTGACAGTGTAGTTCTCGTTAGAAAGGACATACCATTTGTCTGATGCATTACCTTCTGCATCAAGAGGATAAATCTCCTTCTTACTACCAGCGTCCCATACAGACAATAATGGACCGTTCTCATCACCAGTAATAGACATTGTAATTTCACCTTGGAGCTCAATATCATCTGCTTTAGGTTCAAAATCCAATCTCTCTCTGTAAGTACCGCCTTTAATGATAACGGAATAATCTTGACCGTTGAAATACGAACCGTTGGACGTAGCAGAGAGTGTGTCCCCTGCGGCAAGATCACCGAGCAACATGTATGCATCGACATACTCCGTCGCGCCAGCCGAGATCGGAACCACGGTGAACAGGCTGACGATCATCATAAAGACAAGCAAAATGCTGATTGGCCGCTTTAATTTTTTCATAAAAGAATTCCTCCTTTTTTGATTTTTGTTTTTGGTTTTGATGTTGCGTGTTAGAGAATCCGCTGACCGTGTATGAAGCATACCGGACTTGAAAACACAGAAAACACGCCTGCGTTTTTCAAATAACACACTTTCTCTTCTATATTTTCCTATATTTTATTGATTTTGTCAAGTACATGTTCCAAAGTGGAACATATTTTGCCACAAAACGCTAAACCCGGCGCACTATAGAACACCTGCCATTTCTGCCGCCGCTCAAAAAAAAAGCCCCCTGCGCAAAGGGGGCTGTCGCGTTAAGCCGCGGTGTCCGATCATGACGCCGTTGTATGGAAAATGTGTGGTTTCCAATCCACGGAGCTGTCGAATTAAGCCGATTATTTTCCAAAGTGTCATTTCGACCAAGTGAAGCGAAGCGGAACGCGTGGAGAAATCCCCCTGTCGAACAACACTAGGTTGTTGTCGAAGGGGATTTCAGCGCAAGGCATGGGTGCTGTTACCAAAATCGAAGATTTTGACAGCACCTCAACTATTCATTGAGCTTCACGTCAGTGAAGCGTTTCTGTCAAGGATAGGCAAAAAAGATGGGTTTTCGGGAAAGTGCTGTGGGGTAGTGAACTTCCGTTAAACTTCGCCTTCATCTATCCTTCTTTTTAATGAATAAAGAAAAAAGAATAAAGAATAGTGAATAATACACCAGAAACGCTTTAAGGTTCATCTGATTATTATTTATTCATTATTCATTATTCTTTCTTCTTTGAGCCATGCGTCAGCATGGCGTTTCTGGTGGAGATAACGTGTGTTTCAGCTTCCGATACCGTCTGCCACGCTTGACGCGGCGTGTGCACCGCTTACCGTTTCATCTGCGCTCTCGCAAATCGCCTGCGCGGCTCGCGCCGCTCGCCTTCGAGCCCCGTTATCTCCTTTTGGTTTAAAAAATGAATCCAGAGATGTTCCGTTGGAACATCTCTGGATTCATTGGTGGAGATAACGGGGCTCGAACCCGTGACCTCTTGACTGCCAGTCAAGCACTCTCCCAGCTGAGCTATACCCCCATGCCTGTAATATATAATAAAACAAAATGGCTGATGTGTCAAGTCCATTCGCAAATTTTTTTAAAAAAGGCGGCGCTGCAAGCACACGCGGCTTTGCAGCGCCGGATACAAATTAACCTTCTGCGATGACCTCAACCTCAACAAGCACGTTCTTGGGAAGGGTTTTGACCGCAACGCAGGAGCGGGCGGGCTTGGAGGTAAAGTAGGTGCCGTAGACGGCGTTGAAGGCGGCGAAGTCGTTCATGTCCGCGAGGAAGCAAACGGTCTTGACTGCCTTTTCAAGCGAGCTGCCTGCGGCTTCGAGCACGTTTTTCAGGTTGGTGCAAACCTGCTCGGTCTGCGCCTCAATGGTGGTTGCCTCCACATTGCCGGTGGCGGGATCAATGGCAATCTGACCTGATGTGAACACCAGACCGTTGACCTTGACTGCCTGGGAATAAGGACCGATAGCGTCGGGAGCGTTTTTGGTATAGATTTTTTCCATATTGATTTCTCCTTGATAATGTTATACTAACTTAAAGCCTGCGCCGGTGAGCGCGTCGGAAATCTGGCGCACGTGGTCGAAGTTTCTTGTTTCAATAATAATGCGCAGATACGCGGCTGTGACGTCGGTGCCCTCGCCCGCTCTTTCGTGATGAACAGAGATGACATTCGCGCCGAGGTCGGCGATAATCTTGGAAACCGCGACAAGCTGACCGGGCTTATCCTGCAATTCAATGCAGAGGGTCTGCTGTCTGCCGGAGCGCAGCAGTCCGCGCTTAATCACACGGTTGAGAATCGTCACGTCGATGTTGCCGCCGGACACAATGCAGACAATCTTTTTGCCCTTGACAGGGAGCTTGTCAAACATCACCGCCGCCAAAGGTGCGGCGCCTGCGCCCTCGGCAACCATTTTCTGCGACTCAATCAGCGCGAGAATAGCGGAGGCGATTTCGTCGTCGGACACGGTGACAATGTCGTCAACATATTTTTTGATATATTCAAAGGTATGCTCGCCGGGCTCCTTGACCTGAATACCGTCGGCAATGGTCGAAACCTTGTCAAGACGGACGGGCTTGCCCTGCTTGACGGATTCCACCATAGAGGGAGCGCCTTCCGCCTGAACGCCGTAGACCTTGATGTTGGGGTTGAGGTTCTTAATCGCGCAGGCAACGCCCGAAAGCAGTCCGCCGCCGCCGATTGCCGCCACGACCGCGTCAACGTCGGGCATTTCGTTGAGGATTTCAAGACCGATGGTGCCCTGACCCGCAATGACATTTTCGTCGTCAAAGGGGTGGATAAAGGTGTAGTTCTTTTCGTCGCGCAGACGGAGCGCCTCGTTGTAGGCGTCGTCATACACACCGGGAACCATGCAGACCTCGGCGCCGTAGTGCTTGGTCGCCTCCACCTTGGAAATCGGCGCGCCGTCGGGCAGACAAATCAGCGACTTAATGCCGTATTTTGTCGCCGCCAGCGCAACGCCCTGCGCGTGGTTGCCCGCAGAGCAGGCGATAACGCCGCGTTCCTTTTCCTCCTCGGAAAGCTGGGAAATCTTGTAGCCCGAACCGCGCACCTTGAAGGAGCCGGTGATTTGCAGGTTTTCGGGCTTGAGATAAACCTCACACGCGTCGGTAATGCCCGCCGCCTTTACCAAATGCGTCGGACGGATAACGTCCTTGAGCACATAGGACGCATGATAGATTTTGTCGAGTGTCAACATGTTCATACCTTCTTTGTCAAATTCATACCACCCTATTTTATACCCAACCGCACGAAAAATCAAGTGTTTCCGCGCTTAATGGAAATTCGCTCAAAAAGCAGTTGCAGTTTTTGCAAAAATATGGTATATTATTCTATAGAATATGAACAGGAGTGAGTTCCGTGCAATTAAAAGAATCAGGTGAAATGTATTTGGAAACCATCTATGTCCTGCACAAAGAAAAGGGCTTTGTGCGCTCTATCGACGTGTGCGAGGAAATGGGCTATTCCAAACCGAGCGTCAGCCGCGCTGTGGGCTTGCTGCGCGACGGCGGTTATCTGACTGTCGGCAAGGACGGCGGACTGAATTTGACCGACGCGGGCTTGGAGGTCGCGGAGCGCACCTATGAGCGCCACACGGTGCTCAGCGAGTTATTCACAAAGCTCGGCGTCAGCGAGGAACACGCCGTTGCCGACGCATGCAAAATCGAGCACGTTATCAGCGTGGAAACCTTTGCCGCGCTCAAAGAACTGTGTAAGAAATTATAAATCCGGAATATATAATTCGGAATTCGGAATTAATTTTAGCGGAGAGGTTGGCTCTCCGCTTTTGTTTTGCCGGTATTGGTAAAGCAGTCAGGAAACAAACCGCTTCCTGACTGCAAAACTTATTACTTATCACTTATCACTCAGAAAACATGGGCGTGGAGAGATAGCGTTCGCCGGTATCGGGGAGAAGGGCGACAATGACCTTGCCCTTGTTTTCGGGGCGCTTGGCAAGTTGGGTCGCCGCCCAAACCGCGGCGCCGGAGGAAATGCCGACCAGCACGCCCTCGGTTCTGGCAAGCGCTCTGCCCGCGGCGAAAGCGTCCTCGTTTTCAACGGCGATAATCTCGTCATAAACCGCTGTGTCGAGGGTATCGGGAACAAAGCCCGCGCCGATTCCCTGAATTTTATGCGGACCCGCAACGCCCTTTGAGAGCACGGGAGAGCCTGCGGGCTCCACCGCGACGACCTTGACATTGGGATTCTGCTGCTTCAGATAAGCGCCGACGCCCGAAACAGTGCCGCCTGTGCCGACGCCTGCCACAAAGATGTCAACCTTGCCGTCGGTATCCTCCCAAATTTCGGGACCGGTGGTGGCGGTGTGCTTGGCAGGGTTGGCGGGATTGGTGAACTGGCTGGGAATAAAGCTGTTCGGGGTAGCTGCCGCCAGCTCCTCCGCCTTGGCAATGGCGCCCTTCATGCCCTTGGAGCCGTCGGTGAGGACGATTTCCGCGCCGTAGGCTTTCAGAAGGTTTCTGCGCTCAACGCTCATGGTTTCGGGCATGGTGAGAATTGCGCGGTAGCCGCGTGCCGCCGCAACCGCCGCCAAGCCGATTCCCGTGTTGCCGCTGGTGGGCTCGATAATCACCGCGCCGGGCTTTACTTTTCCGCTCTGCTCGGCTTCATCGAGCATGGCGAGCGCGATTCTGTCCTTTACGCTTCCGGCGGGATTAAAGTATTCAAGCTTTGCCAAAATGTCCGCTTCAAGATTTTCTTTTTGAATCAGGTTGTTGAGCTTGAGCAGGGGGGTGTGTCCGATAAGGTCGGTAATTTTGTTATATACTTTCATGATAAGGTCTCCTTTTTCATTCATCAATTGTTATTTATGGGCGGATGGAAATAACGCCGCAACATCGCATGACACGCATGGATTCGACCTTCTTTCGTATTATTTACTAATCCTAGTGTTTTTGTAGGTTTATTATAGCACGCTCTCCCCTGTTTGTCAAGCATTATTTTTATCTTTACAAATCTTTGTAAAAAGTGTATCATAATATTATATTGAAAGGACGTGATGTTATGGTTGTACTTGCCTCCAATTCACCGAGAAGAAAGGAACTGCTGCGGCTGATTTGCCCCAGCTTTGAGATTGAGCCCGCCGACATTGACGAGAGCGTGGACAAAAACCTGCCGCTCGACAAAATGCCGGAAAATCTGGCGCTGCGCAAGGCGCTGGCAGTTCACCAAAAGCACCCGGACGACATTGTGCTGGGCTGCGACACCGGCGTGTTTATCGACAACATGATGATTGGCAAGCCCAGCTCCGACAAGGCGGCGTTTGAAATTCTGAAAATCCTCTCCGGCAAAACCCACCGCGTCATTACCGGCTGCGCGATTTTGAAGGGCGAGCAGAAAATCACCTTTTCCCAAGTGACCGAGGTGGAGTTCTATCCCCTCACCGACGAAGAAATTTGGGACTACATCGCCACCGGCGAGCCAGACGACAAGGCGGGCGCCTACGGAATCCAAGGCAAAGGCGCGCTGCTCGTAAAGCAGATTCGCGGCGACTACAATAACGTGGTCGGCTTGCCGCTGTCGCTGCTGTACCGCAAGCTGAGGGAGGTTTTGTGAGTGGTTAGTGAGTTATCACTTATCACTTATCACTTATCACTTATAACTTCTTCCTATACCTCACCGAAGATTACAAAATTGTATATTTTTCAGCCCGTTCAGCGGCACAAAAATCAAGAAGGGCGCAGATTCTATGCCGTTGCCGCGCAAAAGGTTACAACCCGGTAACATTTGCCTTTCAGGCAACATAAAATCATGTTTTTGTTCATAAAGTTCACAAAAAATCTTCTTGATTTTTCAATATTATAGTGCTATTATGAAAAGGAGAGGAGAAATTCTCCTACGCCGTGCCCGGGCGTTACCGGGTAAATATTTTAGAAAAGGTGATTAACGTGAAAAAGACAACTCTCAAAAGAGCGGCTGCGTTAGGCTTGACCGCTCTGATGGCAGGCTCCGCTCTGGCAGGCTGCGGCGGCAACAACAGCAGCAGCAGCACTGACAGCAAGGCTGCAAGCAACACGGAAAGCAAGGCTGCCGACGGCGCGAAAGGCTCCGTTTACTGGCTGAACTTCAAGCCCGAAATCGACGAAACCCTCCAGACCCTCGCTAAGAAGTACAAAGAGGACAAGGGCGTAGAGGTTAAGGTTGTAACCGCCGCTTCCGGCACCTACAGCACCACTCTGACCGCTGAGATGGACAAGTCCAATCCTCCGACACTCTTTGTTATCGGCAACCAGCAGGGCGTTAAGGACTGGGGCGATTTTGCTCTTGACCTGAAGGACACCGCCATTGCCAAGGAGCTCAACACCGAGGCTTACAACCTGACCGACGCTAACGGCAAGCTGGTTTCCATCGGCTACTGCTATGAGTGCTACGGCATCATTGTGAACCCCACCCTCGTTGAGAAGGCAGGTCACAAGATGGACGAAATCAAGAACTTCGCGGGCTTAAAGACCGTTGTTGAGGACATTCACAAGAGAGCGGGCGAGCTCGGCTTTGACGCTTTCTCCTCCTCCGACATGGACGACAGCTCCTCCTGGAGATTCACCGGCCACCTCGCTAACCTCGAGTATTTCTATGAGGAAAAGGCTGCAGGCAAGACCTGGACTGAGTGCCCGGCTACCATCACCGGCGAATATCTGCCCAACTACAAGAACCTGTATGATTTGATGATTAACAACTCCCTCGCCGCTCCCACCGACCTGTCCGCAGGCGGCCACAACGCTGAGGAAGAATTCAAGACCGGCAAGGCTGCTTTCTTTGTAAACGGCTCTTGGGAATACGCTGCTGTTTCCGAAACTGTTCCGAACGCTGTGATGATTCCTTACTACTGCGGTGTTGAGGGCGAAGAAAAAGCCGGCCTCAACTGCGGCACCGAGAACTGCTGGGCAGTTAACGCAAACGTTTCCAAGGAAGACCAGCAGGCTACCATCGACTTCATGGTATGGCTCGTAACCGACCCTGAAGCTTCCAAGACCATGGTTGAGCAGCTTGGCATTATGCCCTACAAGAACGCTGCCGAATCCACCAATGGCTTCCTGAAGAACGCTGCCGCTTACGACGCTGACGGCTGCTATGTCATGGATTGGGCTACCAACTATCAGCCCAACGTAGACGAGTACCGCAAGGACCTCGTTTCCGCGCTGAACGCTTACAACGCCGATCAGTCCGACGCTAACTGGGAAGGCGTAAAGACCGCTTTCGTAGACGGCTGGGCGAAGCAGTACAAGGCAATTGCCGAATAATTTATCAATAGAATAAACTGCGGGGCGGGCGATAAGGAATCATGAGAGAATAAGCAGAAATGTTCCACTTATTGACGAATGGTTCCTAAGCCTGCCCCTTTCATTTCCGTGAACAGGAGGCTGTTTTGAGCAACACATCATCAGGCGCTTCCGTTAAGACAGCTGTCGACGGAAAACCGCCCAAAAAGAAAAAGGTAAAATACAGCTCCGGCCACAGTTCCATGACCAAGCGCTCGCTGCGCAAGTGGTGCTGGCTGTTTATCGGACCTGTTTTTGCTTCCTTTATTATCGGATTTATCTGGCCGTTTTTGCAGGGCATTTATCTGTCCTTCTGCGGCAAATTCAACATTATCTCCAACGCCCACTTGCAGGGCTTTGAAAACTACGTAAAGGCGTTTTCGGACGAAACCTTCTTCCATTCCTTCTGGTTCACCGCGCTGTTCGCGGTTGTCAGCGTTGTGCTGATTAACCTGCTGGCGTTCTCTATCGCCTATGCGCTGACCCAAGGAGTGAAGGGCTCCAACCTTTTCCGCACCGTATTCTTCATGCCGAACCTTATCGGCGGTATCGTTTTGGGCTATCTTTGGTCAATGATTTTTGACGGTCTGCTCGATTTGTGGACCTCCCAAAACCTTGTTGACAATGAGGTTTACGGCTTTTGGGGCTTGATTATCCTTCTGCTTTGGCAGCAGGTTGGTTACATGATGATTATCTATATCGCCGGCTTGCAGGCTGTGCCCGACGATATGATTGAAGCGGCAAAAATTGACGGCGCAACCAAGTCCCAGACCTTGTTCAGGGTTATTATCCCCAATGTTATGCCCTCTATCACCATCTGCACCTTCCTGACCCTGACCAACAGCTTCAAGCTGTATGACCAGAACCTTGCGCTGACCGGCGGCAAGCCCTCGCGCTTGACCGAAATGCTGGCGCTGAACATTTCAAACGGCTATTCCAACATGGCGACACGCGGCATGGCACAGGCGAAGGCGGTTATCTTCTTTATCTTTGTTGCCGCGCTCGGTATCGCCCAGCTCGCCGCAACCAGAAAGAAGGAGGTGCAGCAGTAATGGGTAAACAGCAAACCATCAAACAGGAAAAGACCCGCAAGACGATTATGTCGATTGTGCTGGGATTTATCTGCATTATCTATATGCTGCCCATCCTCACGATTATCGTCAACACCTTTAAGGACGCGAACGCGGTAAAATCCAATCTGTTCGCGCTGCCCAACGGCGACACCTTTGTCGGCTTTGAAAACTACGTCACCGGCATGACCGCAGGCTCCTTCCCGTTCTGGAAGGCGGTGCTGTTCAACGTCATCATCACGGTGCTGTCGGCGTTTTTGATTCTGCTGTTCTGCTCAATGGCGGCATGGTACGTGGCGCGCGTGAACAGCCTGTTCTGCAAGATTTTCTACTACCTGTGCGTATTCTCGATGGTCGTACCCTTCCAGATGGTGCAGTTTACGCTGTCCAAAACCGCCGACTCGCTGGGCATGAACACCCCGTGGACAATCCCGGTGATTTATCTCGGCTTCGGCGCGGGACTTGCGATATTCATGTTCGTCGGCTTTACCAAATCCATTCCGATTGAGATTGAGGAAGCCGCTTCCATTGACGGCTGCGGTCCCGTAAAGACCTACTTCATGGTCGTGCTGCCCATGCTCAAGCCCACCCTGATTTCCGTTGGTATTCTGGAAATCATGTGGGTATGGAACGACTACCTTCTCCCCTCTCTGGTGCTGGATTTGGCGAAATACCGCAACATTCCCATGCACATTCAGCTCACCACCACCGGAAGCTACGGCTCGATGAACCTCGGCGCGATGATGGCGATGATTTTCCTCTCGATTGTACCGATTATCATCTTCTATCTCACCTGCCAGAAATACATCATCAAGGGCGTAGCAGCAGGAGCGGTTAAGGGCTAATTCGGAATTCGGAATTCGGAGTTCGGAATTATCGCATTTTGAAAGCATGAAAAAAATTCAGGGACGTGTTTCTTACTGACACGTCCCTGTTTTATATTTAAACTTTCAGCTTATTTAATTTCGCATTCCGAATTCCGAATTCCGCATTAGAACCGTCTTTTGATTTAACGCAAAAAACCGTTAATGATTTGTTCCTCGGCTTCGGCTTCGGTGAGACCGAGGGTCATAAGCTTGATAAGCTGGTCGCCGGCGATTTTGCCGATGGCGGCTTCATGAAAGAGCATAGCGTCAACGTCGTTGGCTTCCAGCGAGGGAATCGCGAGGATTTTGCCTTCGTCCATGATGATAGAGTCGCACTCGGTGTGACCGTTGCAAGGCGCGTTGCCGGTGATTCTCGCGTTGAAGGTCTGCGAGGAATGGTCGCGCGCAACCGAACGCGACACAACGTCCGCCGTGGAATTTTCGCCGTTGAGCGTCACCTGATAGCTGCTCTTGGCAACCTGCTCACCGTGGGTCATCAGGCGCTCCTTGACAATCAGCTTGGCGCCCGCCTTGAGCTCGGCAATGGTGGTGCGGACGGTGGAATCGACGCCCTTAATCTGCTCCATTTCCATCTCCATCACGCCGTCCTCCTCCATATAGACCTCGGTCTGGGGATTGAGGATACGCTTGCCGCTGCCGTCGCCGCTGCCGTAGTGCTTTTCCACATACTTAATCTTGGAGTTTTTGCCGACATAAAAGCGGTGAACGCCGTCGTGCTGGGCGTCGTGCTCGCCGCAGTTGTCAATGCCGCAGCCCGCGACAATCGTCACGTCGCAGTTATCGCCGATATAAAAGTCGTTGTAAACGGTTTCCTTAATGCCCGACGCGCTGACAACAACGGGAATGTGCACGCTCTCGCCCTTGGTGTTGGGCTTGATGAAAATATCAATACCGGGCAGCCCTTCCTTTGTCATGATGTCGATATTGTCGGTGGTGTGTCTGCCCGCAAGCTGCGAGTTGACGCGGAAATTATACGCTCCTGCGGGCGTGTCGTGAATGTCGGCAACCTCAGCCAAAATCTGCTTGCCGATGTCGTCAATGTTTAAATCCAGCATAGCCGCCCCTCCTTATTTCAGTTTTTCGCAGGCGTTGACCGCAGCGGCGGTGCCGATTAATTCGGGCAGCACCTCGACGGCGGAGCCTGTCTTTTGAATTCTGCCGTCCGCGAGCAGCACGATTTCGTCCGCAATGTTGAGTATCCGCTCCTGATGGGAGATAATCACAATCGAACTGTCGGCAATGCCGCTGCGCATGTTTTCAAAAATGCGGATAAGATTCTGGAAGCTCCACAAATCAATGCCCGCCTCCGGCTCGTCGAACACGCTGAGCCTTGTCTGCCGCGCCAAAAGCGTAGCGATTTCAATGCGCTTTAACTCGCCGCCCGAAAGCGAGGAATTGATTTCGCGCTCAATGTAATCGCGGGCGCACAGACCAACCTCGGAAAGATAGTCGCAGGCTTCGCTGATGCCGAGCTTTTTGCCCGAAGCAAGGCGCAGCAAATCTATCACGCGGATTCCCTTGAAGCGCACAGGCTGCTGAAAGGCAAAGCTGATGCCCAGCTTGGCGCGCTCGGTGATGCTCAAGTTGGTGATGTCCTGTCCGTCAAAGAAAATCTGACCCGAGGTGGGCGCTTCAATGCCCATAATCAGCCGCGCGAGCGTGGACTTTCCGCTGCCGTTGGGACCGGTGATGACAACAAACTTGCCGTTGTCTATGGTGAGGCTGAGGTCGTGGAGGATTTCCTTTTTTCCGTCCTCTCCCTCAACCGAGAAAGAAAGATTTTTTAATTCCAGCATAATAACTCTCCTAAAATCTGCATTAACTTATATTATATATCATTTTCATATAAAAAGCAATCATAAAATATCGTTTTATAAACAGGTTTACAAAGACGCATTTTCGCGGTATAATGAAGGCGAGGTGATGAAAATGTTCCGTAACATGCGCCGCTTTAAGCAGCAGCTCGGTGACGAAAGATGTATTGAAATTTTAACGCGCGAAAAACGCGGGATTCTTGCCCTCGGCGGCGACGGCGGCTATCCGTACACCGTGCCGTTGAATTTTGTGTATGAGGACGGCAAAATTTACTTTCACAGCGCCGTGGAGGGTCACAAGGTTGACGCGGTGAAAAGGGACGGCAAGGCGTCGTTTTGCGTGCTCTGCGAAACAGCGCAGGACAGCGACGGCTGGTCGTACTATGTGGACAGCGTGGTTGCCTTCGGCAGAGTGAAAATTATCGAAGATGAAGCCGAACGGACGGACAAGCTGCGCAAGCTGGGACTCAAATACTTTCCCGCCGCGGAAATGGTCGAGGACGACCTGCGCAAAAACGCCGCGAGAGCGTTGGTTTTAGCGCTTGAAATCGAGCACATGACAGGCAAGCATGTGCATGAACGCTAAACCGCTGCCCGCTGCCGCGGTGGGCAGCTAGTGCAGCTTTATCGAAAGTTTTTCATAAAAAGTGTATGAATCATCATATTTCTAAAAACGAATTAAACACCTATCTCTACGCGCAGGACGACCCTCGGATTGCGTCCCTTTGCCTCGGCAGGGCAAAGCAAAAAATCGAGCGCTCCGGCTGCGGATTGGTGGCAATTTACAATGTGATGAAACGGCTCGGCAAGGCGCAGCCGTTTCCGGACATTATCCGCGACGCACAGCGCCTGCACATGCCGTGGCTATTCGGGTTTTTCGGCACCAAGCCGCGCTCCCTCAGGCGGTATTTTAAGCTGCACGGCGTTCCCTTCCGCCTGACAAATGACTGCGCGGATTTTAAAGAATCGCTCTCAGCCGCCAACGCCGCCGTTCTCTGCACATGGAACGACAGGCGCACAAGCGGGATTCATTTTTATGCCGTTTTCAACGACAGCGGCAAACTGACCGCCCTGAACCGCTATTGCGGCAACGCGCCCACGGCGTTTTCCGCGGAGGACGTCAGAGCGGACAGGTTTATTTGCGGATACCTTTTTGAGAGAGTTGAGAGTTGAGAGTTAAGAGTTAAGAGTTAAGAGTTAAGAGTTGAGAGTTGAATTTGATATTTAAAGCGGCGTACCCCTTTCGGGGGCGCCGCTTTTGTTTGTTATTCTTCAATTGCTTCCAAGTCTGATTCTTCGACCTTGCGGAGTTCTTTTTTGTTGAAGGCGTCGTAAATCAGCGGAATGATGAACAGGGTCATCAGGGTGGCGTAGAGCAAGCCGCCGATACAGACGATTGCGAGCGGCTGCATCATTTCCGCGCCGGTGCCGATACCGAGCGCCATGACCGAAAGGCCGAGCACGGTGGTGAGGGCGGTGATGAAAATCGGGCGCATACGCGTTTTGCCCGCTTCGACAATCGCCTCAACGCGCTCCTTGCCGTCGAGCCGCAGAAGGTTGATGTAATCCACCAGCACAATGCCGTTGTTGACGATAATGCCGCAGAGCATGATGAAGCCAATGAGCGACACCACGCTGATGTCAAATCCCGTGAGCAAGAGTCCGAGGAAACCGCCGGTGAACGCGAGCGGAATCGTGAACATGATGATAAAGGGGGATTTCAGGCTTTGGAACTGCGCGACCATAATCAGGTAAATCATAATCACGCCGAGCAGCATCATCAGCATAAGCTGCTGCACCGCCTCCATCGTCGCCTTGTTGCTGCCCTCGTAATCAATCGTGAAGCCCGCGGGCAGCTTGTAGTCCTTAAACAACGCCTGTGTGCGGTTGGTAACGTCGGTGAGGTTGTAGCCGTCCTTGAGCGTGCCGCTGACGGTGATGTAGCGCTTTTGGCTCTTGCGGCTGATGGTGTCCATTGTTTCGCTCTTTTCAATGTTGGCGACCGTGGACAGCGAGGTTTTCTGCTCCTTGCCCTCGGCGTCGGTGTAGGTGAGATTAATGCTGCCCACCTTGTCGGAGGTAACGCGCTGGCTTTCGTCCTTGACGGTCACAATGTCAATCGACTTGCCGCCTTCAAGAGAAAGCGTGGTAGAGGTCTTTTCGCCCGCGACGGCAGAAGCAACCTGCTGGAATACCTGCGCGGTGGTGAGTCCCTTTTCCGCCGCCTTTTTGCGGTCAATCGTGACCTTGATTTCGGGAGAGGTCGCGCCCACGCCGCTGTCGGCTTCCTTCACGCCTTCCAATTCGGAAAGCTGCTTTGCCATGTCCTCGGCGGTGGCTTTGAGCGCCTTTAAATCGTCGCCGTAAAGGGTCAGCTGCACGCTGTTGTCACCGATTAAGGTGCTCATGGAGCTGGTGGAGCCTGCGCCGACGGTGATTTCGCCGTCAATGTCCAGCTTTTCCTCAATCTCCTTGGAAATCGCCTTGCCTCGCTTGGTGTAGTCGGGCTTGAGCACGCCGTAAGCCGTGAGAGCGCCCGCGTCGGACTGCGCGCCGCCGGGCGTCATGCCGACAAGCCCGGTGGTTCTGCCGACCGTCACGCCGACAGTTTCAAATTCCTGATATTCGCTCATGACCGCGCTGACCTTCTCCGCCGCCTCAACGGTTTCGGCAAAGGTGGCGTTGTCGTCGAGCGTCACACTGACCTGCACCTCGGTGCTGCTCATGTCGGGCATAAAGCTGAAGCCGCGCGTCAGCACCAGCGCGCCGCTGCCGAACAGCAGCGCGATGACAACCAGAATCGCGACAACTTTATGCCGCAGCACAAAGCGCAGGGATTTTTCGTAGGTTTTGAGGATTTTGCCCTCGCCGGTTTTCTTCGGCTGCCGCACACGGCGCAGCATGCGCTGGCTCATGGCGGGAACCAGTGTCAGCGCGACAATCAGGCTCGCCATCAGCGAATAGGTGATTGTCAGCGCCATATCGACAAAGAGCTGGCGGGTGATGCCCTCGACAAAAACAATCGGCAGGAACACGCAGACGGTGGTGAGGGTGGAGGCGATAATCGCGCCTGCCACCTGCCTTGCGCCGTTGAGCGCCGCCTGAACCGGAGAATAGCCGAGGTGCCGCAGGCGGTAGGTGTTCTCGATAACGACAACCGAGTTGTCCACGAGCATACCGACGCCGATTGCCAAGCCCGAAAGTGAAATCATGTTCAGCGAAATGCCGCTGAAATACATCAGCACAATCGCGAAAATCACGCTGACGGGAATCGACACCGCAACGATAATCGTCGGCTTAATATCCCGCAGGAAAATCAAAAGGAGAATAATCGCGAGCGCCGCGCCCATCAAGAGGTTTTGCAGCACGCCGTTGATGATAATATCAATGTAATCGCCCTGGCTGTAGAGGGTCGTAAAGCTCAGCCCTTCATAAGCCTTTTCGAGGGCGGTGATTTCTTCGTTGATGTTGTCGCAGACCTCGGCGGTGGCGATGTCGCTCTGCTTGGTAAAGCTGAGAATCACGCCGTCGTTGCCGTTGACCTTGGCGTAGATTTCGTCGGCGTTGTCCACGTTGAAAATATCCGCGACGTCGCTGAGTTTAATCACGCCGATGCCGTCAATTTTGGTGTCGAACAGCGGCAGCGAGGTCAGCTCCTTCTCGTCGGCAAGCTCGTCGCCCACGCGCACCAGATAGCGGTTGTTGCTGTCGTCGGTCACATAGCCCGCGGGCATGGAGAAATTCTGCGCAACCAAAATTCCCGAGATGGTGTCAATCGTCACCATACTGTTCGCGTCCGCTTTCTTTTTGGCAGCGTCCTTTTGCTCGTTGAGGGCGTCGAGCGACTTGTCAAGCTCGGACTGTGCCGCGCTGAGCTGGGCGGAAGCCGCGGTGATTTCACTCTGCTTGGCGGTCAGTGTGGAGAGCGCGCCGGACATTTTGAAATCCGCGCTCGACTGCTGCTGCGCGATGGTGGCAAGCGCTTCATTCACCGTCACGGAATTGTCGTCGAGTCCCTTCAGGGCGGCGTCAAGCTGCTGCGTGCCGGTGTTGATCCGGCTGATTTGTCCGCTGATTTCGTTGAGGGTGTCGTCGAGCGCCGAGGTGTCGGTGCCAAGCTCTCGGAGCTGTTCGGTGACGTCCGCGAGCGAACTGTCCACGCTGCTCAGCGCCGCCTCGGCAGAGGAAATCGCCGCCGCCAAATCCTCCTTGCTGACGCCGTAGGGCTCCAGCTGCTTATCAATTTCGGCAAGCTGCGCCATAAGCTGCTCGCGCTCCTCAGCGGAAATTTCGGGGTCGTTGAGTTTTTCGAGAATCCCGGTATAGGCTTCGTTAACCGCCTTGAGCGAATCGAGGGTATCCACCAGCTTGCTCTTTTGCGCGAGCAATTCTTCGTAGGTGGTTTTGAGGGTCAACAGCGCCTGATAGGACGCTTCGAGAAGCTGCTTGGAGGAGGCAAGCGCCGCCTTTTGGTCGAGCAGCTCCATCTTGGCGGAGAGCAGCTTGGTTTTGCCGTTGTCGGCTTCGGTTTGGGCGGTTTTCAGCTGTTCGCCCAGCGCCGCCTGCCTGTCGTTGATTTCGCTGATGGAATCGGTGATGACCGCCGCGCCGCTTTGCGCCTGCTCCGCGTTGCTTTCCAACTCCGCCTTTGCCTCGTTGATTTTATCCTCCGCGTCGGCAAACTTGCTGTCGAGCGCGGCGGTGATTTTTTTGTTGAGCGCGTCGAGCTTTTCCTGTGAAATGACGACGTTTTCCTTGGCGACGACCACGCCTCTGTCCGCAACGGACGCTACGCCGTCAATGCTCTCCAAACGGGTTTTCAGCTCGTCGGAAACAAAGTCGGAAATCGCGGCGCGGTCCTTGCCCTCATAATCCACCGCGACCATGGCAACCGGCAGAATGTTTGGGTTGATTTTAATCAGATAGGGCGTGCCAACCGCTTCGTCCCAGCTGTCCTTCAGGGTGTCAAGCGCAGAGCGCACGTCCACCGTGGCGGTGTTCATGTCGGTGCCGTCCTCAAACTCAATGATACACATGGAGTAGTTCTCGGTAGAGGTGGAGCGAATCTGCTTGACGCCGTCAATCGTGACAATGGACGATTCCAGCGGCTTCGTTACCCCCGCCTCAACGGTTTCGGGCGTTTGACCGATATAGGTGGTGAGAATCATCGCGTAGGGCAAATCGAGATTGGGCAGCAGATCGGGCGTCATGCGCATAAACGACACCACGCCAAGCACAATCACCAAAATGACCGCGACGAAAATTGTCATTGGTTTTTTTACACTTAATTTTGATAACATACTTTCTTGCTCCGATAATCAATTTTTAACCGCCGCGCCCGCTTTGATGATTTCAAGCTTGCGCAGGTAATCGCCGCGCACCTTTTCGCGGCTTTCTTCGAGCACATAGAACGCGAACATGGCGTTTTTCAGCTGGTCGCAGATGATCTGCACCAGCAGCTCCAGGTCTGCGTCGCTTTGAAAGCGCAGCCCTTCGCGGGAAAACCGCTTGTAGGCTTCGCGGTTCCTTTCACCGCCCTGAAAGCGGTTGAAAAGGTATTCCGACACCAAATCGTCATTGGCGTGAAGATTGCGCAGCAGCCGCCGCAGAATGGAGCGCTTGTGCGCGTCGTCGGCAAGAGAGGCAACCGTGTCGAACAGCTTGGCGTAGGTGTCAAACACGTCGCCGTCCGCGGCGTTCAAAAGCGTTTCCGCGTCCGCCCAAACCAGCCCGGCAAAGGATTGCTGCAGCACCTCCACCAAATCGACCTTGTCGTCAAAATACTGATAAAAGCTGCCGCGCGAAATGCCCGCGCGCTTGATAATGCGGTTAATGCTGATTTTTTCGTCCTCGCTCTCGGAGAATTCCGCAATCACCGCGCTCACAACGCGCTTTCGCTTTTCCTCCGGCAAGTTATAAAAGGTTTGCTTAATCAAACGGACACCTCCGAAATTTGCATATGACAGGTTATCATATGACTGCTTGTCATATTGTAACATGTTGCGCTGACTATGTCAATCCTATTTTGTAAAGTGATTAGTGGCAAGTGGGTAGTGGCAAGTGGCAAGTGGCAAGTGGTAAGTTATAAGTTATAAGATAGCGGTCAGGAAAGGCTTGATTTCCCGACTGTTTCTTTGCAGGTGATTGTAGGGAGCGGTGCCCTCACCGCTCCGAGCCGCATTTTCCTATCAAACCGTATTTCCCACGGAAACGAACGGTTTCCTATCCGCGGGCGAGCAATGCTCGCCCCTACAACTGAAAAGGAAAAGTTCATTGAATTGTGCAGGGTTGGATAGAGTGGAAAGCGTTGCTCGGAGCGACGGGGGCGTCGCTCCCTACAATTCCTCCCTTACGTTTCTTATAACTTATTTCTTATAACTTATAACTTATAACTCACTTACCACTAACCACTAACCACTAATCACTAACCACTAACCACTTACCACTAATCACTTCACGATATCCGCCGTCTGTCCGTTTGTCAGGCGAATCAAATCCGCGGGAGACAAATCAATCTGCGCGCCGATTTTGCCGGCGCTGACGATAATGCGCGGAATGTTTTCCGCCGTGGCGTGAAAGGTGGTGGGATAGGGCTTTTTCATGCCGATCGGCGAGCAGCCGCCGCGCACATAGCCGGTCACCTTGGTGATGTCCTTCACATGAATCATCTCCACGGACTTTTCCCCGACGCTGCGGGCGCATTTTTTCAAATCGAGCTCCTCGGCGACGGGCACGACAAACACATAGTAATTCTTGCTGCCCTTGGTCACTAAGGTTTTGAACACATGCTCCGGGTTCTGACCGAGCAGGCTTGCCACGGTCACACCGTCCACGGCTTCCTTGCCGTGGGGATATTCGTGGGTGGTGTAGGCAACCTTTTCCCTGTCGAGAATCCGCATGACGTTTGTTTTGATTTCTTTCATATTGATCACCGTTTCTATTGTATAAAAGTGCCGCGTTGTTGTCAATTATTTTAACAAAATTCTTTGCAGGAATTATTCATTGCGCATTTTTGCCGTTCTGCCCTGTTTTTTGACAAAAAGCAGAAATTGTCTGTTCACCCGGGCGAATTTTTATTGAAATATCTGTGAAAATATGGTATGATTATCTTTGATTAAGGCTTTGGAGAACCCATTCTCCGCGGACGAAAGGAGAGAATATGGCTAAGGATATGTTAGAAGCGATTCGCGCGGCGGAGGAAGAAGCCGTCCGGCGCGAGGACGCGGCAAAGGCACAGGCAAAGGCTGACGCGGCAAAGGCCAAAAAGGACGCCGAGGCGCTGATCGCGGCGCGGCTGCAAAAGGCAAACGCCGACGCGGACGCGCAGCTTGCGGCGGCAAAGGACGCGGCGGACGCAGCGCTGCGGCAGGCGGTTGCCGACGCACAGGCGGAATGTGCCGATATTTCGGCAACAGCCGAGAAAAACAGACCGTCGGTTATCAAAAAAGCGGCGGAAGCATTACTCAAATAAGAAAGCGCTGAGGCGCAACTTGCCACCCGTGGCATGGAGGTGATGCCGATTGGCAAAATTAAAAATGAAAACCGTGCGGATTATCGCGCTGCGGCAGGACCGCAAGCGGCTGCTGGAGCATTTGCAGGACAGCGGGCTGGTGCAGATTACCAAAAGCGAGAAATCCCGCGAGGGCTTTAAGCGTGTGAACATGTCGCCGCAGATGCAGGTGTTTGAGCGGAATGTGGAACTGACGGAACGCACGCTGAAAATCCTTGACGACATATCACCCGAAAAGGCGGGCATGCTTGCCTCGTTCAAAGGCAGGCGCGTGGTGGACCCCGACGACATCGGAGTCATCGCGGCAAACGCCCAAGAGGTGATAGAAACCTGCACGCGGATTGCGGGGCTGGACAAGCAATGTTCGGACAACGACGCGGAGCAGTTAAGAATTAAAACCCAGCTGGCACAGCTGGAGGCGTGGAACACGCTGGACATTCCCCTGAACTGCACGGGAACAAAGTCCACCGCCGTGTTTATCGGCACGCTGCCGGAGGTCTACAGCGAGCAGCGGCTCAAGCAGGCGCTCGCCGCGGAAAATCCCGCGCTTGAATTTGCACTTGAGATTGTCCACACCGAGGCGAACACAACAAACGTGGTTGTCATTGCGCCGATAAGCCAAAAAACAATGGCGGACGACGCGCTGCGCGCCCTCGGCTTTGCAAGACCGATGTCGCCCACGCACAAGATTCCGAAGGAAAAGGCAGAGCGCCTGCGCGCCAAGAGCAGGCAGCTGACCGAAGAAAACGAACAGGCGAAAAAGGAGATTGCGGGCTATACCGAAATGCGCGAGCGCATTAAGGAAACGCAGGACTACTTTAGGTTCCGCGCCGACAAGTACAACGTGATTAACCACCTTGACCACACCAAGCACGTGTTTGTGATTGAAGGCTATGTGCCCGAGGAGGACTGCGAGACGCTTGAAGCGCTGTGCAGCCGTGTGGCGACCTGTGCGGTGGAATTCGGGGAAGCCGGCGACGACGCGCCCGTAAAGCTCAAAAACAACAAATTCGCGGAGCCTGCGCAGGGTATTCTCACCATGTACTCCCCGCCGGGCAAAACAGATATTGACCCCACTCCCCTGCTTGCGTTCTTCTTCTACTTCTTCTTCGGCATGATGTTCTCGGACGCGGGCTACGGCATTTTGATGATTATCGCCACCGGGCTGATGATTAAGATTTTCAAGCCCGACAAAAAAATGCGCAACAACCTAAAGCTCTTTCAGTACTGCGGCATTTCAACCACGATTTGGGGCTTGGTGTTCGGCAGCTTCTTCGGCGACGCGCCGGCTGCCATCTATAATATGTTTACCGGCTCTGACGTGGTGATGGCGCACTCGATTTCCAACATGAACGACACCACCCGCGCGCTGATGCCGATGCCGGTCATTGACCCGCAGAAGGACGCGCTGACGCTGATGATTATTTCAATCGCGTTCGGTCTGGTGCACATTTTGGTGGGCATGGGCTGCAAGTTCGTTATCTGCTGGAAGCAAAAGGACTACGCGGGCGCGTTCTTTGACACCGGGCTGTGGATGCTGATGCTTATCGGCTTTGCGGTTCTGGCGGCAGGACTTATCACCACTCCCGTTTTGGTAACGGTGGGCGCGGTGATTGCCATTGCCTGCGCCGTGGGCTTGGTGCTCACGCAGGGACGCGGCAAAAAGGGCATTGTCGGAAAGGCAATCGGCGGCGTCGCCTCGCTTTACGACATCACCAGCTATATCTCCGATTTGCTCAGCTATTCGCGCTTGCTCGCGCTGGGCTTGACAACGGGCGTTATGGCGCAGGTGTTCAACATGCTCTCGACCATGATGGGCACGAATGTTTTGGGCATTGTGTTTATGATTCTCATTTTCATCATCGGTCACTTAATCAACATCGGACTCAACGCGCTGGGCGCTTATGTGCACACCATGCGCTTGCAGTATGTTGAAATGTTCAGTAAATTTTATGAGGGCGGCGGAAAAGAATTTGAGCCCTTCACATTAAACAGTAAATACATTAAACTTCAGGAGGATAAATAATATGAACGGAGTATTTTTAGCAATTTTAGGCGCGGCAATCGCAACGGTTTTGGCAGGTATCGGCTCGGCAAAGGGCGTCGGCTCTGCCGCTCAGACCTCTATGGGCGTTCTTTCCGAGAACCCCTCCATGTTCGGTAAAATGCTGGTTTTGACCCTTCTTCCCGGTACGCAGGGTCTTTACGGCTTCATCGTCGGCTTTTTGATTCTCGTCAGCAGCGGCGTGCTCAGCGGCGCTCCCACCGTCACCATGGCACAGGGCTTTGCCTATGCGGGCGCTTCTCTGGCAATCGGCTTCGGCGGTCTGTTCTCCGGCATTGCGCAGGGCAAGGCGGCTGTTTCGGGTATCGCCATGACCGCCAAGGACGAAAAGAACTTCTCCAAGGGCATGGTTTCCGTTACCCTCGTTGAGATTTACGCGCTGCTCGCGTTTATCGTTTCCCTTCTCGTTGTCATTCAGGTTCCCAACTTCGCGGCTTAATCCGATTGAACAACCCCACGACTACGAAAGGAAGGTGACTCCGAATGGACGGCAAAGAGAGAATTTTGAGCCGGATTCAGTCGGACTGCGACGAAAGCGTGAGAAAGATTGCGGAGCACGCCAAGCACGAATGTGACCGCATTACCTCCGCCGCGCAGCACGAGGCGGACAAGCAGGCGGCTTCGGTCGCGCAGCAGGCGGCGCAAAAGGCTGCGCGCGCAAAAGCCTCCGCACAGAGCCGCGCACAGCTTGAAAAGCGCAACGCGCTGCTCAAACGCCGCAGAGAAGAAATTGACAAAACCGTCGGCGCGCTGGAGGAATACCTGCTCGGACTCGGCGACTTTGAATATTTTGAGGCGCTTTACCGCCTTGCCGCACAGCTCAAAGGGCAGAGCGGCGAGGTGCTCCTCAACCAAAAGGATTTGAACCGTCTGCCCGAAAACTTTGAAAAGAGATTGCAGGCGGCGGGACTTGACGCAACCGTCAGCAAAACGCCCGCGGCAATCAGCGGCGGCTTTATCCTGAAAAACGGCGACGTGGAAGAAAACATGGAATTTTGCGCCATCATCAGCTCCAAGCGAGATGAGATTGAAGATTTGATTCATCAAGAGCTTTTCGCGAAGTAAGGAGGAGTTATGGCTTTATCGTATGAATTTTCCATAGGCTCCGTCCGCGCAAAGGAAATCGCGCTGTTTAACAAAACCGATATTGAGCAGCTGCTCGCGTGTCAGAGCGTTGACGCGCTGTGCCAAACCCTGCGCGACAAGGGCTACGGCAGCGGCAGCGGCTTTGACGAAATTACGGAAAGCCACATGGAAGCAACGTGGGCGTATCTGAAAAGCATTGCACCCGACTTTGCGGTTTTCACGCCCTTTATCATTCAAAACGACGTGCACAACTTTAAGGTCACGCTCAAGGGCACCATGTCGGCGCGTGACTATTACACAAGCCTGCTGGTGTCTCCGTGCACCGTGGAGCACAGCGATATGATTGCCGCTGTGGAGCACCGCGACATGCGCGCGCTTCCCGAATGGCTTTCTCCCGCGGCGGAAAAGGCGTATGACCTGCTCGCCCACACCGGCGACGCCAAGGCGAGCGACGCGGTGGTTGACAAGGCGCTGATGCAGGAAATGCTGCGGTTCGCGCAGGACTTCAAATCCGCCTTTCTGCGCGAATACATCGCAACACAGGTGTTTTTTAACAACATTAAAATCGCCCTCCGCTCGGCAAGAACGGGAGCGGACAGGCATTATCTCAAAACCGCGCTGGTGCGGCTTGACGGCTTTGACAAGGACGCGGTGATTGCCGCCGCTGTCAAGGGCTTTGACCCGCTGGTTGAGTTGCTCTCCAAAAAGGCCGAATACGGCTGCAGGGCGGCAATGGAGGCGTTTAAAGCCTCGCCCTCCGCGTTTGAAAAGTTCGTTGACGACCGCCTGATGACGCTTGCCAAGGAAAGCTGCAAGCGCACAAGCGAGGGCGCGGAACCGCTGCTCGGCTACTATCTGGGCGAGGAAGCGCAAAAAAAGGCGCTGCTGATTATCTACAGCGGCATTAAGACCGGCACAGACGCCGACATCATCAGGGAAAGGCTGCGTGAAATCTATGGCTAAGCACATTGCCGTTATCGGCGACGCGGAGAGCATTAAGGGATTTTCCGCTGTCGGACTGGATATTTATCCCTGTGATGACTTAAATGAAGCGGGCGCTTTGCTGCGGCGCATTGCCGACAGCGATACCTACGCCGTTATTTATCTGACGGAAACCGTCTTTTTGGCGGTTGAAAAGGTGCGCGCACGCTATCAGGACCGCCTGACCCCCGCCATCATTCCCATTCCGGGCGTGACCGGCAACAAGGGCACGGGCACACGCCGCCTGTCCTCGTTTGTGGAAAAGGCAGTCGGCTCCGACATCATCTTTAACAATTGAGGTGTATCATTTGAAAACAGGAATTATTACGAAGGTCGCGGGTCCACTGGTCATTGCCGAGGGCATGCGCGACGCGAATATGTTTGACGTTGTGCGCGTCAGCTCTCAGCGCTTAATCGGCGAGATTATTGAGATGCACGGCGACAAGGCGTCCATACAGGTATATGAGGAAACCTCGGGTCTCGGTCCCGGCGAAACCGTTGAAAGCACCGGCGCGCCGCTGTCGGTCGAACTCGGTCCCGGACTCATCGGCGCGATTTACGACGGTATTCAGCGCCCGCTCGACGAAATTATGAAGGTCGCGGGCACCAACCTCAAGCGCGGAATTGACGTTCCCGCACTCGACCACAGCAAAAAGTGGCAGTTCAAGCCTGTCGCCAAAAAGGGCGACAAGGTGCAGGCGGGCGATGTTCTCGGCACCGTTCAGGAAACCGCCGCCGTGCTGCACAAAATCCTTGTCCCCAACAAGGTCGCGGGCACTGTCGCAAGCATCAAAGAGGGCGAATTCACCCTTGACGACGCTGTGGCGGTTATCTCCACCGAAAGCGGCGACAGGGAAGTAAAAATGTTCACGACATGGCCTGTCCGCGTGGGCAGACCGTATAAGAAGAAGCTCTCCCCCGACATTCTGCTCACCACGGGTCAGCGCCCAATCGACACCCTCTTTCCGCTGGCAAAGGGCGGCGTAGCGGCGGTTCCGGGTCCGTTCGGCTCCGGCAAAACCGTTGTGCAGCACCAGCTTGCAAAGTGGGCGGCGGCGGACATTATCGTTTATATCGGCTGCGGCGAGCGCGGCAACGAAATGACCGACGTACTCAACGAGTTCCCCGAGCTGAAGGACCCGCGCACAGGCAACTCGCTGATGGAGAGAACCGTGCTGATTGCGAACACCTCCGACATGCCCGTTGCGGCGCGTGAGGCTTCCATCTACACCGGCATCACCATCGCCGAATACTTCCGCGACATGGGCTACACCGTGGCGCTGATGGCGGACTCCACCTCCCGCTGGGCGGAGGCGCTGCGTGAAATGTCCGGACGACTGGAGGAAATGCCCGGTGAAGAGGGCTATCCCGCCTATCTGGGCAGCCGTCTGGCGCAGTTCTACGAAAGAGCGGGTCGTGTGATTGTCAACGGCACCGGGGACACCGAGGGCGCGCTGTCGGTTATCGGCGCGGTATCTCCTCCGGGCGGCGACATTTCCGAGCCTGTTTCGCAGGCGACCCTGCGTATCGTCAAGGTGTTCTGGGGCTTGGACGCAAACCTCGCCTACAAGCGCCACTTCCCGGCGATTAACTGGCTGACCTCCTATTCGCTTTACACCGATCAGCTTGAAAAGTGGTTCGCGCAAAACGCCGCGCCCGACTTTATGCAGCTTCGCGGCAGACTGATGGCGCTTTTGCATGACGAAAGCGAACTGCAGGAAATCGTGAACTTAGTCGGTATGGACGCGCTGTCCGCTCCCGACCGTTTGAAGCTCGAAAGCGCGCGTTCCATTCGCGAGGACTATCTGCACCAAAACGCCTTTGACCCCACCGACACCTACACCTCGCTGCCCAAGCAGGTGCTGATGATGCGCGCGATTCTCAGCTATTATGACAAGGCGAAGGACGCGCTGAGCCAGGGCGCAAACATTGAAATGCTGGTAAACATCCCTGTGCGCGAGCGCATCGGACGTTTTAAATACGAGCCTGAGGACAAGATTCAGGCAGAATTTGAGTCGATTGAAGCGCAGCTTGACGCGGAAATCAGCGACGTATTGAAAAGGAGTGATGACTGATGCCAAAGGAATACCGTACTATCCGTGAGGTAGCAGGTCCTCTGATGATGATCAGCGACGTTTCGGACGTCAAGTATGACGAGCTGGGCGAAATTGAGCTGCCCAACGGCGAAACCCGCCGCTGCAAGGTGCTGGAAGTGGACGGCAGCAACGCGCTGGTGCAGCTGTTTGAATCCGCCGCGGGCATTAACCTTGCGGACTCAAAGGTGCGCTTTTTGGGACGTTCCATGGAGCTGCCCGTATCTCCCGACATGCTCTCCCGCGTTTTTGACGGCTTGGGCAACCCGATTGACGGCGGTCCCGCGCTGATTCCCGAAAAAAGGCTGGACGTAAACGGCACCCCGATGAATCCCGCCGCGAGAAACTATCCGCAGGAATTCATTCAGACGGGCGTTTCCGCGATTGACGGTCTGAACACGCTGGTAAGAGGACAAAAGCTGCCGATTTTCTCGGCTTCCGGTCTGCCCCACGCCCGGCTTGCGGCGCAGATTGCGCGTCAGGCAACCGTTCGCGGCAAGGACGAGCAGTTTGCCGTTGTGTTCGCCGCGATGGGTATCACCTTTGAGGAATCCGAATACTTTGTGCAGTCCTTTAAGGAGACCGGCGCGATTGACAGAACCGTTATGTTTGTCAACCTCGCCAACGACCCCGCGATTGAGCGTATCGCCACCCCGAAAATGGCGCTGACCGCCGCGGAATATCTCGCCTTTGACTTGGGAATGCACGTGCTTGTTATCATGACCGACATCACCAACTACGCCGACGCGCTGCGCGAGGTTTCCGCCGCGAGAAAGGAAGTTCCCGGCAGACGCGGCTATCCCGGCTATATGTATACCGACCTTGCCACCCTCTATGAAAGAGCGGGCAGACTGCGCGGCAAGGACGGCTCGATTACCCTGATTCCGATTCTCACCATGCCCGAGGACGACAAAACCCACCCGATTCCCGATTTGACCGGCTACATCACCGAGGGTCAGATTATCCTCAGCCGTGAACTCTACCGCAAGGGCGTGACCCCGCCGATTGACGTTCTTCCCTCGCTGTCGCGTTTGAAGGACAAGGGTATCGGTCCCGGCAGAACCAGAAAAGACCACGCGGCGACCATGAACCAGCTGTTTGCGGCATATGCCCGCGGCAAGGATGCCAGAGAGCTGATGGTCATTCTGGGCGAAGCGGCGCTGACCGACATGGACAAAAAATACGCCGAATTTGCCGAAGCGTTTGAAAGAGAGTACGTTTCCCAGGGCTACGACGCCAACCGCTCGATTGAGGAAACCCTCGACATCGGCTGGAAGCTGCTGGCAATTCTGCCGCGAAGCGAGTTGAAGCGTATTAAGGACGATATGTTGGATGAGTTCTATCCCGAACAATAATGATTTTAAAAAAATCAATTCATGTTGTGCTACGCACATGAATTGCACTTCGTGCATGATGAGGTAGACTATGGCAGTAATGAATGTTAACCCCACGCGTATGCAGCTGAGCAAGCTGAAAAAGCAGCTTGTCACGGCGGTGCGGGGACATAAAATGTTAAAGGACAAGCGCGACGAACTGATGCGGCAGTTTTTGGAGCTGGTGCGTCAGACGCGCGATTTGCGTGACAAGGTGGAGCGCGAGCTTGAAAACTGCAACAATCACTTTGTAAACGCCTCGGCGGTCATGAGCAAGGAAGCGCTCGACGGCGCGCTGCTCTCGCCGAAGCAGCAGGTGAATGTGGAAATCGGCTCGAAGAACGTCATGAGCGTGGAGATTCCGCAGTTTGAAGCGGGCAAGCGCACCGCCGACGAGGGCGACATCTTCCCCTACGGCTTCGCGTTCACCTCGTTTGAGCTTGACGACGCGGTGATGTCGCTCGACAGGGTGCTCCCCGATTTGATTTTGCTCGCGCAGTACGAAAAAAGCTGCGAGCTGATGTCGGCGGAAATCGAAAAGACCCGCCGCCGCGTTAATTCGCTGGAGCACGTCATGATTCCGCGCTATCAGGAAACGATTAAGTTCATTTCCATGAAGCTTGAAGAAAACGACCGGAGCAGCCGCACAAGGCTGATGAAGGTCAAGGACATGCTGCTTGACAAAGCGCACGGCTACAGCAAAACAATGAATCAGTAATTTTCCATTTTCCGTTTTCCATTTTACATTGAAAAGAGCAGCTCCGTCAAAGAGCTGCTCTTTTCATATCAATTATTCTGTTTGGAACACAAACTTGCCGTCCTGATAGTCGCAGGTCACATGGCTGTTTTCCGTCACCTTGCCGTCGAGCATTTGCTCGCTGAGGGTGTCCTCGATTTCGCTTTGAATCGCCCTGCGCAGGGGTCTGGCGCCGTAGCTGTCGTCAAAGCCCTTGTCGGCAATGGCGGTCACGGCTGCGTCGGTGAAGGTGATGGAAATGTTCATCGACTGCAATCTCTTGGCGAGGGTGTCGAGCATTTTGCCCGCAATCTGCTTGATTTCGTCCTGCGTCAGCTTGTTGAACACAATGATGTCGTCCACGCGGTTGAGGAATTCGGGGCGGAATACCTTCTTTAACTCTCCGAGCACCAGATTTTTGAGGTCCTCCTGCTTGGCTTCCTGCGTTTCCTGCGTGAAGCCGAGCGCCTTTTGCTTGTCGGTAATCATGCGCGCGCCGACGTTGGAGGTCATGATAATCACGGTGTTCTTAAAGTCCACGGTTCTGCCTTGGCTGTCGGTGAGTCTGCCGTCCTCCAAAATCTGGAGCAGCATGTTGAACACATCCGGGTGCGCCTTTTCGATTTCGTCGAAGAGCACCACCGAGTAAGGCTTTCTGCGCACCTTTTCGGTCAGCTGACCGCCCTCGTCAAAGCCGACGTAGCCGGGCGGCGAGCCGATAAGCTTAGACACCGTGTGCTTCTCCATATATTCGGACATGTCAAGGCGGAGCATGGCGTTTTCGTCGCCGAACATCGCCTCCGCCAGCGCCTTGCACAGCTCGGTTTTGCCGACGCCGGTGGGTCCGAGGAAGATGAACGAACCGACCGGGCGCTTGGGGTCTTTAAGTCCGACTCTGCCGCGGCGGATTGCCTTGGCGATAGAGGACACGGCTTCGTCCTGACCGACCACGCGCTCGTGGAGCACCTGCTCCATATTCAGCAGCCGCTCGCTCTCCTCCTTGGTAAGCTGCACCACCGGGATTCCCGTCCAGTCGGAAACGATTTTCGCGATTACCTCCGCGTCAACCGCGCCGCAAACCTCTCCTCTGCGCTCCTGCCAACGCTTTTTGGCGTCGTCAAGCTGCGCCTGCACGTTCTTTTGCTCGTCGCGCAGCTTTGCCGCGCGCTCAAAATCCTGCTCATTCACGGCGCTTGCCTTTTCGCTTTCGAGCGACTTGACCTTATCCTCCAACTCCTTCACGTTGTCGGGAGAGGTCATCGAGGCGAGGCGCACCTTTGAGGCGCCCTCGTCAATCAGGTCAATCGCCTTGTCGGGCAGGTATCTGTCCGCGATATAGCGTGAGCTGAGCTTCACCGCCGCTTCAATGGCTTCGTCGGTGATTTTCACCTTATGGTGCGCTTCATAGCTGTCGCGCAAGCCCTTGAGGATTTCAACCGCCTGCTCCTGCGTCGGCTCGCCGACCTTGACAGGCTGGAAGCGGCGTTCAAGCGCGGCGTCCTTTTCAATATATTTTCTGTATTCGTTGAGCGTGGTGGCGCCGATCACCTGAAAGTCGCCGCGTGCCAGCGAGGGCTTCAGAATATTCGCCGCGTCCGCGCTGCCCTCGGCGGCGCCCGCGCCGATAATGGTGTGCAGCTCGTCGATAAACAGAATGGTGTTGCCGGAGTTCTTCACCTCGTCAATCGCCGCCTTGATACGCTCCTCAAAGTCGCCGCGGTACTTTGCGCCCGCAACCATGCCGGTGAGGTCAAGACTGACGACGCGCTTGTCTTTCAGACTTTCGGGCACATTGCCCTTGCTGATTTCAAGCGCCAAGCCCTCCGCAACCGCCGTTTTGCCGACGCCCGGCTCACCGATGAGCACAGGGTTGTTTTTGGTGCGGCGGGAAAGAATTTGAATCACGCGCTCAATTTCCTTTTCTCTGCCGATAACGGGGTCAATTTCGCCGTTTCTGGCGGCTTGGGTGAGGTCTCTGCCGAATTTATCGAGTGCAGAGCCGCCGTCCTGCGCGCCCTCTTGGGGCATACCGCCCTGAGAAAAGCCGCCGTTGGGATTGCTTTTGCCGCCGAGCGCGTTCTGAATGGCGCCGACAATCGAATTAATGCTCACGCCCGCTTCGTTGAGAAAGCTGACGGCGTAGCTGTCGCTGTCGGACACCAGCGCGATCAAAAGGTGCTCGGTGCCGATATAGTTGCTGCCGGCTCTGGACGAAACCGCCACTGCCGAGCGCAGAACGCGCTTGGTGCGCGGGGTGAAATCATTGGGAGTAAGAGAGGTCGGCGAGCCGCTGTAGGAGGTTGCCTGAATTTTTTCGGCAATCATATCAGCCGTCACACCAACGCTGCTGAGCGCTGTGTAGGCAACGCCTGTGCCCTCCTTGAGCAAGCCGAGCAGCACATGCTCGGTGCCGACATAGCTGTGTCCGAAGTCCTCTGCCGACCGAACGGCAAGGTTCAGCGCGTTGTTTGCTTTTTCGGTAAATCCTTGGAATTTAAACATCAAATTACCTCCTTTTTTTAAAGTGATTAGTGGTAAGTGGTAAGTGAATTATAAGTTTTACAGCGTTTTCTGAATCAGCTTTGCGCGTTCCACATCTCTTTCGTGGGGCGAAAGGCTTTTGCCTGCCGCGACGCTCAGGGTGGCGGGCTCAACGGCGGTCATCAGGCTGTCGATAGTTTCGGGCTTGACGTCCGCAATCTGTCCCGATACGATACCCAGCCGCACGTTGGAGAGCAGCTTTAAGGCTTCGTCGTGCGAAATCAGCCGCGCGTATTTGAGGATTCCCAGACTTCTCGCAATGGTATCCTGTACGTCCATGCTCCTGCAAAGGCGTTCACGCGCCTGTTCCTCCTGCGCGACAAGCTGGGCGGTGATGTTTTTCAGATTCTCAATCGCCGCTTTTTCGGAAATGCCGAGCGTCACCTGATTGGAAAGCTGATAAAGCGCGCCCTTTGGCTCTGTTCCCTCGCCGTGAGCGCCGCGGATGGTGAGTCCCAGCTTGGAGAGATTGCCCGCAATGCGGCTGACGGCACGGCTCTTTTCGAGCGCGGGCAGGTGGAGCATGACGGAAGCCCGCATACCGGTGCCGAGGTTGGTCGGGCACTGGGTGAGGTAGCCGAGCTTTTCATCAAAGGCAAAGTCGAGGTTTTCATCAAGCAGGGTGTCGAGCTTGTCGGCGGTGTCGTAGGCTTCGTCGAGCGTCAGCCCTTTGGTAATCACCTGCAAACGGATGTGATCCTCCTCGTTAATCATGATAGACAGGCTCTCGTCGCTGCTGAGCAACAGCGCTCTGCCCTCGGGGTCGCTGATGAATTCGGGGCTGACAAGCCGCTTTTCAACCAGCGAAACGCTTTGGCGCGGGTCAAGCTCCTCCATTTTGATAAAGGAAAAGTCGTTCGCGAGCACGCTGTTGCCGTTTTTTACCGCGTCGCGCACCTTTTCAATCACCTGTTCTCTGCCCTGCTGTGACAGCTTGCAGGGAAACGGATAGTCTTTTAAATTTCTGGCAAGGCGAACCCTTGTGGAAATCACTACGTTGCTCATGCTTAACCCTCCATTCCTTTAATCTGATCTCTCAGCTGCGCCGCAAGCTCAAAGTTTTGCTCCGCAACCGCCGCGTCAAGCTGCTTTTTTAATTCCTGAATTTTCTGCTCCTTCGTCAGCTCGGCGGGCTTTTGCGCTTTTTCCGCCTTGCCGCTGTTTTTGCCGCAGTGGGTGGTGTTGCCGTGAATCCTTCTGATAGAGGGATAAAGCTGGTCGGCAAACAGCTCGTAGCAGTGGGCGCAGCCTACCTGACCGCTCTTGGCGATTTCGGAGTAGGTGCTGCCGCAGAATTCGCAGCGCGTCGCCTGTGTTCTGGCAGGCAGCACGTTGGTGAAAAAGCTGCCCAGCAGGTTTGAAAAATCGTTTTCCATTCCGGCGAACATGTTGGTGTAGCCCATCTTTTGCGCGCACTCGCTGCACAAATCGTACTCCTTGAATTCGCCGTTGATAATGGTTTTGACATGTGTGTTGGCATTATTATTGCCGCATTTCTGACATTTCATATCCTTCACCTCATTTTAAAATAGTATATGTTACGAATTAAGCGTTAACAGCATGTTTTTGAAAAGGTCGGCGCGCACGGTGTCGCGCTTTTCCTGTTCGACATTTTTCAGCGTTCTGTCGGAGAGCGCCGCCGCGATGACCTTGGCAGTTTGAAGCTCCATCACCGCCCGCTGCAGCATGTTGTGCAGCATTGCCTCGGCAGTCGCCTTGTCAAGCCGGTCGCCAATGGAATTGACAATGTGCATGAGCGCCGTGCCCTTATCCATTTTTACCCGGCTGATTCGGATATATCCGCCGCCTCCGCGGCGGCTCTCGACAATGTAGCCCTGCTCGGGCGTAAAGCGCGAGGTAATGACATAATTAATCTGGCTGGGCACGCAGCCCAAGCTGCCTGCAAGCTCGTTGCGCTGAATCTCAGCGCTGCCGTCCTGTTGCTCCAGCATTTCCATAATATACTGCGCAACCAAATCACTCATTCTCATTTTCATTCCTTCTTTCGTGTCCCTTTCGGGCTTTGGTTATAGTATAGCGTAAAGGTCAGATAAAGTCAAAGTCAAATAAAGTCAGAAAATAAAAGGAATACTCTGAGATTCTCCCGAATTCTCACGAATACTCCTGTTTTCTTACTTTTAAAATTTTTTTGACTTTTCTTGACCTATCGGAGCGCTATCCTGTTAAACCGTATTCTAACAGGGAGAGATAGGCTTCCTATCCGCGGGCGAGCAATGCTCGCCCCTACTACCTTGTCTCGACTAAAGCTTTACATTACATTTTTATGTAGGGGCGCACCCATGTGTGCGCCCGCGGATAGGAAGCCGTTCGTTTCCGTGGCAGAAACGGTTAGTTAGGAAAACGCGGCTCGGGCGAACACTTGGGTTCGCCCCTACAAATCGTTGTCAAAAGTTAAGATTTTAATGTTTTCAATAATAAAAACCGCCGCACCCGCGACATTCGACGCGCCGGCAGCGTGACGCTGCACCCAATTCGCGAACCGAATGTTTGAAATAAGTCAAACTTCCGTTCCCGCGACATAAGACGCGCCGTTAGTCCGTACTTTCCAAAATGCCGCTTTTTCCAAAGGCGCACTGCTGCTACAGCCGTAGAAAAGCGGCGAACACTTGGTTCGCCGCTCTGGGGTTAATCATATAGTTTTATAAAATTATCCGCAGGAAGCTTTATCAGGATTCTTCAGCTTCATTTCTTTTTGCAAAGCATTCGCTGCAGTAGTAACTCTTTCCTTCCATCGGTTTAAACGGAATTCTAGCAGGACCACCGCATTCGGCGCATGTGGTGTCATAGTATTCTCTGCTTGCTTTGACGGCGTTTTTGCGCGCCTGTCTGCATTCTTTACAGCGCTGGGGCTCATTTACGAAGCCTTTTTCAGCGTAGAATTCCTGCTCGCCGGCAGTGAAAACAAATTCCTTACCACAATCTTTGCAGACTAGTGTTTTGTCTTCAAACATGGACATCTACCTCACTTTGGGTTATAAATTTGTCCCTTGAAAAACTGCGCAGCATTCTTTTCAGGACATTTCTTTTGTGCCGACCTTTCTGCGCGCCCGTTGCAGGGCGTTGTCGACGGATTTTTCGGAAATGTTTAGCTTGCGTGAAATGTTGCTGTAGCTGAGTCCCGAGGCAAAGAGCATGAGCACCTCGTATTCCCTTGCCGACAATAAAGCCTTGAGCCGCTTCAGCGTTTGCTCCAGATGTTCCCTTTGCAGCAGCCTGTCCTCGGGAGAGGGCACAGAGCTGCCAAGACTTTCGGGAATATCATCAATGGAGGTCAGCGCGGAATCCGGCACTGCTTTTTTCGACTGTGAGCGAGAAAAAATTTTGCTGAATCTGCGGCGGGCAACCAGCGACACATAGGTGCCGAAGGAGCTTCCGCCGTCAGGCTGATAGCTTTGACAGGCATAAAACAACGCGGTCAGCCCTTCCTGCAAAAAATCATTCTGCTCGTAGCCCTGAACTGAGTATTTGCGCGCGATAAAACGGAGTTCTCCGAAATACCGTATAACCAGTTCATTAAAGGCTTCTTCATCACCGTCTTTGGAAAGTGCGGCAAGAACATCATCTGAAAGGGCAAAATACATTCCTTCGATTTGTGCCATTCTGTACCCCCGCTACATATGATATTCTGTAACAATATTTTATCATATTCAAGTGCAAAAGTCAAGCGACCATAGTATTTCTGTAGACTTGCATACTAATTCTCTCAGAATTTATGCAATTCGACTGACAAATAGTTGCATTTTCAATCTTTAAGCATTGTAATTTCCTGCTGTGAATGCTATAATAAAGTATCACAGTATCAGGAGTCAGACTATGGTTGTTCAATGCACAAGCTTTGGGATTAACGGAATCGACGGCTACCGCGTGGAGGTGGAGGCTTCCGCCCGCGCGGGACTGCCCGCGTTTGATTTGGTGGGGCTGCCGGACGCCGCGGTGAAGGAGAGCAAGGACAGGGTGCGCAGCGCGCTTTCAAACTGCGGATACCGCTTGCCCTCGGCGCATTTCACCTTTAACCTTGCGCCCGCCGACATCAAGAAGGAAGGCCCGATTTACGATTTGCCGATTACCGTCAACCTCATGCGGCTGTCGGGATATATTCAGGCTGACCTCAGCCGCTGCGCGTTTATCGGAGAATTGTCGCTCAGCGGCGGGCTGCGACCGGTCAACGGCGTTTTGCCGATGGTGATTACCGCCAGAGAGCAGGGCGTTGAAAAAATATTTGTCCCCTTCCAAAACGGCGCGGAGGCGGCGGTGGTGGAGGGAATCGACGTGTATCCCATTCGCAGTATCACCCAGCTGAAAACCGTTTTGGACGGCGAACTGGAAATGGCGCCCGCAAAGCCTGTAAAAGCATGCAATATTTCATCATCTGACTTTTTGCCCGACTTTTCGCAGGTAAAGGGGCAGCTTGAGGTCAAGCGCGCGATGGAAATTGCCGCGGCAGGCGGTCATAATATCCTGCTGATTGGTCCTCCCGGCTCAGGCAAAAGTATGCTTGCCAAGCGCGTGCCGTCGATTTTGCCCGACATGACCTTTTCGGAAATGATTGAAACGACCAAAATCCACTCGATTGCGGGTATGCTGCGCGGTGAGGGACTGATTACCGCGCGTCCGTTCCGCTCGCCGCACCACACGGTGACGGCGGTGGGCTTGGGCGGCGGCGGTACGGGAACCATTCGCCCCGGCGAGGTGTCGCTGGCACACCACGGCGTGCTGTTTCTCGACGAGCTGCCCGAATTCTCGCGCACGGCGCTGGAGGTGCTGCGCCAGCCGATTGAGGACGGCGTGATTACGATTTCGCGTTCGGGTCAAAACTGCACCTATCCGTGCTCGATTATGGTGATTGCCGCCATGAATCCCTGTCCTTGCGGTTACTTTGGCGACCCCAAGCACCACTGCACCTGCTCCGGGCAAAAAATCCGGCGTTACCTCAACCGCGTGTCGGGGCCGTTGCTCGACCGCTTTGACATTCATGTGGAGGTACCGCCGGTGGAATTTGAGGAACTGCGGGCAACCGAACATTCCGAGCGCTCCGCCGACATCAAAAAGCGTGTGGACAGAGCGCGCGCGCTTCAGCAAAAGCGCTTTGAGGGCAGCCGCACCACCTGCAACGCCAAAATCAACGCCGAGCAGTTTGAGAAGTATTGCGTGATTGACAAAAAGGCGGAGCAAACGCTGAAAAACGCCTTTGATTCGCTGGGCTTCACCGCCAGAGCCTATGACCGCGTGCTCAAGGTTGCAAGAACGATTGCAGACTTGGAAAACGAGGAGGTTATCCGCTCCCGCCATGTGCTGGAAGCGGTGCAGTACCGCAGCCTTGACCGCAAATACTGGTCAACAACATAAACAGCAAAAGAAAAGACAGCAGCAGCAAACGCGTCAGCTCCCGCTGACGCCTTTTCTTCTCTCCTCTTCTCTTCTCTTTCTCTTTATCTTTATCTTTATGTTTATGTTTATGTTTATCTTTATCTTTATGTTTATATTTATCTTTATATTTATATTGGCTTGTTTGGGTTGTTTTTCAACCGACGGGTTGTTTTTTCCGAATTCTTCCGAAAAACGCACAAGAGAGCGGAAAACTCTTGCGAATACACAAAATATATGGTATAATAAAAGTTGAGAGCACAAAATATTCAACGGAGGTAATGAATTATGGCTATTACAAAAACAGACATCATCGGCGACGTACTCGACCGGCACCCCGAAACAGCGCAGCTGTTCCTGAGCATTGGCATGCACTGCCTTGGCTGTCCCGCTTCCCGCGGCGAAACCATTGAGGAAGCCTGCTATGTGCACGGCGCAGACGCCGACAAACTGATTGAGGCGCTCAACGCCGCTGTAAAATGAGCGGCGGAAACCACTTGGATAGCCGCCTGAAGCTGTGCGCGGACTTTGTCCGGCACGGAAAAAGGCTCGCGGACATCGGCACAGACCATGCGTATCTTCCCGTGTGGCTGTGCCGAAGTGGTATCTGTCCCTCCGCGATTGCCGCCGACATCAATCCCGCGCCGCTGGAAAGCGGCAGACAGACCATTGCCGCCGCCAACCTCAGCGACCGCATTGAAACGCGGCTGAGCGACGGCTTGCGCGAAATCGGCGGAGAGGAAGCGGACGATATTGTCATCGCGGGCATGGGCGGCGACCTGATTGCGAAAATTATCGGTGAATGGCGCTTTTCCCGCGACGGAGAAAAGCATTTTATTTTGCAGCCCATGACGCGCAGCGAACGGCTGATTCGCCGGCTGTGCGAAAACGGCTTTGACATTGACAGGCAGGACTGCTGTGTGGCGGGCGGAAAATGCTATACGGTGCTGTCCGTCACTTATACGGGGAACACGGCGGCGCGTGAGGAAAGCTATTTCTACACGGGCAGGCTGACCCCAAAGGAAAACGCAACGCATCTTCGCTTTGTGCGCGGTCACATTGACCGTCTGAACAAAATGGCACGGGGAGAGGCGCGCTTTGCCGCGCTTGCCCGTCAACTGGAGGAATTCTGTGGCGACAATTCGTGAAATTCTGGACTGGTTTGAAGCCTTCGCCCCGGTCGGCACCGCGATGGATTTTGACAACGTGGGATTGCTGGCAGGCGATAAGGATACAAAAATCACCTCTGCCCTGCTCGCGCTCGACATCACCGCGGAGGTTGTTGAGGAAGCGGCGGCGCTGGGCTGTGAACTGATTATCAGCCATCATCCGGTGATTTTTCAGCCGCTGAAGCGACTTGACCCGCACAGCGCGGCATATTTGCTGGCAAAGTACGGCATTGCCGCTGTGTGTATGCACACGAATCTGGATTTGAGCGAAGCCTTCGGCGTGAACACCTGTCTTGCCGCCGCCTTGGACGTAAAAAACCTGAGAAAGTCCGCTGTGGGCGAGTGTCTTTTTGTCGGCGAGCTGCCGAGGGAAACGGACATGCTCTCCTTCGCCGAAAACGCAAAGGCGGCGCTTGACTGCAAGGGCTTGCGCTACACCGCCGTGAAGGAGCGTGTGAAAACCGTTGCCGTTGCCTCGGGCGCGGGCGGCTCGGACATTTTTGCCGCCGCCGCGGAACACGCCGACGTGCTGGTGACAGGCGAAATCAAGCACCACGAAATCAACGCCGCTAACGAGCTGGGCGTGAACATTCTTGACGCGGGACATTTTAAAAGTGAAAATGTTGTCATTTTGCCGCTCAAAAACCGGCTTGCGGACAGATTTTCCGACATTACCTTTACAATCTCGCAAGCTTATGACGACAAAGTAAACTATCTTTAAGGCAACCTCTAATTTTTTATTGCATAATCGGTTACAATTTGGTATAATGATATGAGATGTTTTTCACCATTTAATGAGGTATTATGAGAATCAGAAAAAAGAAATGGGCTGAGCCTGAGCTCAGCGTTTGCGACTTTTACATCAAGAATCCGGAGGACTATGCGGGCAGGTGGCAGACCGCCTTTCAAAAGGAACAGCCGCTGTATCTTGAAATCGGCTGCGGCAAAGGCGGCTTTGCGGGACAATTTGCCTTAAAATTCCCTGAGAGAAATATCATTGCGCTTGACATCAAGGTGGACATGCTCGGCGTGGGCAGGCGCACCATTGTCAAGCTGTTTGAAGAAAGCGGCAAGACCGCTGAGGAAATCTCCAATTTGGTGCTTGTGAAATACAATGTTGAGCAGCTTGACGCGATTATCAAGCCGGAGGACAAAATTGAGGGGCTGTTTATCAACTTCTGCAATCCGTGGCCGCGTCCCAAGCACAACAAGCGCCGCCTGACCTACTACAAAAAGCTGGAGATGTATAAGAGCTTTTTGCAGCCGGATGCGGAAATCCGCTTTAAGACCGACGACGACGGGCTGTTTGAGGAAAGCCTGGAATATTTTGCGCAGACAGGCTACGAAATCACCTATCTCACCCGCGATTTGCACGCGAGCGGCTTTTCCGAAAACATCGTGACCGAGCACGAGCGCATGTTTACCGAGGAAGGCAAGAAGATTAAGTTTCTGATTGCCAAGCAGCGCGCCTTTTGACAGCGCGGATTGATTTAGAAATATTAGAAATATACATTATTTTTTCAGAAAGGGGCGAAGCATATGAAGCGAAAAGCGGCAGCGGCGGCTTTGCTCGGCGCAGCGGTGCTGCTGACGGCAGGCGGCTGCAGCGTGACGGATTTGACGCGCGACGATATGCTGCGCCCGCCGAAAACCATGGGCGATGAGGCGGAGATTGAAGCGCTGATTGCGCAGACCGCGCCCAAGGGCTACATTTTGAAATATCCCAAAAGCGGCAGCTACCGCAGCGCGATTATCATGCACGACCTCGACGGCGACGACGTGAACGAAGCGATTGCGTTCTTCCGCGACAAGGACAACACCACCGGGATTCACATGCTGGTGATGTATGAAACCGACGGCAAATGGCAGGCTTCCGACGATTTTGTCGCCGAGACCACCGACGTTGACTGCGTGGAATTTGCCAACATCAACGGCGATTCCTCACAGGAGATTTTAGCCGGCTTTGCCACCTACACCGCCAACGTCAACTTTTTGTCCGTTTATTCCTATCAAAACGGCAAAACGCAGCCGATTCAGGCGGGACAAAACTACTCGGCGTTTTATGTCGGCAACCTTGACGGCAGCGGCAAGAGCACGGTGATGACGCTCTCGCTCTTTACGCCCGAAAACGAGGCTAAGGCGACCATGCTGGAATTTGACGCCGCCACCGGCTCGCTTTACGCCAAGGCAAACGTCGCCATGGACCCAAACGTCGTCAGCTACCGCAGCATGACCGCTACCGAGTTGAGCGACAAGCGCCGCGGCTTGGTGGTGGACGGCGTGCTGTCAAACGGCAGCATGAACACGCAGGTGCTCTATTTTAACAAGGAGCTTAACCTTTTGCGCAACCCGCTCAACGGCGAGAAGGCGGTGAATCCCACCCGCCGCACGGAAGGAATCCTCTCCGCCGACATCAACAACGACATGAAAATCGAAATTCCCGTTGTTTCCACACTCCCCTACAACAACACCAACAAGGCGTTGAAATCGGCAAATCAGGTGTTGTGGAACACGTTCAGCGCAGAAAAGGAGGAGTTGCTGCCCGTGCAGCGCACCGCCGCCAACTATGCGTATCATTACACCATTAAAATTCCCGAAACCTGGCTTGCGGGCACTTTTACCGCGCTGGTGAACGAAAGCGGCGACCTGCTCAGCTTTTATGAATGGAGCAAGGACGGCGTCGGCGAAAAGCTGTTTGAAATCCGCGCGTTCAAGGTTGCCGACTGGGACCAAGGCAAGGGAATCGACGGCTATACCCTGATTTACAAGGACACGCGCAACGCCTTTGCGTTTGTCAACCTCAGCGCCGACAAGGAACTCGCGCTGACAGACGACGGCATTAAAACCGCTTTTGCGCAGCTGGACAGCGTGCCTGTTTCAACAAACAAATCATAATTTTCGAAGATGACGGAGGTTTTGAAATGAAAAAAATTCTTGTATGCGAAGATGAAGCGGCTATCCGCGATTTTGTCGTGATTAACCTGACCCGCGCCGGCTATGACGTGGTGGAAGCCGACTGCGGCGAAACCGCGCTGAAAAAATACGACGAGCACGACGGCGACTTTGACATTGCGATTCTCGACGTGATGATGCCCGGCATTGACGGCTTTCAGGTCTGCAAGGAACTGCGCAACCGCAACGGCGGAATCGGCATTATCATGCTCTCCGCAAAAACGCAGGAGATGGACAAGGTGACGGGCTTAATGCTCGGCGCGGACGACTATGTGGCAAAGCCCTTCTCCCCCAGCGAGCTGCTCGCGCGCGTTGACTCGCTCTACCGCCGCGTGGCGCTGGCACAGTCGCGCGCGGAAAACAACTTTAAGGAAGAACTGAAATCCGGCGACTTCACCCTCAACCTGCGCAACCGCGCGCTGATGAAATCGGGCAAGATGATTGAACTGACGCAGGTGGAATTTCAGATTATGGAATACTTCTTCTCCAATCCCGGCGTGGCGCTTGACAGAATTGACATTCTCAACCATGTGTGGGGCGACGCATATGTGGGCGAGGACAAGATTGTTGACGTCAACATCCGCAGACTGAGAATGAAGGTGGAGGACGAACCCTCGAACCCCAAGCATATCATTACCGTGTGGGGCTTGGGCTACAAGTGGGACGCGGGAGAATGATTTGCAGCGCAAATCAATTCATGAACCGAAGGTTCAATTCATGTTGAAAACAATTCATGAACCAAAGGTTCAATTCATTTCTGCCGGAAGCGTTTGTGCTATTACAAGTGTGCCGTTATTCGGAAAGGCATGATACAGGGATGAATTGTTGCGTTGCAACATGAATTTACTGCGTAATGAATTGTGCTGTGCACATGAATTGCGGCGTTGCCGCATGAGAGAGGTTGGAAAGGAGGATGACAATGATTAAAGGCATAACCAAGCGCTGGATGCTGAACACGCTCAGCGTAATTTTGGCGATTATCGTTTTGCTGATTGTCATTTTGATTTTTGCCGCTTCCGGCGTGATTCGCTCGCAGATAGAGCAGGATTTGCACGCCGCCTCCAATGAACTGAGCATGGTGTTTCCGGGCTATCAGGCGGAAAGCTCCACGACCTTTACCACCTCCTCGCGCGATTACATTGAAAACTTTGACAAAAAAGAGCAGATGGGCGTGATGGTGCTCAACTCCTCGGGGCGCGTGGTGCTGACCTCCACCGGCTTTTTGCCCTCGGAGGACGAGAAAAACACCGACTTTGAGGACGCGGGCAACAGCACCGCGGGCTTTGCCTTTTGGACAGGCAAGCTGCTCTCCGGCGAGCGCGCCATGAGCGAAACCCGCGTGATTAAGGACGAAAACGGCAGCATTGTCGGCGCGGTGCGCTACATTGTTTCCATGGAGCCCGCGCAGGCGCGTATGCTGGTGTTCAGCGCGGTGGTGATTGCCGTGGGACTCGGCATTATCGCCATGGTCGTTTTTTCGGGCTTGGCGTTCGTCCGCTCGATTGTCAAGCCGATTCGCAGACTGTCGGAAGCCGCCGCGCAGATTGCGCAGGGCGACTTTTCCGCGTCTGAGAAAATCGAGCACAAATATAACGACGAAATCGGAGACCTCTGCGACGCGGTCAGCGACATGGCAAAGGATTTGCAGACCACCGAGCAGATGAAAAACGACTTTATTTCCCGCGTTTCGCACGAGCTGCGCACGCCGCTGACGGCGATCAAGGGCTGGGCGGAAACCATGCAGCTGAGCGAACGCGGCACGCTTGACCGCCGCACCTTTGACCGCGGCATGAGCGTCATTATTAAGGAAAGCGGCCGGCTGACGGGAATCGTTGAGGAGCTGCTGGACTTCGGAAGGATTCAGAGCGGCAGAATGGTGCTGATGAAGGAGAAAATCGACATCGTCGCCGAGTTTGACGAGACCGTCTATATGCTCAAGGAACGCGCCGTTGAGGACGGAATTCACCTGCTCTACGACGACCCCGAAACGGTTTTCCCGCCGATTTACGGCGACCGGAACCGCCTGCGCCAGGTGTTTCTCAATATTTTGGACAACGCGCTGAAATACACGCCAAAGGGCGGCGTTGTGGCGGCGCAGATTCTCTATTCCAAGGACGAGCCGGACGTGATTAAGATTGTCGTCACCGACTCCGGCTGCGGTATTCCCGCCGAGGATTTGCCGCGCGTTAAGGAAAAATTCTACAAGGCAAATCAAAACGTCGGCGGCTCCGGCATCGGCTTGGCGGTCGCGGACGAAATTATGAATCTTCACAACGGCAGGCTCGACATTGAAAGCGGCGAGGGAATCGGCACCACCGTCACCCTGACCTTCCCCATTTATAAAGAGGGCGAGGAACAGTCGCAGCCCGAAACCGTGAAGCTGTAATATAATGAAACAGAAATCAGGGAACGCTTTGAATTGAAATAATCATTTTGATGTCAGTTCCTTACCATATCAAACCATCACATAGAAGGAATTCACTTATGGGTAAAAAAACAAAAAAAATCACCTCAATCGGCGGCAGCGCGCTGATTGAAGGCATTATGATGCGCGGACCCAAGAAAAACACGGTCTGCGTGCGCACCGGCAAGGACACGCTTTACACCGAGGACGTTGAGGTGCCCATGCTCTCCAAACGCTTCAAGCTGTTTCGCGTGCCGTTTTTCCGCGGTATCGCGGGACTCATTGACTCCATGCGGCTGAGCTACAAGTCGCTGATGCTCTCGGCGGACAAGGCGATTGAATCCGCTGAGATTGAGGACGAGGAGCCGTCCAAGTTTGAAAAATGGCTCGACGAAAAATTCGGCGATAAGCTGATGAAGATTCTCATGGTGTTCGCGTCCGTTTTGGGCGTGGCGCTGGCTGTCGGGTTGTTTTTCTTTTTGCCGTGGGGCTTGTTTGAACTGCTCAAGCTGCTCTTCCCCGCTTTGCAGTCGGGCGGCGAGCTTGTCACGTTCTGGCAGAGCGTGTTTGAGGGCGTGCTCAAAATCGCGCTGTTCCTGCTGTATATCGTGATTGTGTCGCAAACCCCCGACATGAAGCGCGTGTTTATGTATCACGGCGCGGAGCACAAGACGATTTTCTGCTACGAAAACGACGAGGAACTGACCGTTGCCAACGTGAGAAAGCAAATCCGCTTTCACCCGCGCTGCGGCACCAGCTTCATGGTGATTATGCTGATTCTCGGCATTTTGGTGGGACTGTTCGTGCCGACCACCCTCGGCTTCTGGCGCCCCGTCATTAAGATTTTACTGATTCCCGTGACCTGCGGTATCGGCTATGAACTGATTAAGCTGTGCGGCAGACACGACAACACCTTTACCCGCATTATTGCCGCTCCCGGACTTTGGGCGCAGCGCATTACCACCAAGGAGCCCGACGACGGCATGATTGAGGTTGCGATTGCCGCGATTAAGGCGGTTATCCCCGACGACGGCTCCGACATCATCAACTGCGGATGTTAAAGGACGCTTACCGCGCCTGCCGCGAACGGCTGAAGGCGGGCGGGATAGAAGCCGCCGACTTTGAAGCGCGGTGCCTGTTGGAGCATGTGACGGGCATGAACCGCGCGGCACAGCTTGCGCACGGCGAAAAGGCGCTCTCCGAGGCGCAGAAAGCCCTTTTAATTTCTCTGACAGAAAAAAGATTGACCCGCTATCCCCTGCAATACCTGCTCGGCAGCTGGGAATTCATGGGAATTCCGCTCACCGTCGGCGAGGGCGTGCTGATTCCGCGCGACGACACCGAGGTCTGTGTGAGCCTTTGCCTTGACTACCTAAAGCAAAAGCCACACGCAAGGGCGGCTGACCTTTGCGCGGGCAGCGGCGCGATTGCGCTTGCGCTGGAAAAATTTGCCAAGGCGGACGTGACCGCGATTGAGCTGAGCGGCAAGGCATTTTATTTTCTCGAAAAGAATATTGCGGATAATCACAGCACGGTTAACGCAAAAAAAGCGGACGTGCTGACCTGCTGCGGCGATTTTGCCGACGGCAGCTTGGATTTGCTCGTCAGCAATCCGCCCTATATCCCGCACAGGGAATTGGCAGGCTTGCAGGCGGAGGTGCGGTTTGAGCCGGAAATGGCGCTTGACGGCGGCGTGGACGGACTGGATTTTTACCGCGCAATCGTCCGCTGCTGGAGCAAAAAGCTAAAGCCCGGCGGCGCAATGGTGTTTGAGTTGGGCGAGGAACAGGCAGGCGAGGTTGCCGCAATGATGAAAGCGCAGGGCTTTTCGGGAATCCGCACGGAACAGGATTTCGGCGGGTGCGAAAGGGCGATTATCGGGCAGCGTGACGCTGCACCCAATTCGCGAATCGAATGTTTAAAATAAATCAAACTTCCAATCCCGCGACACATGACGCGCCGGCAGCGTGACGCTGCACCCAATTCGCGAATCGAATGTTTGAAATAAATCAAACTTCCAATCCCGCGACACATGACGCGCCGTTAGTCCGCACTTTCCATTAAACCGTCTTTTCCAAAGGCGCGCTGACTGCGACTCGGTCGCGCATTGGGCGATAAATGGGACAATGCTCTGGTTTTAGAAATTTTGTTCGAAGATTTTTGCTTGAAAATATTGTAATTTTACTCCAAATCAGGTATAATAAACGTGCCCTGAGAGGGGACGAATGAAAAGCGGAGGTAAATGAAAATGGCAGTAGATAAGAATAAGGCGCTGGAAACAGCGATTTCTCAGATTGAAAAACAGTTCGGCAAGGGCGCGGTGATGCGCCTTGGCGAAAACAAGCATATGACGGTTGACCACATTTCCACCGGCTCGCTGTCGCTGGACGTCGCGCTGGGTATCGGCGGACTTCCCAGAGGACGTATCGTGGAGATTTACGGCCCCGAATCCTCCGGTAAAACCACCTTATCCCTGCACTGCATTGCCGAGGGTCAGAAAAACGGCGGCAATGTGGCGTTTATCGACGTTGAGCACGCGCTTGACCCCACCTATGCGGCGGCGCTGGGCGTTGATGTGGACTCTCTGCTCGTGGCGCAGCCCGACACCGGTGAGGACGCGCTTGAGATTGCCGAGGCACTGATTCGCAGCGGCGCGATTGACGTTATCGTTATCGACTCGGTTGCCGCGCTGGTTCCCAAGGCGGAAATTGAGGGCGAGATGGGCGACAGCCATGTGGGTCTGCACGCAAGACTGATGTCGCAGGCGCTCAGAAAGCTGGCGGGCGCAATCAACAAGAGCAACTGCGTGGCGATTTTCATCAACCAGCTGCGTGAAAAGGTCGGCGTGATTTACGGCAACCCCGAGGTCACCACCGGCGGACGCGCGCTGAAATTCTACAGCTCCGTGCGCATTGACATTCGCCGCGTTGAAACCCTGAAGGTCAACGGCGAAATGGTCGGCTCGCACACCAGATGCAAGGTTGTCAAGAACAAAATCGCTCCTCCCTTCCGCGAGGCGGAGTTTGACATTATGTACGGCGAAGGCATTTCCCGCGAGGGCGAACTGCTCGATTTGGCTGTCAAGGCGGAGATTGTCCAGAAGGCGGGCGCATGGTTCAGCTACAACGGACAGCGCTTGGGTCAGGGCAGAGATAAGGTGAAGGAGCTGCTCAGAACCGACACCGCGCTTGCGAAGGAAATTGAAACCAAGCTGTGGGAAAATATCGACAAGCTTTATGACCGCAAAAGACCCGCTCCCAAGGCGAAGGTGACAGCCGCGGCCGCACCCGTTGCGGAAGCTCCCGAAGCGCCGGCTGACAAGAAAAAGGAATCCGCCAAAATCGACGTGATCGTTGACGACTGATGCGTATTACCGCCATTGAGCCGCGCCGGAAAGGGCAGAGCGCCCTGTTTATCGACGGCGAATTTGTGATGAATCTCGACACACAGGCATTACTCGAAAACCGCTTTGACGTGGGCAGAGAGCTTGATGATGACGAGTTAAAGGAAATGATTGATTTGAGCAATGAGCGCAGAGCCAAGGAAAAGGCTCTGTGGCTCATTTCATATCGTGACCATTCCAAAAAGGAACTGAAGGAAAAGATTCAGCGCACCTGCGACAGCGACGCCGCCGAAAAAGCGGTGGAGCGCATGGAGGAACTCGGACTGGTGAACGATGAAGTTTTCGCGCAGCGCTATGCGCGAAAGCTGCTTTTGCAAAAGAAAATGACGCGCCGGGCGGCAGTGTTTGAACTGACCCGCAAGGGCATTGACAAGGAGACCGCCGAGGCGGTTTTAGAGGAAATTGACGTGGACTACCGCGACAATATCCGCGAAATCATTGAGAAAAAATACCGCAATTTGGGTGATGAAAAAATCAAGCGCAGAGCGGTAGCCGCGCTGCAAAGGCTCGGCTACGGCTGGGACGACATCCGCGCGGTGCTGGACGAATATGAGGAAGAATGAACGTCGCTCCCTACAATCCCTCACTGACGTTTACTTATAACTTATTACTTATAACTTATAACTTATAACTCACCACTAACCACTAGCCACTAGCCACTTACCACTAACCACTGAGGTACCAAACTATGAACAAAATCGGCATTGTATCCCTCGGCTGCGCCAAAAATCAGGTGGACGCCGAAATGCTGCTCTATACATTGAAGCAACGCGGCTATACCTTTGTTGACGACCCTGCCAAGGCGGACGCGGTGATTGTAAACACCTGCGGATTTATTGACTCGGCAAAGCAGGAAAGCATTGACGAGATTATCGAACTGGGCAAGCTAAAGCGCGAAGGCACCATCAAGGCGATTATCGTCACGGGCTGTCTTGCGGAGCGCTATCAGGACGAAATCACCAAACAGCTTTACGAAATCGACGCGGCGGTGGGAATCGGCGCAAATGAAAAAATTGCCGACATTGTGGAGCAGGCGCTCGCCAAGCACGAAAAGCCGATTGAGCTGTTCCCCGACAAGCTGAGCCTGCCGCTGGAGGGCGGCAGAGTGCAGTCCACGCCGTTTTACACCGCTTATCTCAAAATTGCCGAGGGCTGCGACAACAAGTGCACCTTCTGCGCGATTCCGATGATTCGCGGAAAATTCCGCAGCAGAAAAATGGAGAACCTGATTGCGGAAGCACAGCGCCTTGCCGACAGCGGCGTGCGCGAGCTGAACGTCATTGCGCAGGACACCACGCGCTATGGCGAGGATTTGTACGGCAAGCCCTCGCTCGACAAGCTGCTGACGGAGCTTTGCAAAATCGAAAAGCTGCACTGGATTCGCGTGCTTTACTGCTACCCCGACAGCATTACCGACGGGTTGATTGATGTGATGGCGCGCGAGGAAAAGGTGCTCAACTATATTGATTTGCCTTTGCAGCACTGCAACAGCGAGATTTTGAAGAAAATGCACCGCCGCGGCGACCGCGAAAGTCTGACCGCGCTGCTGCATAAAATGAAAGAGAAAATTCCGAACGTGATTTTCCGCTCCACCTTCATCACGGGCTTTCCGGGAGAAACCGAGGAGCAGTTTGAGGAGTTGGCGGAATTTGCGAAGGAAATCAACTTCCAGCGCTTAGGCTGCTTTGCCTATTCGCAGGAGGAGAACACGCCCGCCGCGAAAATGCCCGGTCAGCTTGACGAGGAAATCAAGCAGGAACGCGCCGACATCATCATGGAGCACCAGCAAACCGTGATGGCAAACTACTGCGAAAGCCTGATTGGAACCGACATTGAGGTGCTGGTAGAGGGCTTTGACCGCTTTGCGGAGTGCTGGTACGGCAGAAGCTACGCCGACGCGCCGGAGGTGGACGGCTGCGTGTTCTTCACGGCTGACAAAAAGCCCGCTGTGGGCAGCTTTGTCACTGTTCACATCACCGACTACACCGGCTGCGACCCCATCGGCACCGTTGCCACGGTGGGCATGACGCCTTTTGAAACGTCGGATTGATTGGCTAAGTTCTGCAACGGCGTGATTTCATGTTGCTGTTTCGGCACCGTTGCCACCGTTGCCACGGTCGGCATGACGCCTTTTGAAACGTCGGATTGATTGGCTAAGCTCTGCAACGGCGTGGTTTCATGTTGCTGTTTCGGCACCGTTGCCACGGCGGGCACGACGCCTTTTGAAACGTCGAATTGATTGGCTAAATTCTGCAACGGCGTGATTTCATGTTGCTGTTTTTGAAGCGTTTTTAGCTGTATGCTATGTAATTAAATTATCCCGCAATGATTGGATGATAGTATGAACCTACCTAACAAATTGACCGTGCTGCGGATTTTGCTGGTGCCGTTTTTTGTGGCGGCGCTGCTGATTGACTTTCCGCTGCACCATTTGGTCGCGTTGGCGCTGTTCGGCGCCGCCTCGCTGACGGACTTGTTCGACGGCAAAATCGCGCGAAAACGCGGGCTTGTCACGGACTTCGGCAAGTTTGCCGACCCGCTGGCGGATAAAATTTTGGTGATTTCCGCACTGCTCTGCTTTGTGCAGCTGGGACTGTGCGACTGCGTGGCGGTGATTATCGTGCTGTTCCGCGAATTTACTGTCACCTCCATTCGCCTGATTGCCGCCGCAAAGGGCAAGGTGATTGCGGCGAATATCTGGGGCAAGGTCAAAACCGTCAGCCAGATGATTGCGATTATCTGTATTCTCGTCATGCGGATTGTCCTCGATTTGGGCGCTTTGGGCGTGGCTCTCCCCTCCGCGCTGAGCGGGATTTTCCAAGTCACGGGCGAGGTGCTCATCTGGATTTCCACCGTGTTCACCATCATTTCGGGCGTGGTTTACGTCGCGCAAAACAAACAGTTTATCTCTCAAAAATAACATCTGCAAAGGAGCAGTTTCAATGATTTTATATAATTCACTCGGACAAACCAAGCAGGAATTCATTCCCTACACTCCCGGAAAGGTGAATATGTATACCTGCGGTCCCACCGTGTATCACTACGCGCATATCGGCAACCTGCGCACCTACATCATGGAGGACGTGCTGGAAAAGTATCTCCGTTTTTCGGGCTATGACGTGAAACGCGTGATGAACATCACCGACGTGGGACATCTTTCCAGCGACGCCGACACCGGCGAGGACAAAATGCTCAAGGGCGCCAAGCGCGAGCACAAGACCGTGATGGAAATCGCGCAGTTTTACACCGACGCTTTCTTTGCGGACTGCGAAAAGCTGAACATCAAGCGCCCCGACGTGGTGGAGCCAGCCACCAACTGCATTGATGAATTTATCGACATGGTTTCCGTTCTGCTTGAAAAGGGCTACGCCTATCTTGCGGGCGGCAACGTGTATTTTGACACCTCCAAGCTGAGCACCTACTATGTGTTCGGCAACATGAACGAGGAGGATTTGGCTGTCGGCGTGCGCGACAGCGTGGAAGAGGACGAGAACAAGCGCAACAAAACCGACTTTGTACTCTGGTTCACCAAATCCAAATTTGAGGACCAGGAGCTGAAATGGGAGTCGCCTTGGGGCGTCGGCTATCCCGGCTGGCACATTGAGTGCTCCTGTATCAGCAAAAAGCACAACGGCGAGTTTTTGGACATTCACTGCGGCGGCATTGACAACGCTTTCCCCCACCACACCAACGAAATCGCCCAGAGCGAGGCGTATCTCGGTCATCCGTGGTGCAAATACTGGTTCCATGTGCTCCACCTCAACGACGCCCGCGGCAAAATGAGCAAGTCAAAGGGCGACTTTCTGACGGTTTCGCTGCTTGAAAGCAAGGGCTACGACCCGGTGGTTTACCGCATGTTCTGCTTACAGAGCCACTACCGCAAGCCGCTGACCTTCTCCTACGAAAGCCTTGACAACTGCGTAAAGGCATATGACAAGCTGAAAAAGCGCATTGCCGCTCTCAGTGCGGACGGTGAAATTGAGCAGGACAAGGCTGACGCGCTGATTGGCAAGTTCAAGGACGCAATGGACAACGACCTCAACACCTCGCTCGGCTTGACGGTCGTATATGACGTTTTGAAGGCGGACGCGAACGACGCGACCAAGCGCTATGTGCTCGGCGAGCTCGACAAGGTGCTCTCGCTCAACCTGCTCACCGAAAAGGAAGAAGCGCCCAAGGAGAGCAATCCGCAGGACGCGGAGATTGAGGCGCTGATTCAAAAGCGCACCGAAGCCCGCAAAAATAAAGACTGGGCAACCGCCGACGCGATTCGCGACCAGCTTGCGGCGATGAAGGTGGTTGTGGTTGATACCAAGGAAGGTATCAGCTGGCACTACGCGGAATAATGACAGCGCAGCTGTCAATTCATTTCGGAACGAAAATTCATGGCGCAGCCAATTCATGACCGCAGGTCAATTCATTCCTGCCGCAATTATTTGAGCGTGTTTGAGAGGTTTCTATATACGGAAAGCCTTGATGCAGGGATGAATTGTTGCGCTGCAACATGAATTGTTCCTTCGGACATGAATTGTGCCCTGCACATGAATTGATTTGCGGGGCAAATCATTAATAAAACGAAGGTTCCCTCCATATACATTAGTAATGTATACGGAGGGAATTTTTTATGAAGCTATTGATACTGACCAAGCGGAGCCTGTTCTCCATAGCGCTGTGTCTGCTCGCGGGCTTTGCGGCGCTTTGCGTGACCGTGAGCTCCACCACAAAAGCCGTTCAGACCGCCGCCGAGCCAAAGGTGAACCCGGTTTACCGCGTGGCAAGCGACAAAAAACAGGTCGCCATTTCCTTTGACGCGGCGTGGGGCAACGAGGAAACAACACAGCTGCTGGAAATTTTGGACAAATACAAGGTCAAGGCGACCTTCTTCCTTGTCGGTGACTGGGTAGATAAATTTCCCGGCGACGTGAAAAACATCGCCGCCAAAGGGCACGACATCGGCAACCACAGCGACACCCACCCTCACCTGCCGCAGCTTTCGGAGGAAAAGGCAGGCGCGGAGATTGCCGCCTGCAATGAAAAAATCGAAGCGCTCACCGGGCACTGCCCCACCCTGTTCCGCCCGCCCTACGGCGATTATAACAACATGGTGGTGAACACCGTGAAAAGCATGGGCATGTACTGCGTGCAGTGGGATGTTGATTCTCTCGACTGGAAAGACCCTTCTCCCGAACAGCTCACGCAGAACGTGCTGAAAAAGGTGACGGACGGCTCCATTGTCCTCATGCACAACGGCGCAAAAAACACCCCTGCCGCGCTGCCCGGTATTATCAAGGGCATACAAGACAAGGGGTTTGAGATTGTGTTGATTAAGGATTTGATTCCCGAGGGAGAGTACTATACGGATGTGCAGGGGGAGCTGCATCTGTCTAATTGAAAATAGAAAGATCAAAAATCGATTATTAATCAAAAATGACTTTTATAATAATCATATGAATACATCATTTTTCCATTTAAAAAGAATACATTATCAGAAACAAACCATTCAGTGTATTTTACGTCTGCACAATTGTTAATAAAATTATCTTCTGAATCATTACAGAAAGTAAATGATTTCCAATACTCTTCATTTTCAGAATAATTGACAGAGGAAAGGTAGGAGAAATTATCACCATCAACCTTAAAATATCCGGTTAACTCAAGTGGTTCATTATCAATATCATAGCTATGATGAATTGTACCATCATTTTCAAATGATCCAACCTCTGTTTTTCCGTTATGTAAGCAATACCATTTGCCAACCACCAAATCTCTTTTACTTTTGTTGCTATTCTCGCAACCAGAACAACAAGAAAGTACAAAAAAAGCAAAAACGGTAGTTATCGAAAGTAAAACTATTCTTTTCATAATAACACTTTCTTTCAATGTAATTACAAAGTTTTTTCATATTTTAGTATAACACGCTTATTGATAAAATGCAAGACAATTTATTAATGTTGGATTTTGCATTATCTGATATACAGCGAGATTTTGACCGCATTTATGAATATCGTGAAAGAATAAACAGATACCACGAGAGCTTAACAATACTCGGCAGTCTTAAAAGCTATTCCAAAACTGACCTTGATGCGACCTTTATGCGGATGAAAGAAGATTATATGAGAAACGGTCATTTCAAACCTGCCTACAATATACAAATCGGCGTTGAGAGCGAGTACATCGTTGATTTAGGTTTGTACCCTATTTTCATGCAAAACAAAGTCAAGACCAAAACGCAATTTTTCTGCCTGCGTTCACGTTTAACTTCAAGAAACCATGGAGCTGAACACTCGATAGGCGTTTAGGTTTTGATTTATTCAAAAAGAAACCTGCGTAAATCTGCAAAATCTTTCAACCTCAAACAAAAAGAGAGAGGAAAACTCCACCCTCTGGTTTATTGTGTGTTGTTTCAATTCCATTTTTCATTATTTTATTTAAGACAGAAGGCTGCCGCCAAATTTTTCGATTTGCGACAGCCTCTTATCAAAATACTCTTAAATCATACTCTTAAATCTAATTCGTTGACTCTGTCTTTTTCCGCACTGACGGTGATATTCAACATAATGTCGTTATTTTTATCCTCATACATCAGCACTGCAAATCCCAAGTTTTCCGCCACAACAATGGAGTCGGGATTTTTGCCGAGCGCGGTGAGAATGTCCTTAATAGAGCTGTCCTGTGTGAAGCCCTGATATTCAAAACCCAGACAAACCTGCGTGGGGTCAATTTCGGGGTTATGGCGAACGTATTGTATATGGTAAATCTCACACTCCTGCATGGGCTTTGCCTCACCTGTGTCGTTGACCATGGCAATCTCGATGTGTTCCCCTTTGCTGTTTTTGGGCAGCTTGACGATGGTAGCCAAATGTGGCTTCAGCTCCTCGTTGTCGCAATCGGTAGTGTAGCCCTTTTCCACAACGTCTTTGTAAAGTTCGCCCAGTGAAAAGGTATTGCCGTCGGCATATGTAATCGACTTGGACAACACTATACCGCTGGCATTTTTTGCATTAAAATCATTGTCATTCTCTTCATAGGCAGACAAGTCGATTGCCTTGGCGAGATAGTCCTTTACGGTCGTGCCGCTGTCTTCCGATTCTGTTGTTTCGACAACACTGCTCTGCGTTTCCTCCGCACGGCTACTTTGCTCCGCCGTCATGGAGCTTTCGGTGGAAGAGGAAGATGAACCGCATGCCGTCAACGAAAAAGCGCCGATTACCGCAACGAATGTTGCCGCTAAAAAGCGAATTGTTCTTTTGTTCATAATGATTTCTCCTTTTATGTATAATTTATTATATTATAGCAATGAAATAGGCAGTTGTCAAGAATATCATATATACAAATTCACGTCAAACTATTTTTTAAATTAAATGTAGAAATAATAACACCGATGTCATTCTGAGCGGTGGCCAAAGGGCAAAACGCTGAGCATTTAGAGCGAAGAATCCCAATCGGAGACGCGCCATTGTTTCCTATCATAGGGATTCTTCAACTATTTGCTGTCGCAAATTCGCCTATATGTGACCGATCAGAATGACTTGAATAAATGATTACAAAATTATTAACAAATTAGATTGACGTGTATACATATTTTCCTATCGGTTTTATTTTTTATGCGGATATTATGAGTAGTTCGCAAAGAAATATTTAGCGACAGCTCGTTGTATTATTGCAGGGTTGGAGTGTTGACAAGAGAGGAAATATTTGAATAATTTATCAATGTTGAATTTTTAAAAACAAATAACAGATTAAGTATAACCATAAGTTTAGCCATTATGAAAAATGTATTTTTACTCTTGTGTCGGATGTTGATTCTCTCGACTGGAAAGACCCTTCTCCCGAACAGCTCACGCAGAACGTGCTGAAAAAGGTGACGGACGGCTCCATTGTCCTCATGCACAACGGCGCAAAAAATACCCCTGCCGCGCTGCCGTCGATTATCGAGGGCATACAAGACAAGGGGTACGAAATTGTGCTGATTAAGGATTTGATTCCCGAGGGCGAGTATTATACGGACGTACAGGGAGAGCTTCACTTAATGGAAAATTGAAAATGGAAAGTGGAAAATTGTATTGACTTTACAATGTGATTGTTATATAATGAGAGTGTAGAGAAATGGCATGGGCTGTTTCGCATTCATTAACGGTTTTTTATTTTCAACCGCCTTGTTTTTGCAGAAACAGGGCGGTTACTTCTTTATGGTCAAGACAATGATTGTCACTAATAAAGCGAAACAAATGATGTATTCCATAATCTTTTAACACCCCCTCTCATAAAGGGTGCTGAAACAGCCGCCGCCATTTCTCCAAAAGAATTATAACATATCTTATTCGACAAATCAATATCCCGCCACATAATTGCACAGGTACATTATATAGAAAACCGGCAGCCCAAATCGGACTGCCGGTTTTCCGGAATTAATGATTCAAAAATCAATAAACAATTACAGGTGTGCTGTAACCGGTGTTGTTGTAGATGGTCTTAACCGCGTTGTACGGTGTGTTGACGCAGCCGTGAGAGCCGCTGTAGAGGTAGATACTGCCGCCGAAGGTGTCGCGCCAGCTTGCGTCGTGGATACCGCAGCCGCCGCTGAACGCCATCCAGTAATCAACCGGGGAAGCGTAGCCGGGACCGACCAGCGTGGTGTTGGTCGCGCGCTGGAAGATGCTGAAGAAGCCCTTGGGGGTGTCGGAATAGTACTTTGTTCCGGTGACAACGGGTGTGTCAACCATCAGCTTGCCGTCCTTGTAGAACCACATGCGCTGCTGATTGATGTTGACCTCAACATAGGTGCTGCCCGCCGCGGTGCCGTACATAGAGTTGGACACGGTGATCGCCTTGGTGTCAGAGGTACCTGTGACGGTCACGCCGTTCTTCCTGCAAATGGGATACACGCGGAAATACAGCTTTTGACCGGAAGCCATGCGGCTTGTCATAAAGGAGGTTCCTGTAGTGGTGCCTGCATAGGTGTAGGCAATCGCGTTGGGATCCTTGGAATAATAGATGTCATATCTGGTGGCGTAGGGATTTCTGTTCCAGCTCAGCCATACCTTGTAAAGATGAGAGCTGATGGCGAAATTCGGCGCGCCGAGACCCGACAGCACATTGATGGTGGAGCCTGCGGAATGATAGGTGTTGCCGTTGGTGAGCACTCTGTAGGTGACGACCTTGTAGGTATAGGTGGTGCCGACCTTCACACTTGTGTCGGTGTAGCGGTTGTTCTTCTTGCCGACAATCGTCTTGACAAGCGAATAGCTGCCGCCGAGGGGCGCACGGTAAACCTTATAGCCGGTTGCGTTGTTGTTCATGTTCCACTTAACCTCGCAGACGGACGAGGAGCGGGTGCGCATCAGCACAGCGGGCTTGACCGGCTGGGTCGCGGTGGTAAGGGTGGTGGGCTCGCCGTAGTACTTTTTGCCGTCCTTCTCCACATAAGCAACCACTCTGCAATAGTGCATGGTGGACTGTCTGAGGTTGGTGACGGTCACAGCGGTCTGCTTGATTTCGGCAACCTTGGAGAAAACCGAGGTCTTGTCCGCGTCGCAGATGTAAACGGCATAGCCGGAAGCACCTTCGGTGACGTTCCACTTTAAGCTGATACGGTTGGTTTCATAAGAGGTTTTGCCGAGTCCGGTGACTCTGCCGACGGTGGGCTGCTCAGGCTCCTGAGGAGTTTCCTGCTCTTCGGGGTCGGCAACCGCTTCTGTCTGCAAACCGGCTGCAACTTCCTCTGCCGGCGCTTCCGCGGCAACTTCCTCTGCGGGCGCTTCCGCGGCAACCTCAACGGTTTCTACCGCGGCGGCAACCGCTTCGCCTTCCTCTTCGGCAGCGAAGGAGCTGACCGTCGCAAAAACGGAGAGCACGGTGAGAACAGCCAGCAGTGACGCCAGCAGGCGCTTTGATGTTCTTTTCATAGATTATCCCTTCTTTTAATTAGTATAACGGGACAAGCCCGTGTTGACGAGTATATCAAATACCCGCCGCGAATGATACAGATTCATGTCGCCGGAAACGGAAAATTATGCCTTTTGTTCCGACAAAGACTTCACCACTTCCGCCTTAAACCGTTCAAAGGGTGAAATTTTGGCGTCAACCGGCTTGGGCTTCAGCGTCTTGGGCGACAGGTTTGAGGCTCCCGACTGGGCGTGCATTTGAATGACAATGCGCTCCTTTTGCAGCAGCGCGAACAGCTCGCTGAGGGTTTCGGTCGCCCAGATTTTCTTGACGAGCTCGCTGTCGTCCTCACGCGGCACGGGAATCTCAACACCGCCGCAAACCGCCTTTTTGACCTCTTCCTTGAGCCTGTCGAGCGGAAGCTGCTTATTTTTGAGATACTCCTGCGTGCTCAGCTTTTTGGGGCGCACATTTGAGGCGTCGGATTGGGAATGCATTTGAATCTCAATCTGTTCGTTCTGAATCAGCGCAAACAGCTGACTGAGCGAGGTGCAATCGTCAATCGCCCGCAGCAGCTCGTGTATGCCTTTCTTTTTATAGCCCGCACGATATGCGTTGTTCACTCAATCACCTGCCTTCATACAGCCGTCAAACAGCCGTCATTTTTTACCCATGATAGTATATTATACTAAAATATGAAAATTATTTCAAGGGCATTTCGGAATTTAATAGTTTACAGAGTTGTATTTTTATGTTATGCTAAAGATAATCGGGAAATGAGGTAATTTATTATGAAAAGACAACTATGCGCCGCCGTTTCGGCGGCAATCTTGGCGGCAGCGCTGTGCGGCTGCGGTTCGGGCAGCGGGCAAAGCGGCGCCGCTTCCTCCGCAAGCGGCAGCGCGGCAACCTTTGACGAGGCTGTGGCGGACACCACCGTCAGCACCACCGGCAACAAAATTCACATCAACGACAGCACCCTCGGAGATATTTGGATTACCGAGCTCAGCGGCGTGCCGAAAAACACCCTGAAGGCGGAGAATTTTACCGCCGACAATACCTTTAAATATTACAGCGAAAACGGCAGCCCGGCAAGCGAGGAAGGCATTGACCTCTCCTCCTATAGCGGCGACGTTGATTGGGACAAGGTCAAGGCGGCAGGCGTTGACTTTGTAATGGTTCGGCTCGGCGGCAGAGGCTACGGCGAGGAAGGCAGCCTTTACACCGACGAACGCGCGCTCGAATACATCAAGGGCGCTCAGGCGGCAGGCATTAAGGCGGGCGGCTACTTTTTCTCACAGGCAATCACGACCGCAGAAGCGGTGGAGGAAGCCGAATATGTCAAGAACCTGCTCGGCGACATCAAGCTGGAATATCCCGTTGCCTTTGACTGGGAAATCATCAAGGACGACGCCGCGCGCACCGACAGCGTGAGCGCTGCCCAAGCGACCGAAGGCGCCCGCGCGTTCTGTGAAACCATCAAAAGCTACGGCTTCAAGCCCATGATTTACTCTCCCAGCCGCGAGTTATACTTTAAATATGACCTCACGCGGCTTGCGGATTATGACATCTGGTACTGCGAATACGCCGACGTGCCCGCGTTCTATTATCAGTTCGCCATCTGGCAGTATTCCAAGTCCGGCTCTGTGGACGGCATTGAGGGCACGGTAGACTTGAACATCTGCTTTACCAACGTGGCGAAATACGAATGATATTACAGATTGTTGATTGCGCTGCTCGTCAACAACTTTCAGTATAATTGATTTGAAGAATTATTGTGCAAGTTAAATAAATATATACGGAGTTCTTTGTGTATAATATATGAAGGACTCCGTTTTTTATTTCTCCTATTGAAATTTCGGAAAGTTTTGGTATAATAAATAGTCGGAAGGTTTGTTACAGTTTTGTAACGGTTAATGGAATAGGAGAAATTACAGTGAAAAACAACAAGAAGAACAACGAAGATATGATGTTTCTCGGCGTTGACGGTTTTGAGGAAATCGAAAACCTCGCGCCCGTAAAGGAATGGGAAACCAACAACACAACCGAATCTGTTGTGAAGCAGAGCGTGACGCGCTCTTTGAAGGAGCGTCTCTCGAAGCTCACTGAAAAACTGAAAAACACCAAGGCGCTGCGCGCTTCCAAAACCAAGCCTGCTCCCAAGCACAACGCGGACGGCGAGCGCGTGCATACGATTTATAAGAAAAGAGCGATTCTTGCGGTTGCGGCATGTGTCACGGCGATTATGCTGTCTTTCGCCACCGTTGCAAGCGCTGTCGGCGGCAGCGAAGCGCCGAAAGCCGAGCCGAAGGCAACTGTCGCTCCCTCCACAACGGCAACACAGGAGCCTGTCAGCTTCAACATGGGCGTGAGCGATTTGACCGAAGCCACCGCCTACTCGCTCTATATCGACGGTCAGTACATGGGCAGCGTGCTCAGCGGCGACGAGCTGCAGGCAAAGCTGGACGGTATGCTCGACGAAGCAAAGGCGGGCTATGACGATTCCACCACCGCCGCCTTTGTCAACAACATTGAAATCAAGCCGACTGACAAGCTTGACGACATGATGACGAGCGACCTTTTGCTCGGCATTGTGAAAAACCGTCTTTCCATTGCATTGCAGACCAACTGGACATACGAGGAGGAAACTCCCTATGAAACCGAGATCACCTATGACGACAGCCTGCCCTCTGATTATGAGGAAATTACGCAGGAGGGCGTGAACGGCGTGACGAGAATCACGATTCGCCTGACCTACACCAACGGTATGCAGACCGACGCCGAGGTGATTGAGGACGAGGTTGTCTCCACACTTGTCAACGAGAAGAAGATTGTCGGCACCAAGGAAACCACCGAAACCACCGAAAGCACCGAAAGCGGCTCCGGCAGCAGCCACACAAGCGGCTCAGGCGCTTCCACCGGCAGCTTTATCTGGCCTGTTTCCCACACCCACGCCATCACCAGCTATATGGAAGAGCGCTGGGGCAGAATGCACAACGGCATTGACATTGCGGGCGGCGACGATTACGGTCAGCCCATTATGGCGGCTGACGGCGGCACCGTGATTTGGTCGGGCAACGACGGCGGCGGCTACGGCAACTATGTGATGATTGACCACGGCAACGGCTACGTCACTGTTTACGGTCACGCAAGCGAGCTTGCCTGCTCCACCGGCGACTATGTCAGCCAGGGACAGGTGATTGCCTATGTCGGCTCCACCGGCAACTCCACCGGACCTCACCTGCATTTTGAAATCCGTTTGAACGGCGAATACCTCAATCCCCTCAACTTCGTCTCCTAAGCAGCGACCGCTGCCGCGGTGGGCAGCCCGCCTTTGGTGACGTTTTGTTGAACGGTAAGGTTCATCAACGGCGGGTCAAAAATTGATATAATTAAAATTGATTAAACGCTCCCTGAAAACCGGGAGCGTTATTTATTTTTTATTAAATATTCGTCACCTCTTGACAAATGTGTCTACAAGTGTTAGACTATCATCAAAGATGACTACAAGCTGTAGTCAAATGGGGTGATAAAATGAACCAACTGGGCGTTGTTGAGGCAAAATTCTGCGATTTGGTGTGGGAAAACGCGCCTTTGAGCACAGCGGAGCTGGTGAAGCGGTGCGAAACGGAATTTAACTGGAAGCGCACCACCACCTACACGGTGCTCAAGCGCATGATAAACCGCGGAATGTTTGTCAACGAGAACAAGACGGTGCGAGTTCTTATTTCCAAAGAAGAATTTTACGCCGACCAAAGCAGCCAATATGTCACCGAGCAATTCGGGGGCTCTCTCCCCCGCTTTTTAGCGGCGTTCACCGCAAAGAAAAAGCTGAGCGCACAGGAAGCCGAGGACATCAAGCGCATGATTGACGCGCTGACGGAGGAATGATGGACGCTTTTTTCACGAAAATTTTGGAAATCAACCTGCTTGCTTCCGTCATGCTCACGCTGATTTTGGTGCTGCGCCTTGTTTGCAAGGGGATACCGCACGGTCTGCGGGCAGTGCTGTGGGCGGTGCTCGGCGCGCGTCTGCTGCTGCCGTTTTCGTTTGAAACCGAAATCAAGGTGCTCTCCGCGCCAAAGCAGCAAATTCCGTCAGCCGTACAAAGCGCTCAGGCAAGCAGCGGCGTTTCACCGCTGCACATAGCCGCTGTGGTGTGGCTCTGCGGCGTGGCGGCGTGTGTGCTGTATATGCTGCTGAGCGACTTGCTGCTGCGGCTTCAAACACGCGAGAGTATTCCCGGCGAATCGGGCGCGCTTTTGAACGACGCAATTCCCGCGCCGTTTGTGATGGGCGTTTTCCGTCCGCGGATTTTTCTGCCCTCGGATATTTCAGCGGAAAACATGCGATATGTGCTGCTGCACGAGCAGGCGCATATCGCGCGGCACGACAACCTGTGGAAGCCGCTGGGATTTTTGGCGGTTTGTCTGCACTGGTTCAACCCGCTGGTGTGGCTGGGCTTTCGCGCCTTTTCACAGGATATTGAGCTTGCCTGTGACGCGCACGCGGTTCGCGGCATGGACGCGGCGGAAAAGAAGCGCTACGCCCTTGCGCTGGTGAATTGCAGCGTCAAAAGCACCCTGCTGTCCGCCTGCCCGGTCGCCTTTGCCGAAACCTCGGTCATGCAGCGCGTGAAGCGGCTTTTGAGCGGCAAACGCGCTCCTGTGGTTGTGACGGCGGCAATCGCGCTCCTCGCCGCCTGCGCAGCGGTATTTTGCTTCACCATTCCGAAAGCCGAGAGCAAAAAGCAGGAGCCAAAGCCGACCGTACAACAGGTTGCGGCAACGGCTGCACCGACTGAAAAGCCGACGGAAAAACCAACCGAACCGACGACACAGCCGCCGACGGAAAAGCCAACCGAAAAACCAACCGAACCGCCGACTGAAAAACCAACCGAGAAACCAACCGAAAAACCTGCCGAACCGTCCGAAGAAACGGAAGATTCGGAAACAAGCGAATACGAATGGGACGAGGGCGACAGCTACAGCGATTACAACGATTACAGCGAATACAGTGAAAGCTACGAAGGCAACAATGACGCCCCTCAAAATTTGGTGTCGCTTGCGCCCTTCGACGGCTCCTCATACTACGCTTATTCCTTTGAAGAGGGCAACCGCTTATACGGCGAGGTCAACCGTCAGGCAGAACAAGCGCAGCGACTGTATGAAATTGACCATCCAAACAACAGTCTATCGCCCTACGTAACCACGTGGGATTTTCAATGAAAAGGAGGTACACATGAAAACATCAAGCAAAGCTTTATCCGTTTTTCTCACCGCATTTCTGCTGAGTATGCTTGCGCTTGCTTCCCTGACGGCGCAGGCGGCAGCACCTGCCGCACCCACGCTCAGCGTCGGCAACCGGACAAACGGCTTGCGCGCGCAGTGGAACGCCGTTGCGGGCGCGGAAAAGTACATTGTCTACTACCGTCAGGCGGGCGACGCGCAGTGGTCGTCGGACGAAACCACCGGCACCGACTACACGCTGACGGAAGCCGAATCCGGCGTTTTATACTACATGCAGGTGCAGTCTGTCGCGGGTGAGAGCAAAGGCGGCTTTTCCAAGGTAAAAAGCATGACCTTTATCAGCCGTGCCGCGATTACCTCGCTGAGTTACAACGGCAGCAACACGCTGAAATGGGACGCGGTTGCGGGCGCGAACGGCTATCAAATCGCCGAGTTAAAAAAGGGAGACAAAGCCTACACCTATTACACCGTTTCCGAGACGTCGTTCACCAAAAAGAACGCCGAGGGCGGCACCACGTTTAGCTATCAGGTGCGGGCGATGTATCAAACCGAACAGAACGGCACCGCCTATGGCGCGTGGTCGGCGGGCAAAACCGTCACCACCTTAGTCAAGCCGACGGTGAAGCTTGCCAACAAGTCCAACGGAATCCGCGTGCAGTGGAACGCCATTCGCGGAACCGCACGCTATAAGGTCTATTACAAAACCGCCGACGACGCGGGCTGGTCGTCCGCCGAAACATCTGATTTGTATTATCCGCTGCTCAACTTGAAGGCGGGCAGCGAATACTTTGTGCAGGTGCAGCCCATTGGAACGGCAGGCGTAAAGGGTCCGTATTCCGCTGTGCAGCGGCTGACCTATATTCCCGCGGTAAAGCCCGCGCTGACGCTCTCCAACAAGTCGAACGGAATCCGCGCCGAATGGAACGCTATCGCGGGCGCGACAGGGTATCTTGTTTATTACAAAACCTATACGTCGGATTGGTACTGGGATTATACGCAGGAAACCTATTATCCAATGCTGGACCTCAACAGAGGAACGGAGTATTATGTGCAGGTGCAGCCAATTTTCGACGAAGCCTTCGGCAGCTATTCCGCTGTGAAATCGCTCGTTTACAGTCCTGTGGCAACCGGAAAGCCTGTGCTGCGCATTTTCTCGGAGCACAGAGGAATTGTTGTGGATTGGGTTCCCATTGAAGGCGCGCACAGCTATGAGCTTTATTACCGCGAGGCTTCAAGCAGCACATGGGAAAAATTCACCACCTCGCCCGTCGGGGTGTTGCTGACAGGCGCGAGCAAGGGCACCAACTACGCATTTCAAATGCGCGCCGTTTTTCCCGGCAACGTCAAGGGACCCTTTTCAAAGGTGTATTACCACGTTCACGGCGAGGAACAAGCGCCGGTGCTCACGGGACAGCGGACAGACACCTCGATTTCGCTTAGCTGGACGCCGGTTCCGAACGCCACCAGATACCGGGTCTTTTTGCTCAGCTTAAACGACCCCACCGAATCATGGACAGCCATATTTACCCGTGATACGGAAATGCAGATTGACGACATCGACCCGGACGAATCCTTTGAGTGCAAGGTAGCGCCCTATTACGGCGAAACCGAAGGCATTTCCTCAAACTGCGTATCTCTCTACGCCGACAGTTATCTTGATTAGCAGCGTGACGCTGCACCCGGCTCCGCCTTTTTTGACGCTTGATGGATTGGAAAGGTTCATCAACGGCGGGTTTGAAAATTGATATAATTGAAATTGTTAAAAACGCTCCCTGAAAAATGGGGGCGTTTTTTACTAAATGTAGGGGCGAGCACTGCTCGCCCCTACTAGTCTGTTTCATCTAAAACAATATAAAACGTTCTGTAGGGGTCGGTCTTGACCGACCCGCGGGTTGAGTTCCATACGTTTGATTCATCGCCCGCGGTTTGGTCAAGACCAAACCCTACAGTAAAGCGAGATAAAACCATAAGGTTTTTGATAAAGGGTAAAGTTTTAGTAGAAACAAACTACTGCGAATTGTTTTCATACATATCAGTGTAAATGAGCGGAATGTTACTTATAACTTATAACTCACTTAACACTTATCACTAAACACTACTTAAACATATACTTCGCCGTGTCCGCGACGTCATTGA
>CAMVLW010000006.1 GCA_947168445.1 uncultured Clostridia bacterium
ATGTGTGCCGTTGATATTATATCAGGAAGTCCATGTGCGGTTAAATGAGCGGCGCGAGTGCGGTTCCACGAGCGGCGAGGGTGCGGTTCAACCCCCGTGCAGCTGCGGTTTTCGGAGCGGGATACACATTCAGCGACGGCACTGTTCAGTTTGCGCCGACGCAACTGTTCAACTCGCGCGGCCGAGGTGTTCAATCTCGTCCGCCATATTCACCGTGCGGAGTTCAATAGTAAGCGTCAAATGAGGTAAATGAACATCCGCCACAGTTACTGGTTTGGTACTGTGGCGGATGAGGTTATTTAAGGATAATTTATTCAGTTGAGAGTGCTGCTTTTGTATGGCAGTCAACCGACGCGTTCCATGGCAGGAGGATATCAATGGATTCATTCTCCTTCAGATTTGGCGCTTTTTCGAAAACATACTTGAGATACTCGTATGGATCGAGGTCGTTTTCCTTTGCTGTTTCGATGATGCTGAAAGCTGTCGCGCTCGCCTTTGCGCCCGACGGTGTGTTGGCAAACAACCAGTTCTTTCTGCCAATGACAAACGGCTTGATGCTGCGCTCTGCGCGGTTGTTGTCGATCTCCAGCCTGCCGTCTTCAATGTATCGGCGCAGGTACGGCTCTTCCTCGATCAGATAATTGACTGCTTTGCCGAGCTTACTCTTCGGCGCGATGTTCCGGAGCGATTTTGCCCACGCAAAGAATGCGTCCAGAAGCGGTTTTGACTGCTCCTGTCGCTCTTTCAGCCTATCCTCCGGACTCTCGCCCTTCATTTTCTTTTCAATCTCATACAGCTTACCGCAGTAATCCAGACCGATAGCAGCCGTCGAACCTTTGCGCTGTTCTTCCGGCAGAACCTCCAGTGCTTCACAGAATCTTCTTCTGGCATGTGCCCAACAGCCGACGATCGTAACATTTTCGATCCCGCGGTATGCCTTGTAGCCGTCGGTGTGCAGATATCCTTTGAATTCTTTCAAAAAGCTCTCGGCATTCTCTGCCTTGCGGTTCGGCCGGTAGTCATAGAGAACGATCGGTGTCTTACAGCATCCGCTCGTCCGATAAAGCCACATGTAGCTCTTGGTCGCTGTCGGCTTATCCTTTGTTTTGAGCACCTGTAAGGTAGTCTCGTCCGCATGGAGAACACTTTCTTTGAGGAGCAGCTCTTTCATTCTCTCATACAGCGGCTCCAGCCACAGCTTTGAAGCGGTGATAAACCAGTTTGACATCGTCTGTCTCGACAGTTCAATGCCCTTCTGCTTCAATTCCTGTTCCTGGCGGTAGAGCGGAGAGTGCATCACAAACTTCTGCGTCATCAGATGCGCGATCGCCTGAGCAGAAGCAAAGCTGCCTTTGATGACAGGATTCGGCTGAGGTGTTTCGATCACCGGTGTATCCGCTTCATTCTCATGACACTTTTTGCATGCGTAGGTAAAGTATACGTCCTCACGGATTCTTACCTGTGCAGGGATCATCTCCAGATGTTTGGTGATCTTCTTGCCGATGACTTCCATCTCTTCACCGCACTCGGGACATCTGCGTTCTTCTTCACTGAGCTCATGCTCGACGGTGTAGGTCTCGATGTTCTCGGGAAGCTTGTCGAAGCAACCGGTTTTTTGCTTGCGCTTGTACTGTTCTACCGTGATCTCTGTGTTTCTGTTCTCGGTATCCTCCAGCGCTTCTGCTTCATTGAAGAACAGAGACATTTGCTCATAGAGCTGTTCCGTGCGCTCTGAGCTTGAGCCGAAGGTTTTCTTCTTCGAGATCTGCAGCTGTTCTTTCAGCCAGTTCAATTCAGACTCAAGCTGGGCGCAATGCTTCTCCAGATCTTTTAAACCTGTTAAATACTCATATTCGGCTTTGGAGATCGTGACAGTTTCACTGTTGTTCATACTCATAAACGCCCAACTTTTCTGCTTTGTTTTATGTGTTTATTATACCACAAAAGCAGTGAAAAGTCCAGTATTTATGCGGGTTTATGAGCAATTATCCGAACTTTATTTTCTCCATTTTTCGATGAGCTTTCGGCTGTTGGATACTCAATCCTTCCATCAGCCAGCGGTATTGTTGAGCAGTAATGCCGAGCGCTTCGTTCTCGCTGCGCGGCCACTGGAACTTACCCTTTTCAAGTCGCTTGTAGAGTAAGAGAAAGCCATCGCCCTCCCAGTAGAGCGCTTTGATTCTGTCGGTTCGCCTGCCGCAGAACAGAAACAGCGCGTCGGAACACGGGTCAAGACGAAACTGCTGTTCAATGATGGTTGCCAGTCCATCGATCCCACGGCGAAGATCGGTGTAGCCGCAGGCGAGATAGACCTTCGATCCGCTGAAATCGCTTAGCATGACTTAAGCATGCGAAACAGTGCGGCGAGCGTAGCTTCATCCGCGCCGTTATGTACTTCGGCGCAGATGCTGCCGACTTTTACCGACGCCGCGATGTTGTCATTATGGCTCTCATCAAAGGATAGCGGAACTTCAACGAACTGAGAACTCTTTTGTAGCGCTTTCCATACCCTTTGCTGGCGGTAGTGGAAGGTGCTGACGGCAATCTGATGCTGCTCGCACCAGGAGCGCACACTCAGTCCGCTGGTGCGGCACTCTTCAACCTGCCGCGACCATTCCGCGAGATTATTGTTTTCTTTGATAATTTGCAGCCCTTTTGGCATAACTTCACCCCGTGCGATTGTGTACGATCGTATCCGTTCGAATACAATGGACTACAACCGCTCACTTCGTTTTTGCTTATATTCTCGCACATTTGCCGAGCGGAAGGCAATACGGTGGTTTATTTGACGGTTACAATTTTATTTGCTTTTGCCCTTTTTGTTATATTTCAATTATAAAGAAAACTATAACTTTAGCATAAAATGACCTTAATAAAATTCATCTCAATATAAATTTATCTCTCATGCCCGTGCGTTTTTCTGCTTCTTTGCTGTTGATGTGCTTGTCTGCGCTGCTGATAAACGTATTCACGGACGGCTCGCATATTAATCTCGTCGTCGAGCTTCATATCTGCGTCACGGATGCTGCTGAAAAATGTGCTGCGAGAGAAATACTCGCCGTAAGAATCTGAAATCTGATTAAGAGCATTACGTTCTTTATCAGAGCGAATATCCAAACGAGCCTTTCCAAATTCGCCTGTGTTGAATTCTTTGGATTGCTCCTTGTATTCAGCGTATTGCTGTAAGGCTTCGTTTAGCTCAGCAGTGTATTTTTCTTCTCGTTTGTCTAACTCCTTCAAAGCAGACCGCATTCTGTCAAGGCTGTCATTGACCGTAGATACATCTTTATCATCGGTTCGCTCCATAGCGGTAAGCAAGCGAGCTTTTTCGGATTTCAGTTCTTCAATTTCTTCTGTCAGCTCGGCGATGCGGCGAGCTAAATCACGGTGAGTAATGACCTTGATAAGGGGAGTAGACTTCTTCTGTTTTTGAAGTTCCTTCCGTTCTTTCTTCTTTACAGCGATCTGCTTGACAATACTCTTGTAGCTTTCATAATTTGCCTTTAACTCCTTAACATAATCGGTAATATTGCGCTTGCCGATTTTTGTATGCAGGATATGATAGCTGATAACGATAACCTTTTCACGCAGAGATTCCATCGCTTCGGCAAGAGCCGGGACAGTATTCTTGACCGCCTGAGAGATTTTCGCAAACGCAGCTTTCAGCTCACAGAGCAGAGCGTTGTCAGCTTTGATTTGACGGTTGACTTCACAGCGGTCTGCAATCAATCCTCTGCGCTCCATCGCTTGTGCGACATAGCCTTCGTGAATCGTAGGCTGCTCGTCGATACATCTTGCGGCGTGACTGCGGTGGTCGATATGGGCGTCTGATCGATTCGCTTCATCAAGATATTTGTTCGTGTTCTGCGCCCAATTCTCTCGCCATATCACAAGCTGTTCGTCGCTGTTCCAACGGGCGGTGATAGGATTCTGCCGACCGTATTTTGTGCTTTTCGGATATTTGTTGGCTCGCTCATAGCCGTGCCGCTTCGCTTCTGACGGCGGCATATACACCTTCTTTTTGCCGACATAATATTGATATTGCTTCTCCCAACCCTGTGCTTTCGCTTTCAGAAACTCGGCGGCGGTGAAGCCTTTTTCTTCTCCGTTGTGTTTACAAAGATATTCCTTTTCGGTCTTGTACTGCCACTTGCCTTTATCGTCCAACGGTCTGACAGTGAGCATAATATGGGCGTGGGGATTGTGTCCGTCAGTATCGTGAATAGCAACGTCAGCGCACATACCATCTGCAACAAAGTTATTTTGGATATATTCTGTTAGCAGATTTATCCATTGTTCTTTGTTGAGTTCAACAGGCAAAGCGACCACTAACTCACGGGCAAGTCGGCTGTCCTTTGTCTTTTCGGCACGTTCAACGGCGTTCCATAATTCGCTCCGATTCTGCCATTCCTGCGGAGCGTTTTCGGGTAAAAAGATATGCTCCCACACAAGACCGTGCTTGCGGGTGAAATCGTGTAGCACACCGTCATAATCGTTCAAAATCTTGGAGCAACTCATATAGGCGGATGCGGCGACGGCGCTTCTACCGGAGCTGCGACTGATGACTTTTGCTTCTAAATGATAGATCGCCATTCTTGTAAATCACACCTTTCGGGCAGAATTTTTGTTTCTTTTTCATAAAAAGAAAATGCGGTTGACGAACAGGCAACCGCACGGAAGGTGACGGCTCTGAGGCAACTTTCGCAAGGCTCCAACGGAGCCGCAACCCTCGGAGAGCGCACGGTTTCAACGAATGTTGAAATACCACCGCTGACCAAAACTCTGCGAGTTTTGGCAGTGGTGAGTAAGTGCGCCCTTCGGGATAAAAGAAGAAACGCTCCGATTACTCGAAGCGTCCCATTGATAATGATTATTTGATTAGACTGCATAGATAACCCTCCAACTGTTCCAATGACATTTGCCTAACTTGCGGCATAGCTTTCTCTAAAATAGCTCCCTCTTGGATAAGTCGATGTGTCCGAACTGAACGCTCCTTCACACGGTTGCGAGCCTGCGCTTCTTCCAGTCGATGCTTTGCCTGTAAAAACTCTTTCTCTGTAAAACTCATTATAAATACCTCCAATCAAAAAGGCGGCTTGTGAAATTGCTCTCACAAGCCGCCGCAGCGTTAATTTATTATGCTGTTTTCTTTTCTTCGATGAACACCGTGTCGGAAGTGTTCTGATTCAACTTTTGTTGTTTCTTCATCTCGTAGCGTTCTTTTCGCATGATACGATTTGCTTCTTCTTTGCATTCCTTGCAGCAATACTTGACATCACTTCTTGTAGCAACGAATGTTTTACCGCAGTAATTGCAAACTATTTCACGCTTCCGCTTTTCCGATTCTTGCCGACGATAATATTTCGCTCGACATTTTGGAGAGCAGAATAGCGTATTAGACATCTTGGATTCAAATGAATTGCCACAACATTTACATTTGAGGGTAAAAGGCTGTCCTACTTTATGCTTGCCCGCTTTCATCAACTGATAGCGTTCACGGCTCACGATACGGTGACGCTTCAACTGTTCCTGACGCTTGATTTCCTCCGCTGTCAATTCAGGCTCCGGCAAATCAAACTTGCCAATGAAATTAAGATAAATCTCTACCTCCTGCACACGGTCGCCATCAGCCTTTTCGGGAGCGTGTACAATGATTTTATCGACAAACTCGTTAATCATCGGTGTAGTCAACTCAGAAAAGTCTGTATATTTTTTCGCCAAAGCAAGAAACTGTTCAGCACGGGCAGAATCTTCTTCATAGTCTGATAACTGTTGCTCGGCTTCTGATACAAAAGCGGTCAACTCTTTTTGCTCCGCTTCATATTCCGCAAGCAGGCTGTCAAAGCGCTCTTCGGTGATTTTTCCAATAGCGTAGGATTCGTACAGCTTCTTGATGATACCGTCAAGCTCGTTGATTCTCCTGCGGCTTTTGTTCAGCTTGCGTTTCGATTCCTTAACCGCTTCTTTTTGACGAAGCTGAGATTCAGAACGCAGCTTGTTAAAAAACTCATCTTTATCGGCAATGACCGATTCACACGCCGCCTTGATTGTTTCAAGCACCAGCGTTCGCAATACCGCCGACCTTATATAGTGGCTTTTGCATTCTTTGACGTACCTTTGATGTCCCAAGGTGTATGCAGAGCAGTCAAAGAAATCAGCCGGATAGTTCCCTTTCTCCTTGTTGCCTCTGGAGCGGTGATTAAACATCTTCGCTCCGCAGTCGGCACAATAAACAAGACCAGTAAACGGATTCGCAACACCAAAAGTATCAATACGTTTCGGCGTTTTCCGCAGCTTCTGCGCAAGCTCCCACGTTTCACGGTCAACGATTGCTTCGTGGGTGTCCTTGAAAATCAGCCAATCCTCTTTTGGATTCTTGACAGGGCTTTTGTCTTTGTAGGATTCCTTATGAGAACGGAAGTTGACGGTATCGCCGCAATATTCCTGCTTGGCTATAATATTTCCGACGATATAACCGCTCCAACTATATGGGTGCGTAAATTCCTCTTTACTTTTCCATATACCGATTCCTCTTTTGGCAAAATAAACGGCGGGCGTTTCAACCTTGTCGTCAAAAAGAATACGAGCGATCTCATACGGTCCGTGTCCGTCAATCGTCAACCGAAAGATACGGCGGACAACCTCGGCGGCTTCCTCGTCAATCAGCCAATGGTATTTATCGTTAGGGTCTTTCCTGTAACCGTAAATTGCGCTGTTGGATGTCGGCTTGCCCGATTCACCTTTCACACGGATTGCCGTTTTCTGCTTACGGCTTAGATCGCGCAGATACCACTCGTTCATCACATTGAGGAACGGCGCAAACTCATTGCTGTTCTGATCATCGCTGTCTACGCTGTTGGCGATAGCGACAAAATGGACGTGGTATTGACGGAACAGTACCTCGGTGTAATAGCCGGTCTGCAAATAATCTCTGCCGATTCGGGACATATCTTTGACAAGAACGTGCGCAACCTTGCCTGATTCAATATCCGCAATCAGCCGTTTCCAAGCAGGACGGTCAAAGTTACCGCCCGAATAACCGTCGTCGGTATAGTGGACGAAGTTTTCATAGCCTCTTTGCCTTGCGCTGCTTTCGAGGTATGATTTTTGATTGATGATGGAGTTGCTGTCCCCGGCGAGTTCATCGTCACGGGACAGTCTCTCATACAGTGCCGTTATTTTTCCTTCAGTCTGTTTTGCTGCCATATCAGGCGCTCCTTTCAGACTGTCGGCTCATTTGTGGTAAATTGATTATACCACAAGCCTCGTCATTTTTAAAGGCTTCATTGCGAACAATTCGCAAAATTTTATCTTCCATTGTTTCGCCGCTCTCCTTGCAAAACACCTTGACGTTATAGGTGGTCTTGCCGATACGGCGAATCATCGTTGTATAGTTGTTGGTCAATATATTACCTCCCATTGAATTTAGTAATTGATTTGTGTATAATGAATTTAGTCAGTTCCTTAATCTGTAACCCCTAAACTGAAACATTGATAAAAACACCTTAGCTGCGCAAAAATGCTCTCCAAAAGCCGCTTAAACAGTGGCTTTCAGAGAGCAAAAGCGTTACATTTCAGCTTTATTCGCTCGGTGCTTTCTCACACGTTCTGCCGTTTGATGACGGCGAGCTTCTGTGGCACATTGCTCTGAACAATACGCCTTTCGTCCAACAGAAGCAAAGAGCTTGCCGCATTGCCGACACTTCTTTGTGGGTACGCCTTTGAATAGGGCGAACAACTCGGCGTCGGTAGGTAATACAGCTTGCTCGTAATACTTGCACAATTTGCTGTTGGTAAAGCCTACGCTGAACATATAGCACTCTGTTTCAAGCGGTAAGCAGCCATATTCTTTACTGTAGTTGGCACAACAGTTGGTAACGTGTTTTTTGATTCGTTTCTTCTCGCTGTTTGATAATTCTGCCATAGCGTTTCCTCCTTTTTTATTGATAGAAGTAATCTGAAATAAAGAAAACAGATTACCCCTCCATATATAGGAGAAATTCGGTACGGTTTGCGGAACTGTTTTTAGAAAAATTTTAAATAAATTTTGCGGGAGGTGATTTGTGGTGGATGATTACGAGGATATTTTGTCGGAACAGGAAGAAGAACAGTTCGCCGAGGCGTTAGCCGACGAACATCAAGCTGAATTGGAAGTACAGCTTGAACGTGACGAAGAACCGCCGCAGATCAACGAGCCACCCGAAACGAGAAAGCTGAAACGTGAATTGGAGCGTGAAGCGCTCTTACGAATTGAGAACGCCGCAAGGACAACCGATGACTTCAAAAAGGTAATCGCTTGGTGGAACAGGCTTGACAGTAACCGAGAGCGCAAGGAACGCTATCACGAGATCAGTCGGAGCGGTTTGGATATTCCGCTTGATTACGGCGCAAAGCTCGACGGCGAGATAATTCCTTACGATGTAAACGATGTCCTGATAAAGCAAATCCGCAAGGGCGATTATATTGACGCTATCTTTCATTGTCCCTTTGAGCTGAACGAATTGGTAACGGACGGAGATTTGTCTAAGATATTGGATAAGCTATCCGACGATCACAGGGAGATCATCTTTAATACAATAGTGAGAAATATGAGCACAAAGGCTCTTGGAGATGTTCGAGGTCAGACGGACAGAAATATCCGCAAGGTCAGAGCGACGGCGATAAAGAAAATACATAAATCGTTGCTCCGTGTATTACAGAGCCGAAAAGAAAACGGCATACCTCTTACACTTAACGAAAAGCTGTTAATCAAAAAAGCCCTTGACGATAACAAGGGCAGTTAGTATAATAGTAATATATTATTTTAGATTTAGATTACACGGGTGATAGTGATGAGTTTTCAGTTTGAACACTCCAATTCAACTTGGGTGCGGTACAGTGAATACGAATGGAAAGAAGCTACGGACGGCAGGCTGTATTTAACTCCCTGTGCCGACGCACAGCCGGATCTATACGATCCGCTGAAAGAGTATCGGCAGTTAGTCTTGGACGCTCTTTGTATCGGTCGCTTATGTATGAAGGAAGATCAGAACGACGAAGAAATACAAGCCGAGATAAAAGCCTTTGCCGAAAAGTACGGCTTATTCGGATTGATGACAGCGCTGCCGACTACCGCTTCCTTTATGGACTATGAAGCGGTATATCTGCCGAAGAATCAGTTGGTCAGGAAAGAAACGATGTCAACCGAGGAATACCTTTCCTTGTTCTTCCCGTTTGACAAGCTCGATCTAGTAAAGCGAGGCGTAGAATCCTTGTGGAACATTGAGGGCGATATAAAGATGATGGCGCTTGCTATGACAATGAGCAACGCTCCTATGGCGGTCAATATGTGCTTTCAGCGTCAGTATGCCGAGAGCTATGAATGGATGAAGCAGGCGTTTAAGGATTGGGCGTTCAATGCAACAACGGTGTTTTTCTATTATAACGACTACGATAATCTGAACGAAGATACCAAACAGATCATGCGTGAAAGTATAAAAGCGTTCGGCGGAAATGCGCCGACGTATCATATCGCCTTGCTTGAACATCCGACGTTGATATGGGATTTCCATTCTCTCTTGCTTGGCATACAAATGATGTTGTCCTTTATGCTGACGGATGAACACAATCCGCTTCGACTCTGCAAGCAGTGTATGAAGCCGTTTATTGCGTCCAGACCGAGCGCTATCTTTTGCAGCCCGAGGTGCAAAAATCAATATAACGTGTATAAGAACAGAGCAAAGGATAAAGACGAATAAACAAAACGCCCGCTGTCAATAAAAATCGCTGACAGCGGGCTTGCGTTATACATAGATGATTTCGTTCAAAACAATTTCTTCGGCTCGGTTGCGGATATTATTCATGCGGCGTACCCACGCCCATTGGTCGGCGGCTTTGAGCGCTTCGGTTACGCCTTCCTGCTTCGCCATAGCTTTTACAAGGCTATCCATCCGCTCGGTACATTCTTTCTCAACCTCTGCCAAATGTTCGGACAGTTTGCAAGAGGTAAGCAAGTTGGTGTAGATGATCGGGCGGTGCTGCTTTAGGTATCTCAACCGCAAATGCCCATACTTACCAATCACATATTCCTTTGTTTCGGGTAAAGATAGATTCGGGAGCAAATAATCTCCCTGTTGGCTGTATGTACCGCCAAGCTGTTCAAAAATAGTTTTCTGTTCCATAACAGGCTCCTTTCGTAGTAATAGGTTTACAGTGCGGATTGTAGATTATACTCCTTTCCTACAACTGCTTTTCAGTTTACCACAAATGAGCCGCAGTCATATATGTATTAGGCGGCAGAAACCACCCTTTACATATTAACTCTTGATTTGCAACCGAGTTGCTGTCACCTTCCACGCCGTCATCACGGGATAGGCGGCAGTACAATGCGGTAATGCCTGCCTTATCCTTATTCTTCTTCGACTGCAATGTTATCCTCCTTTCCGACAGCCGAACACACATTTTCTGCTGTCATTGTATCGTTTTTCTCGGTGATTATCAAATGTGCAAAATCACTGTTTATAATCTTTTTTACACAGTTCGGGAAAGAGGTGTTATCCTCTTTCCGTCCCGTGTGCTTGAACGCTGCTGACACAATGTAGGTAGCACCGTTGACTTTGTATTCGTGTTCTTCGCCGTAAAGCGATTGTATAATGCTCATTATCGTTCCTCCCTGCTGCGCTGTCTGCGCCTATAATCGTCCTGCGCTAATTTGAGTAAGCGCTTGTAAATATCCTGTGGCGTGTATTGCTTAGGGAAATACTTGCTCAGTTCATCAAGCTGAAAGCTGATTTTTTCTCGCTGATTTGGCTTTTCCTCGGATATGATTTTTGATATGGTATCGCTGTCAAGTTTACCTGCCTGAGAGAGCTTTTTCATTTGGATTGCCTGTGAGAGCGAGGGCGTTTTGTCCTCCAACTCGATAGCTTCAAACAAATCCTGCTGATCATTTTCGGTTAGATAAGATAGCTCCACGCCGACACTGAAAGCAATACGCTGTTCATCGACCATTTTGAGAATATCGGGGATAAGCTTTGTCAGACGGATATAGCGGTGTATCTGCCTTGCACTTTCATTAGCAGATTCCCCAACTTGTTCTACGCTCCACTTCTCGCCAACTCGGCGAGAAGCACCTTGATGTGACAGGGCTTCCATCTTTAGCTTATACGCAAACGCCTTCTCCGATGGTAGCAAATGCTCACGGTGAAGATTACTGTCCACCACCATAATTGCCGCTTCATCACGGCTGACGGGACGAATAAAGGCAGGAACTTCTGCAAGCTCTGCCTTCTGTGCCGCGCGGAAACGGCGGTGTCCGGATATGATTTCATACTCGTTTGTTGTGCCTTCAAGAGGACGGACGATCAGCGGTGTCATAATGCCCTGCTGTTGAACGCTCTCGATAAGGCTGTTCATCTCGTCATTGTCGAGCACCTGATACGGGTGGTCTTTGAATTCGTGTAATTTGTTAATTGATATATTGGTCATCGTTCATAACTCCTTTTCTTTGTTTTATTTTGGTGATAATATTTGTATCTGTATTTGCCTTGCTCCAGCAGCTTTTCCTGTTCAATCAAAGCACGGAGTCGAGGCACTTTGTTTTCAATGCGCCCGCAGATAATAAGCTGCTTGCGCAAGGGTGTTAGCCTCTTTGTGATTTCTCTGCATTGTTCTTTTAGAGAATAGTCTTCTTCGGGTGTTTTCGCTCTGCGGATTCGGTTACGGATATGCTGCCGCTCGGTTTCATAAGCCTTGATTTGCTCAGCGATTTCCTTTCGGCAAGATACAAAATCCTCTGCGCATTCCACATTGTGGTCACGGAGGAAATGGTATTCTTCCAGCGTTCGGTCGAGATTCTGTATTTCCAATCTTAATTCGGGAGAAACAGGACGATAATCACGCTTTTGTACGTTGTTGCCTGTGATGAGCTTGGCTATCGTGATAATCAGCTCGAACAGAGCTGTGATAACATCAGGTTCCGTTCTTTTCTCAAAATCTCTGATTCTCAATATTAGTGGTTGGCGCTGATAATACGATTTCGGTGTATAGAAATCCACAAAGTATTTATCCTCACGCTGAGATTGAAGCCGCCTGAGTATCGCTTCTCTTGAATAATCCTTGCCGAGACTGCTTAACCTGACAGGTTTTAGCCAGTCGGGAGCGATCACGGAAGGATGCTGATATTTGAAAGTCCTCACAAACTGATATCCGAGCGAGCGAAGATATAATTCAAAATCAAACGGCTTGATCGTACTGGCTAAGGCTTCATCAACATCGTGCCGCAGCATATCCTTGTGTGGAATTCGTCCGCTCTTGCGTACCCAATACGCCTTGTCTCCGCCGTAGAACGGAGCGTTTTTAAGCACGGATTTTCCATATTCACGACAGACCTCGTCGGAAATCTCTCGCAGCTTGAAATGGTCGGAAATATGGTTTTCAAACTTCCGTCCGGTGCGGAACGATACACTATTTACGACGATATGATTGTGAATGTTTGCCGTATTTAGATGCGTCGTCACGACAACCTCATAATCATCGCCCCACATACGCTTGGCGGTTTCAATTCCGATACGGTGCGCTTCTTCGGGGGTGACCTCGCCTGCCTGAAAGCTCTGATAACCGTGATACGCTACATTTCCGCTGAGCTTGCCGAAACGTCGCTTGGTGGTCATCATCTGCTCGTAAGCCTTTTTCTTCGTGCAGTTGATACCGCTGACGTACATTGTCTGGTCGGTTTTGTCACTGTTCTCAACGTAATTGAGGGTGGCAGCTAAATCGTCATCAAGATATTTGCGTTCGATAGTTTTGTCGGGATTCTCTGCGTAATTGATAACATCCTTTAGCCGTCCCTTGACGGGCCAGAAGCCTGTTGTTGCCACGTCGTTACCTCCTTACAGATTTGCTTGGCAGAGGATTTCTCAGGCAGAAGTAGGCGCTGTTGAATTTCGTCTACGACTTCAAGCAGCTTTCGCTCGGTATCAGGCGAAACCTTATCGGCAACCTCGTCACACAAGCGGCAGAGCATTTGGTAGAAATCAAAAAAGACATCAGGCAGCACCGTCCTCGGTGAATAGCCCAATGTCCTTTGTCTGATATATTCGGATTGTGATAAACCACAGCTCTCGGCGAGCTTAGCTATCTTGTTTTTCTCGGACTGCGTAACACGCAGCTCGATTCTTGCGTTTTTATCTGTCATTTTATTCCTTCTTTCATCGGGTTGATAGGGTGTCCCTAAAAATCTACAACAGCTTTGGGGGCTGTTGTATTTGGAATTTGCCGTACAAATTCCCTGCTTGTTACAGTATAAGACACAGCCACGGAGTGTTAATTCCGACCGTTCTGCTGTGCCTTATACTGCTGATTGTAATACTGTCTTGATATGACGGCATTTTGCCGTCAATTTAAATATCGGTCTTGAAATTTGCCGTCATCGTGCCGTCAATCAAACAGTTTTAGGTCGTCCAGAATATCCTGTTCGGTTTCTTCCTGTTGCTCTGCGGTTAGTGCCGGAGCGTTTGTCATAGACTGTGGAGCGAAGTTTGCTTCTGCAAAGCAAGCCCGCATTTCCTCACGAATGATGTTTCGGATATCTTCCTCGTGCTGTTCACGGGTGATCGACTGCAAATCCACATAATCGGCAAGTGCTTCAATGATAAAGTTGTTGCGTGAATGATATCTCTTAACGTCAAGCGTTTGCATAAACTCTGCAAGAGCACGCTCTCGGGCGTCGGTTAAATCAAAACGTACCGTCATTTTATACACGTCCTTCATTCTTCGCCTCGGCTCTCAGATAAACGTCTGCAAGATATTCATAGCCTTTTGCGGCAGCGCAGATGTCGTCTATGAACTTTACACGGTCGATATTTTCGTGATAGAAATTCTTGATCAGACATCCACCACCACCGCAGACGTAGAGCTTCATCGTGCTTTCATCATATCCGTGCTCACGCAGACGGCGGAAGATCTCTGCGACATATTCCTCCGCAATAGCGATGATGATCTCCAAATCTGAATCGGGAATATCAGCTGTGCCCGTCTGCAACACCTCGTCAATGATATAGTCATTCAGCTCTCTGCGCGTCTTACGCATAAAACCTTCACGAATAGCGAGAGTGCATTGATAAGTGCCGAACTTCTCGGTGAACATCTTACCGCTTTGCGGCTTGCCGTTGACAAGATAAAGCGTGTTCATTGTACCGTTTCCGATGTCTGCAACCATACTCAAACCTTTGAGCGAAGATTTGATTGGAACAACGGCAGAATATCCCTGCGGATAGATTTTTACATCACAGAATCGGATATGATAATTAACATTCCGAAAAGTAAAGGTCACACTCTCGTTCTGCGAAAGGTACTTTGCAAAATCTGCTTTCTGTCCGCTTGTCCAAGTTAGAGGCAAGCCTGCTGCGATAATCACATCCGCTTCGGTCAGTCCTTCGTCTGCAAGCTCTGTTGCGATAGCTGCGAGAGTGAGAATATAGTAATCCTCATCATTCTGCTTTTCGGGCAGAAACTCCTTGTGACCTTCGCCTATCAGATAATACTTGCCGTTGTAGGTAAGCATATCCTTTGTAAACAGCGGCTCACTTTCGTGGGTGGTTATACCGGTCTTGAAGCAATGGTTAGCGGTTTTGATGTTGCCGTAACCGTGGTCGATACCGATAATGATTTTGTCTTTGTAACTTTTCATAATAAAAATACCTCCTGAAAATAGTAAAACTGCCCTGAAAAGAGGGGGCAGTTTTCAAATAATTAATTGTGTGATTTTTGGCATAAAAATAACACCTACCGAAAACAATCAGTAGGTGCTATTCGAAGCCGATGTCTGTGTTTGTTTGTTCTTGGAATTTTCTTCCGATTTTGTCAATGCGTTTCTTAACGGCGCTGTGCGTTTTATAGCCGACCTTTTCTGCTATTTCCTGATAGGTATAGCCTTCAACACGAAGCTCCAATATCTGTCTGTCTTTTTCGGACAGCGTTGCCATAAACCGTTCAACATCCACCTTAGCAGCTGTGTCGCCTTCCAAGTCGATACTGTCGTCTGCCATATCCCACTCTGCGCCGTCGTGATTTTTCTTGTAATCCTCCTGAAACGCTTCGAGCGAAATCATCGGGTGCTTAGTTTTCTTATGATAATAGCTGTTCTTAAAGTCGTTTTTCTGTTGGCTATATCTATAATCGAAATCCTCAAAGCACTGGTGCTCCTTGACAACGGCGAGAATCTCGTTCATTCCGAAACGCTCCATTGTTTTCGGAACTATATCCTTCAAAACGGCATCAACATATTCGTCGCTGACAAAGCCGAAAAAAGTTGTGGGCTGAATATCATTCACAAGGCTCTCGATCGTCGGCAGCACGCCCTCGTCCAGCATTGTCTTTATCCAGAAAGACGGTGCGTGAGAAAACTTCCAAGCCGGATGATCTCCCGAATATATTTCACGACCAACATTCAATCCCATATATTCCCATACAAGATAGTGGAAAGCGTCGTACATCAAAAGAGCAAATTGATCGCTCTCTATCAGCTCTATCTGCTTCCAGTTTGTGAACAGCTCATAGGGATAGCGTGAAATCTGAAACGGCAGCGTTCCGCAATGATCAAGCAAAGACTTCGGCAAAAAGTAAAACAGTGGGATATATTCAGCGTTCTTGTACCGTGTGACCTTGCCGTTTTTGCGCTTGATTTTGATTGGCATTTGTATTCATCTCCTTTCCGAGGTTAGGTGCCTCTATATTATATAGACGTTTCTACCCCTAAATTGTTCCAAAGTCTTAAAATATTTTTTCAAAAATTTCTCCTATTATAATTTTAACAAATCAGCTGTCCTATATATGGGACTTTGCTGCTAAAACACTCGTTTTTTTGTGTCATTTTAATTGATATTTTTCCCGTGTATGTTATAATATAGGAAATAGATATTTCCGGTATTTAACACACAGGAGGGATTATTATGATTGGCGGAATGGTAAAAAAACTGATAATCGTTACAGGAGATAAAGAAACGGTTTATGCTGAATTGTTATCGTCGCTTATTACACTTAAGGATGACAGCATAGAAAACAATACCGTTGTAGGAATTAAAGACGGAAGTGTAGAGGCAGTTGTCTGGGACGAAAACATATATAATGATAATAAAGCTCAACTTGGCTCAAACACAAAGCTTATTTTCGTCGGTAAGAATAAATCCTCCGAAGCTATTATTCCGAGCATTAGATTTGATAAGGATATGATTAAATACGGTATAAATGTAGGTTCAATAGGAAACAAGGCAGTATTCTATATTGAATCAAATACACTTTTTAGTAATAAGGATTTGTATGATGATTTTTATGATAAATACATTGAATTAACAAAACGTTTTGATGATAACGTAGCAGATACTGAATCTATCAAAAAAGCAACTCACACTGATGGTATTGGAGAAGCATTTGGAAAGGGTACTAAAGCCGTAAAAGGATTGTTTGGAAAAATCAAGGGTGCACCTGCAGAAAAAGCAAAAACTGAAAGAACTGATTTCTTTAAAATCAGCACTAAAATCGAAGCAAGCAAATTGATAGCCGATCAGATGTTCAGATATGCTGTCTTAAGCTTTTATTTGGATGGACTTGCTGAATTTATGGAGATTAAGTAATGAGTATTGCTTTTGAACAAGGGCTAAAGTTTGTTTCCGATAATATGGGTGCCGCTTTGGGTGGACATATATCACAGCTTTGGATTGATACAATAAACAGTCAGATTGAATCCATTTCAAATGATATTATGACAAAAGTTCAATCTACTGATTTGCCTGCTGATAAGCTTCAAGGATTTGTAGCTGAATTATGGCATTCTGGAACTTTTAACGCTGATTCCGCTGTTCATCATTCTGCCGCAACAGCCAAAGCACCTGATGTAAACACATACGCTTCCGCTGACGTGGAATTTGGGGGAAGCAGAGCCAGTTTAAAGTATTATAAGGATGCTAAAAGCTCATATGCTGCTCAATCAGAAACACCATATGAACGATATATGCATCTTAAAGCTAAAGCAGAGAAAACCGGAAAAAGCTATGAATCGCTTGAAGAATTCCTTGGAAAAAGGAAAATCAAGAAAGAAGATATGCATAAGTCTATGTATCAAGGTCAAGCAAAGCTTATTCCCACCAATCAATTGTTAGATGCTCAAAAACTGTTAAATAAAAAAATAGCGGTAGCGCAAGCAAACGGAAAGCTGGATCAAGTAGCTCGATACAGAGAGGTACAAGCAACATTAACAGATATTCTGTCTGATAAAAAAGGAAATAAATCAATTCCGCTCAGCAGAGAAGACGCTCAAAGATTAACAAGAGCAGCAAAAGAAGGAAACCTCGATCAAGAATTATTAAAAGAATGCGGTTTAGATATAAATCAGTTAGTGACGGCAAAAGACATAATGAGCGAAGCCTTTTCAGCCGGGTTAAGTGCAGCAGTTATTTCTTTCGTTATAGGAATAGCTCCCACAATTATTGACGGAATATCAATGCTCGTTTCCGAAGGTGAAATAAATCCTAAGCTGTTTGCGGAGATGGGATATAAGGGCTTGAGTTCTGCTGCGAGGGGATTTATTAACGGCTCAATTACAGCTGCGCTTGTAGCTTGTTGTCAAAGCGGCAAGCTGGGAACTACGTTGATGGGAGCAAATGCGTCAATGATTTCTACGGCTGTTGTTTTGATGATTGGAACGTTGGAAAGCGGAATAAGACTTGCTACAGGCAGAATCAATAAAGCACAAATGGCTGAGGAAATGTCTCGATTGTACATAACAACAGCCTTTTCTGTGGGCGGAGGAATCGCAGCAAGTGTGTGGTTTGTCGAAATACCTCCACTTGCCATGGCGGCATATATGCTCGGCAGCTTTATCGGCGGTGTAATTGGCGGATTCGCCTACAATATAGGGCACAGTCTGTTTATGTCGTTTTGCGTTGAGTCCGGCTGTACTTTCTTTGGCTTGGTGGATCAAAATTACGAGTTACCTCAGGAAATATTAGATGAAATCGGAATCGATGTTTTCGATTACGAAAAATTCGATTATGAAACTTTTCAGTATGATAGCTTTCAGCTTGATTCCTTTACCCCGGATGCGTTTGAATATGACAAATTCGGAATTACTATTATTCGTCGTGGAGTAATCGGCGTTGGCAAAATCGGGTATCAATATTGAGTTTAGTCTAAATGAATACTGAATAATTTAGTGGGGAATGTTTTATGAGCAAGGGAAAGGTAACAAAGATAATATCAGTTGTTGTAATAACAATAGCTTTGTTTCTTACAACTATTAGCGTTATGGCGGAAGAATCAGAAAGCCAGTCGGGCAATAGGTATTATTTAGGCGAGTCTGTAAAAACCGGATGGGATAACGGTTATAAAGGCGAAGAAAAAATCACACAAGGTGATGTCCATTTCAACTGGAAGATAGGTGAATTCTACGTTGACGGTTTTACCTCTACAGTTAAAGGTGATGATGATAATCCGATTTTCTTGAAAAATGTCGGAGACAAGGTTCAGCTATGGTTCAGTTTGAAACAGAATATCGATAAACTAAATGATGATGAAAACTTATCAATATCAGAGGATAGCAACGGCTTTGATGAATATTTCAGCGTCCCTAAAACAAATTTTGGACGTGGAACTCTAATTATTCGAAAGACCGACTATACCAACGCAAAAAGTGATCCGATTATATATAAAGACTATCTTGCGGCAAAAGCATCTCCCGATGCAGATACAGAAGTAGAATTATGCGAGGAAGGCGATTATGAAGTAGCACTTGATTATGAAATCAAGAACGATCCACGCAAGATTTTTGATGTATCAATTATCCCTACATATTCAAACTATAAAATATTCTTCAAATTCTCTGTCCGAAACGGTAACAGTATGGTTTATCCGTTTGATATAAAAACCAAAGGGGAATTAAGCAACACATCGGTAACAGAAAATGGTTTTTATCTGGACTTCGCCAATTCACGCTATTTGGATATAAATATAAAAAAAGAAGTTCTAAATGACGGTGCAAACGGGCTTGCGGAAGATGTGCGTTTTAATCGTCCGGCAAAAGACGGGGAAAAATACACAGAAGAAGGTATTTATACCATTACTTCAAGAAATCGCTATACAGGGCAACTCACAACAAAAAGAATTTACGTCGGTAATAACAATGTATTAAAAGCGGTTGCGGCAACTGGGTTGTCAGTTAAGGAAGTGAATGATTACATTGCAAGCGGTGCAAAGGTTGAAAGTAACGGAGCTATTGTGTTAAAGACTCAAGAAGCCATACCTGTTGATGAAGAAAACATCCAACCTACTATGGCTACCGAAGATTCCGCAAAAGGAAATATCTTCACTGACAATCTTTTGTGGTTTATTATCGGCGGTGTGGCACTGGCTGTTATTGTAGTTATTATCATCATTGTTATCGCTGTAAAAAAGAAGAAAAAACCTAAGTTTGTCAATATTGAAGCATTCACAGATGATCAGGAGGTAAAATAATATGATGCGTTATATAAAAAAATGTATTGCGCTGCTTTTATCTCTGCTTATTATGCTTTCAATATTTCAAGGCTGTTCTTTACAAAAGAAAGAGTCTGTAGAATCAAAGGAAAGCGAAACAACTGCGGAAACAACTATTGCCGATTTGAAGAATAACCAAACCGATAGCGTTCCTGAGTTTGAAGGTTTAAGCGATCCACGACTCGTAAAATATATGGAAGATGCAGTATATGCTAAAGTTATTGACCATATAGATACAAAAAAATATGTTGTAGAAAACGTCGAAGCAGTATATATATCCAAAGAATATTTAGAAGAAGCTGCGTACAACAAAAAATCAAATATTTACTTTGGTTATACCAAGGATGAACTTGATAAACAATTTTCAGGTACAAAATATGTATTCACCCTTGGTGAAGATGGTAAAACAACGGTAAAAAAATTTAAACCTTATGATGATACTTATGATAAGATTCTTTTGAATGTTGCAATCGGAACAGGTGTTATACTTGTTTGTGTTGTATTAACCGTCGCTACAGAAGGAGCAGGCGCTCCCGCAGCCGCTGCGATTTTTGCAACATCAGCAAAGTCAGGAGCGATTGCCGCTGCTTCTTCAGCGCTTATCGGCGGAACTGCTGCAGGTGTAATAACCGGAATAGAAACAGAAGATTTTGATGAATCTATGAAAGCAGCCGCTCTCGCAGGTAGCGATGGTTTTAAATGGGGTGCTATAACCGGAGCGCTTACCGGCGGTGCAAGCGAGGCTATTGCGCTTAAAGGAGCAACATCGGGCGGATTAACAATGAATCAGGTTGCTCAAATTCAGAAGGAATCAAAATATCCGCTTGACTTAATTAAACAATTTAAGTCAATGGATGAATTTAACATATACTTTAATGAAGCAAAGCTTACAACCGGAATGATCAACGGAAGGACAGCTTTATTACCGAAAGACACATTGAATTCAAAAGGTTTCTTGAATTTTAAGAGCAAACAGCCTGATGGCACTGAGATAACAAACCTCCAAAGGATGCTTAATGGGAATGCACCGATTGACCCGGCGACCAACAAAGCCCTTCAACTACATCATATCGGGCAAAAAGCTGATGGAACATTGGCGGTTTTAACGGAGTCACAACATCAAGGTAATTCACAAATACTAAATATAGCAGGTAAATCCTCTGAAATAGATAGAGCTGCATTCGCCAAAACAAGAGAAGAATTTTGGAAGGCAGCAGGAAAACTGCTTCAGGAAGGAAGTTTATAATATATGACTGATATAATCAAAGTTATAAACTCTAAAGATGGTGTTATACACGGAAAAGAAACCAATGAAAATGAAATCAAACAAGCTGAATTGGAACTCGGTTTGAGATTTGCCGATGATTATCGTAACTATATTAAGCAATTCGGGTGTGTGGTAATCGGAAGCCGTGAGATTACGGGAATAAGTTCTCAAAAAAATTATAGTGTTGTATCAACAACTAAAGCTCAAAGGAACTATAATAAAAACATACCGGAAAACTCATATGTAATAGAACAGCTTAACATTGATGGGATCATTATTTGGCAATCATCTAACGGAGAAGTATTCCAAACTTCACCAAATACTGCGCCGATGAAAATTGCTGATTCTTTAGTTGAATATATACAGTCACTATAAAAAATGGGCGAAGGTGAAACCAATCACCTTCGCCCGTAGAATTTATATATTAATTCATTGTAGACAAATTCTTCTGCTCGATTACGTTTAGTATGATAGCAGAAAACCTATCGATGTCCAAAATTTCATTCAGACAAGAGTTTTATGAAATCTTATTGCTTAATTTCGTTCTTAAAATAATAACAAGCTATATTTCTTATTTAATAATCATTATTAACATATTGTATCAAAATACTGGATGTGTTATAATATAAATTGGATTAATAGAATTTGAGGAGGTGCTCCTGTGGCACAGAATAGTTTATTACCCGAAGAAAAAGCAAGGGTGAAAATAGACAGGCAATTAACTAATGCCGGATGGGATATTGTATCTCGGGATGAGTATGTTCCGAGGAGCGCGTCCGCTGTTAAAGAAGCATTGATGCAAGGCAATACAGAAAGCGATTATCTGCTGTTTGTTGACGATAAAGCGATTGCTGTTGTCGAAGCAAAGCGTGAAGAAAACCCTCTCGGTGGTGACGTACAAATTCAGGCAGAGGATTATGCCTGTAATCCACAGGACTGGTACGGCGTATGGTTCCCGAATCAAATTCCTTTGGTATACCTTGCAAACGGCAATAAGATTTACTTTAAGAATATGCTGCAACCGGACAGTGACTACATTGAGCTGAGTGAAATGCACTCTCCGAAAAAGATGTTGAAGCTTATCGGTCAGGTATCGGAATACGGTGCTCTGCCACGTTTAGACAAGCGCGGGTTGCGCGACTGTCAATACCGTGCAGAGATGAAGTTTGAAGAATCCATAAAAAACGGCGAAAAGAAAAGTCTTGCGATTCTTGCGACCGGTTCCGGTAAAACATATCTTGCTTGTTTAGCGACATATCGTCTTTTAAACTATACTAACGCCAAAAGAGTACTCTTTTTGGCGGATAGAAACAATCTTGCAAAGCAAGCTAAAACAGAATTCTGCACCTTCAATCGTACTGAAAATCAAGAAGAAATGAGCTCTTTATATACGATCGAAAGGTTGAGAAAAGATTCTGATATAAAAGCTGATATCGTAATTTCCACGATTCAGAAGCTTTTTGCGGTTCTCACCGGTAAACAACTCACCGATGACGATAGTGAGGATGCCGAAGATGAAAAAAATGCTGTTAAAGAAGAAGCAGAAGAAACTAAAGAAATACAGCTTGGTGATAGCCTTTTCCTTCCCTCCGATTATTTTCAACTCATTATTGTAGATGAATGTCACCGCTCGATTTACGGTAAGTGGAGAGCAGTTCTTGATTACTTCTCGGATGCTCACGTTCTCGGATTGACCGCAACACCGACTCCGGAGGCGTATGCGTTCTTCAATTACAATAAGGTTGAAGAATATTCATATGAAGATTCTGTAGTAGACGGGGTCAATGTCCCGTCCAGAATATATCGAATAAAAACAGAAAAAACCGAGCACGGCGGCGTTATTGACGCCGGAACTCGTGTTGTTGAAACTTCTCGCAGAACCGGCAATGAAAACGAATACGAAGCACACCACAGAATAGATTACGATTCTTCTGCGCTGGATAGGTCGGTAGTAAATCCCGACCAAATCAGAAAGGTATTAACCACCTATAAAAAAGCGTTATATGAAGACTTATATCCTGAGCGGGAAAAGAAATGGGAGTATATTCCAAAGACCTTGATTTTTGCCAAGGATGATTATCACGCTACTCGGATTGTAGAAATTGCAAAAGAAGTTTTTGGCGAAGAATTTGAAGGCGGCGAAGTTCCCGAACATTTTGTGCAGAAAATCACCTACACCGCAGAAGATTCAAACGGTTTGATTCGTGACCTCAGAGTGGAAAAGGATTTCCGAATCGCTGTTACTGTTACACTTGTAGCAACCGGCACAGACGTTAAACCGCTTGAAGTTGTTCTGTTTATGAAAGATGTCCGTTCGGACACCCTGTATACGCAGATGAAGGGACGCGGCTGCCGTGTAATCGACGACGATAAGCTGAAAGAAGTCACTCCAAACGCAATCACCAAGGAATGTTACTACATTGTTGACGCAGTGGGCGTAACAGAGTCAGATAAGGTGATTCCTCAGCCTGTAATCGGTCCCGGAAACGGCAAAAAGGTTCTTCCGCTGGATAAACTGTTGGAGCACCTTGCCCACAACGAAGTGAGCGATGAAAACCTTTGGCTGTTGCGCGACTATTGCTCAACTATCAATCGCAGATACGAAAACAACGTACTGTTCGGCAAACATCTTGACTATTTTAATACTACCTTTGGTTTTTCTCCCAAAACCATCGCCTTTCGTATTCAGGAAGCTTATGATAAAGAGCTCCTTCCTACATATACAAGCCCGTCAAACGACAATACCGAGCGAATGGATTTGATTATAGATTTAATCGGCAACATTCCTGCACGGCGCAAACTGCTGGAAATGCAGCGAGGTTATTTTGTAACAACCGAGGATGATCCCGATAAGCTCATCTATGCAGGCTTTTCCAAGGAAACCGCACGGTCCTTTATTGATAATTTTGAAAAGTATCTTAATGATAATAAAGACAGCATTGAGGCTTTGCGTATCATATACAATTCCGAGGATGTTGTGATCACTCACAGTATGCTTGTTGAATTGCGTGACAGTTTGCTTTCGGAAAGCCGTCAGTACAGCCCATATCAAATCTGGCGCAATTACAAAGTGATTGACGAATTCGGTAATGTAGATGAACTGGATATGAAGGCTAATTTCAACGCGCTGACAAATCTCATTCAGATTGTGCGTTTTGCTTATCATAAAAACCAAAAGCTCACCGCATTGATCAAGGGCTACTCGCAGCGCTTCAACCTGTACTGCGGTCAGGCGCAGCGTGCTTTATCGGATGACCAAATAGAAATTATGCGGCAGATTGCGGAGTTCGTGATCAACGACGGCGCAATCACCGCAATGGAATTAAATGAAATCGACACAGACCTCTGGCGCAGAGGAATAACAAGTTTTACTGCTCCTGTTTTCAACGACGAGATACAAACGATGTCAAGATTTTTACTGAGAGCAGCATAAGAGGTGTAAAGAATGGCAACCACACAAAAGACCGAATCCGCCTTGCTTTCAAAGGTGTGGAATATAGCAAATGTACTATCAGCGGCAGGCGTTGGCTTCACAGATTATATCACGCAGCTGACCTATATCCTGTTCTTAAAAATGGACGACGAAAAGGAGTCGATGGGATTAAAAAGCTATCTTCCGGAAGGCTGTAAATGGAAGGATTTAAGCTCGTTAAGCGGCGACGACCTCGTTGAAAAATATGAGGAGATTTTAAAAGAGCTTTCCAAATGCGACGGCTTGATCGGTACGATTTTTACTAAGGCTACCAACAAGCTATACCGTCCCGTTATGCTCAAAAAGGTCATTGAAATGGTCGATGAGGACAACTGGTATATGATGGAAGGCGACCTAAAAGGCGCGATCTATGAAAAGATCCTCGAAAAGAACGGACAGGACAAAAAGAGTGGCGCGGGTCAGTATTTTACACCGAGAGCATTAATTTCTGCTATTGTAGATGTTGTTGATCCCAAAATCACCGAAACCGTAGCCGATCCCTGTTGCGGAACGGCAGGCTTTCTCCTTGCGGCTTATGAGCATATGAAGCCCCAGAGCAAGGATGTTGAAAAGCAAAAATTTCTGAAAAACAATGCGTTATACGGAGCGGATAACACCGATTTGGTCGTTACCCTTGCTTCGATGAATTTGTATCTGCACGATATCGGCGTTAAGAAAAGTCCGATTGTCTATCAGGATTCACTGATCGATACCTCGGACAAAATGTATCAGGTAGTCCTGACAAATCCTCCCTTTGGAACCCGTCCGCAGGGCAGTGTAGATGTATCCTCCAACAGACCGGAATTTATAAAGACATCGGATAATCAGGTTAATTTTTTGCAGCATATTATGTCAATCGTCAAAACAGGCGGACGTGTCGGCGTAGTTATGCCCGACAGTGTTCTGACCGATGGCGGCTCCACGGCAAAAGTCCGTGAAAAGCTGCTAAAGGACTATAATCTGCATACCATTCTTCGTTTGCCCACAGGAATCTTTTACGCAAACGGCGTCAAAACTAATGTGCTCTTTTTTGAAAAGGGCGAACCGACAAAGGATATCTGGGTATATGATTACCGCACAGGCGTAAAGCATACACTGGCGACAAAGCCTATGACAAGAGAACACTTACAGGATTTTGTGGACTGCTATTGCGTCGGTCATATGGATGACCGCAAAGAAACCTATGACGCCCAAACCAACCCCAACGGCAGATGGCGCAGATTCACGGCTGATGAAGTGTCAAAGCGTGAAGATTTGAACTTCAAGTGGATCGACTTCACCGAGGAAGATGACCGCACTGTTTCGGAAATCCTCGACGAAATGCAGGAGGAATCCGACGGCATCGCCGCCGCTGTCGCTCAGCTCAAAGAGCTGCTGGGAGGGATAGAGCTGTGATTGATACTTTTACTATCAGATGTAATATTCTTCACTTAGCATTTAGTGGCAAACTAACTAATCAGCTCAAGGAAGACGGCACAGCTAAAGATATACTTGATTTAATTTATGAAAAGAAGCCGATTGTATCTGTTGAAGATGGACCTTATGCACTTCCTGATTCGTGGGCTTGGGTTCGCCTAAAAGACCTTTATAAGATTAACCCGAAAGTAATAGCAGATAATGATACTGCGGCTGCTTTTATTCCTATGGAAAGAATCAGCGGCGGTTTTGATAGAGCATTTACATTTGAAATTCAAAAATGGGAAAGAGCAGCAAAAAACCATACAAAATTTGAAGATGGTGATGTAGCGTTCGCAAAGATAACACCCTGCTTTGAGAATAGAAAATCTTTTATTGCGCACGATTTACCTAACGGAATTGGCGGTGGAACAACAGAGTTAATAATTCTTCGCCAGAAAGAGATGTTGCCGCAATATACTTACTATCTTGTTCTTGATCAGAGATTTATATCAACCGGCACTGCTTCATATAAAGGCGTTGTTGGACAGCAGAGAGTTCAATCTGACGTTATTAAGAACTATCTTGTTCCTGTTGCGCCGTATTCTGAGCAAAAACGTATCGTCAAAATGATAGAACAAGCTTTTTCTATTCTTGACACCATAGAGAAACTGCAAGCGCAATATACAGATAACCTTAACGCTCTGAAAAGCAAGCTGATCGACGCCGCAATCCAAGGCAAAATTACCGAACAACTCCCCGAGGACGGCACAGCCGAAGAGCTATATGAGCAGATACAGGAAGAAAAGCAAAAACTAATCAAAGAAGGCAAAATCAAAAAGCAAAAACCTCTCCCCGAAATCTCCGATGATGAAATACCGTTTGATATTCCTGATAATTGGAAATGGACGCGGTTTGCTGATATATTAGATGTCAGAGATGGCACACACGATACGCCCAAATACGTTACGGATGGCATACCTCTTGTAACAAGCAAGAATCTAAGGAACGGTTTAATAGATTTTGAATCTGCTAAATTAATATCATATGAAGACGCAAAGCAAATAAACAATAGATCAAGAGTTGATGATGGTGACATATTATTGGCTATGATAGGAACCATAGGAAATCCGGTCTTAGTGAAAAAAGATAGAGAGTTTTCTATCAAGAATATGGCTCTTTTTAAACCAATAGATTCAAATCTGTTAGATATGTCATATGTTTTGTATTATTTAAAAAATGAGGAACGTGTAATGCAGGAGAAAGCTCGTGGAGGACTACAACCGTTTGTTTCTCTAAAGTTTTTACGGACAAGTATTATTCCTCTTCCACCCCTCGCCGAGCAAAAACGCATCGTCCAAAAACTTGAAGAAATCCTGCCGTTGTGTGAAATAAAGAAATGAGGAAAATTGTTGGAAAAAGCATACGAAATAAAACTTCCCGAGGATTTTGATAACTATCCTCAGGATGATGGATTATACATATACCGTTCACATGATGACGGTATACTCCTTGACTGTAAAGCGTTTTATTTTGTCTTTTGTGATTTGGAAGAACGTTGCCGTATCCCTTGGGATGATCCGGTAAAGATGCAAAAATTTGATGAAGATTATAAGACAGGAAAGCATCCTTATTTAATTCCGGCTTTAGTAACAAATGGGGTTCTTGCGGCTGAATTAGCTCTGAAATACATAACTAAACTCGAAACTGGTTCATTTGAATTTACGCACAATATAGATAAGCTGTTTTATTCACTGCCCCAAGTACACAGAGATAACCTTTCAACAATGATTAAGGAGAAAGCCCATCAAAATGATGAAACTCTCAAGGCTAACTTGGAAACAATAAAAAACTTTTTTGTGGATTGGCGCTATTCCTTTCAGTTTAATGTAATAGGTTACAGCAGCTTCTTAAATTATTTCATACATATTGTTTGTGATTATACCATTGATATTGCCCAACGTAATGAATAGGTATAAAACCTGTACGATATGCTTTTTTATGATCAACAAGATCCTGCCCCATATTTAAAAGTACGCAAAGGGGGAAATCATGAAATATAAAATACCGCATTTGTTATATGTTGTTTTATTGCTTATTTCGATAGCTATTACTGCATTAACATTCTTTATTAAGGATCCCGCTTGGAGTACTGTTGTTGCAAGTGTAGGCGCCGGTGGAATAGCGTCTGTTGTTGTGGCGTGGTTGTTAGATTACCGAAAAACAAAAATCCAGGCGATAGAAAACAAAGCCAGACACGAAGAATTAATGCGTCAATTCATACGAATCTACCGTAGGCTGATGTCTCGCGTTGCCAGTGAATGCTATGGATTATGCGATAAAGATGAAAAGCATTCCTTTCATTTCTGGATTCAGCTACTAAGTTCCAATGTGGATTGTTTACCTAAAGAAGGGCAACACTCTACTAAAAATCGATGTGCTCATATTTTGAGCTCTGTAGAATCACTGCAACGGCAAATTGAGATTTTCCAATCGCAGAGCGCTACATTGATTTATCAAGATTTTCCCGATTTAGAGCAAACCTTGCAATTCTTTGAATTACTATGGGTTCATTGTTGGGGAACTATAAAACAGTTTGAAACTGAAAACTACAAAGTCTTCATTGATACAACATATATTCTTTATGATGACTTTATCAATGAGTTCCCGCAGTACAAAGATGATCTGCCTGATGATTATTCCATCAATGAAGCAGTGCAGCTTTTGAATGAATATGGATCTCATCCCAAAAGCAAAAATGAATCGACCAAAGGAGACGGTATCCTGTTTTTGTGCGAATAATAAAAATATAAGGAAGGAATAGTATGGATAAAAAAGTATCTTCGAACAATCTTATTATACCCGTATATATTAACGAAAAAATAGTATTAGATATGCTCGCTATAGTTGAAGATGGATTTTCAACGGTCAGCCAAGTAAATTACACTATGCAAAAGGAAAGTACTAACGGAGAGAAAGCAGGTGTTTCTGTCTCAACTTCAGCAACACTATTAAGCAAACTTCTTAAATTGGATGTTTCAGGTAATGTCGACCATTCAGGGAAAAAAGGAGAAACTGAAAATATAATTCGTGAAAAAATACATACAAACGCTTCTTTGCTATCTAAGTTTCGTAGTATGTTAATTGAAAATAAAGCCATAAAAACCAATTCAAATATCAAAGACATTCAAGTCGGAGATTTTATAGAGGTATCCGGACAACTTGAAAAAAACCCATTAGTAAATTACTTAGAATTATTTGTTGATTTTATAAAATTAGCAAACAATCTTTCTGATGAGCCGGAATTAGGAACGAAAAAACAAGCTAACGCCCAGAAAAGCAGTAACTACAAAATTATAAAACAAATTGAAACATTCCGCAGTGAACTTATTCAAAGCGGAACAATTGACTTTGTTTTATCTGATAGTAATGGAACTGTTGTACTTTCTGCTCAAGAGCAGTATTTGGAAAATGACAATATTTCTGAAATAATAGGTGGAAGATTTAGAGTGCTTGGAAAAGTAATATCAGTATGTCCTGATGAATCGGAAAGTATTGATTTGTTAAGGAAGTCTTCACTGTCAGTGGTTTCTGAGGGACTATTAAATAAAATGTTCTCTGGCTTAAATAATGATGAAACAAAACAGTTTAATTTGCCTGAGTTAAGAACTCGAATACCCGGACCAGCATTGATTGTGATTCCAATAGCTATTTTTGCTTGAGAAAAATAGAATATCTTATAATCAATAATCAAAACCAGCTGATGCAATGATCCGATTGCATCAGCTGGCAGTATATTATGTACATATCAATTCGTTGTTAACAATTTCTTCTGCACGATTGCGAATGTTATTCATTCGAGCTACCCACAGCATCTGGTTATCTGCTTTGAGCTTTTCGTTGACACCTTCTTGCTTTGCAAGTTGATTTACTAACCGAAAGAACATCTTCTCTGCCTGCTCGTCGATGTCAGCGAGGTAGGCGGTGAGCTTACAGCACGTTAGAAGGTTAGTATAAATGATAGGATGATGATTTTTGAGGTATCGCAAATGCCGCTTACCCCAAATACCGATTTCAACTTTCGGTTGTTCGGGCAATTTCAAATCGGGCAGTAAATAATCCCCCTGCTGTGTATATGTAATCTTTGTCGCCATAATTCAGACCTCCTTGATCTTGATATTCTTGACTTTGGCTTTCGTGAGTTTGATCAGCAGCTCGTCAATGACATCGGTATATTTGCCCCGTGAGATGAGGTCATTCCTTAAATCAATCAGGCTGTTGATTACCGTACGCCGCTCATCGGGCGTTAGATACAGGTGGTATTTTGGATTTCTCATAGTAATTTCCTCCTTGACTTGAATTTTACATCCATATTATAGGAAGAAATTGAATAAACCACAAATGTGCGAGCGAGAAAAGTGTGTAACTGCCGATAAAACCTTAATTTTACATAAGTCCGTTATGAACACTCGCACCAAGCGAAGATAATCCGAACCTTCTCCCAGTTGGAGATGGGTTCGGATTTGTCGTTCGCCCAGAATGGGCAGTAACTTGGTGGTGAAAGTCCACTACACGCTTGGCAGTAGGAAGTGTTAGCTGAGGGCAAGGGTGTCCGTTGTGAAGCGGAATCTGAAGTAAGCCTAAGGCAAACTCTCGGTCTGACGAACAGAAATCGCATATAAGGCATAAGCGGGGCGGACGAGTCTGCGACACAAGACAAAGTCCAATACTGCCCGAACCCCGTGGTGTAAATGCGGCGGATATATGAGAGGAAGGTTGCTGTTCTTAACTGGGGAGGTCTTGCAGCTGTGATGAAGGACAGAAAGATTGACACCCGTCAAACCCGTGCAGTGATGTACGGCTGGGCTGCAAGAAGTCAGCAGAGGTCATAGTACCGAAAAAAATTCGGGAAGGACCGAACAAGAGTAGTCTTGGAAACGAAGGAGGAAGGAACAATTCCAAAGCGTGGGAATGGGCGAACAGCAGAAAAGCATATTGGCGCATAGCCGACAGCTATGTTCTGCACAGGTCATTAAGGCAACACCGCACAATTCAAGGCGCACGGCTTGCTTGAATATTATTCCGTCAGCTTGCCCAAAAAATCTCGGCAAGGCGTCAGCCTTACCTTGATTTATTTGTACAACCTGACGAAAAATCTTGCTGCGCAATCCGCACACCTGAATTATGTGGTATTGCCTTAACAAACGAATACCTTGCATCCGTCGGGTATGACGACATACTCAACAGATACAAGGTACTGCACTCAAACTATTGAACCGCCGTGTACCGAACGGTACGCACGGTGGTGGGCAGGTCGGCTGCGAAATTTTTGGGCAGCCTCCTACTCGATTGATTAAGCTCTTTCAAATTCAGGACGCCATGCCGCAAAGCTGTTAAGCTGTTCTTCAGTGCGGTGGTAGTAGCGCTTATCCTTATCAAGCGTTGCGATTTTTGCTATTTCATCATCAGTGAGCGTAAAGTCGAGAATATCGAGGTTGTCCTTGATGTGCGCAACGTTCTTGCTGCCGGGAATCACGACAAAGCCCATCTGGGTATGCCAGCGGAGAATGATTTGAGCAGGCGTTTTGCCGTACTTTTTGCCGAGTGCTGCAAAAACAGGTTCTTCCATCAGGCTCTTGTCACCGTGTCCGAGCGGATACCAGCTCATCAGCTTAATGCCGTATTTATCGAGTGTTTTGCGCAGCTCTTTCTGAGAAAAATAAGGGTGCGCTTCCACCTGAATAAACTGCGGAGCAATTTCCCACTTGTGCTGCAATTCGTCAATGTACTTGCCCTCAAAGTTCGAGATACCGATGGACCTTGCCTTGCCCTCCTTGTACGCCTTTTCAAGCTGACGGTAGCCTGCGAGCCAGTTGCCTGCCGGCTGATGAATATAGAGCAAATCGACGTAATCAACGCCGAGTCTTTCAAGCGTTTCATCTACCGCGTTTTCGTTCTCGTATTCGCTGGGCCACAGCTTGGTAGAAATAAAGACATCTTCTCTTTTAAGACCGCTTTCTTTAATTCCTCTGCCGACAGCACGCTCATTGACATAGGCGTTCGCTGTGTCTATCAGCGAGTAGCCCATCTTCAGGGCTTCGCGCACGCTGTTTTGAGCGTCCGCAGGCGCGAGCATAAAGGTTCCGATTCCGATGACAGGACAGGTGATCCCGTTGTTAAGATTAATTGTTTCCATCATTCATAGCTCCTTTTTGTAAATTAAGTAACTTTGGTTTCTTTTCTTGACTTTATTATATCATTTTGTTCTGCAAAAACAATGGGCAGTTTTCCCCGAAAAGTGAGTTAAGCAACCCTTTGCGGAAAAGAGTTGCTTATCATTTGATTATTTATTCAGACATTCCTTAACGGCGGTTTTTACGCTGTCGGGATTATTCTGCGTATCGGTTCCTGCAATTGCCAGCACATCTTTTACCGTTGCGTTCGGAACAGCGGACTGAATCTTGCTCTGTGTGCCTGCGTTGCCTGAGCCTGCGTGCGTGCAGAAGGGGATGATAGTCTTTCCCGAAAAATCATAGCTTTCAAGGAAGGTGTAGCAAATCATCGGCAAGTCTCCCCACCAAATCGGATAGCCGAGGTAGATAGTGTCGTATTGTTCAAAATTCTGCAAAGTGTCCTTGATTTCGGGACGGGCGTTTTGATTCTGTTCTTCCTTTGCAACGTCGGTTAGTTCCTTGTAGGTCATCGGGTAGTTATCGTTTTTCGGCAAAATTTCAAAGCTGTCCGCGCCTGTCTGCTCAACAATCATATCCGCGACAATGGCGGTGTTGCCCTTCTCAATTACACCAACGCCGTACTGTTCACCGGTGCGCGAGAAGTAGACGACAACGGAGCTTTTTCCGTTGCTTGTTGCTGTTGAATTTGATGTTTTGTTTTCTGCCGTTGCTTCATTGGCGGAAGCGGTTTCCGTTTTTGAGGCGGTTGCCTTTTCCGTGCTTTCATTCTTTGTGTTAGCCGAACAGCCCGCGAAAGCAAAAATCAGCGCAATCACGGTCAGCAAGGCGATGATTCTTTTCATTTTGATTCCTCCGATACTGTATGATTATTTCACCGCAGACCTTGCCCAGCTTTCCACCTGAGCTTTGGACGAGGGAGCGTTGCCGCCGTGAACGGCGAGGCTTGCGCCGATTTTTGCGCCCTTGCAGGCACTTTTCATTGTCTTGGGTACACCGCCGAGTCCTGAGCCTTCGTGAGTGACGACATAATGCACGGTCTTGCCGGTGAAGTCAAGCGCTTCGAGTTGTGTATACAGTGCCATCGGATAAACGCCCCACCAGTTGGGACCGACGACGAAGATGTTGTCGTAATCGGAAATATCACTGAGCATTTCTTTCAGCTCGGGACGCGCCTTTGCTCTGAGCTCCGCCTTTGCTTCTTCGATGCAGACCATATAATCCTTGTCGTAGGGCTTGACGGTATCGACCTCAAACACATCCGCGTCAACGGCGTTTTGGATAAACCCGGTAATCAACTCCGCGTTGCCTTTGGCAAGGCTTTTGATGGAACCGTTTACATAATTCTGTCCGCGTCTGGAATAGTAGATGATTAGGTTTTTCATAATATCCTCCTTAGTAAGTTGAAGCCTTATCTCCGATAACAAGCTTTTTGCCCATTGTATCTGTTGAGAAATCGCCGACTGAGAGATATAGCAAGCCTCGGCAGCCTCGGTAAAGCTGCCTTTCTCCACAACGGTCTGGAAATACTTGATTTGTCTGAGTAACATTGACCTCAACCCTTATTATCTGATAATATCAGTATAATAAAAAACGGTTAAATTGTAAATACTTCGGATTTATTTTCAGCCGCTTCGTTAACGCAGGCAAGCGCGTTTTGTAAAAAGAAATATTTAATTTTTTATATTGACATTGTGTCAGAATAGGTGTATCATATATTTATTAACACAGTGTCAGAAAGCGGATTGTCAGCATTGAAAGGAGCCGGAAAATGAAATATACCAAGCTTGGAAACGCGGACTTAACCGTTTCCCGCATTTGCATGGGCTGCATGGGTTTTGGCGATTCCCAAAAGGGACAGCACAGCTGGACGCTCGACGAAGCGCACAGCAGAGAAATCATCAAACACGGCTTGGATTTGGGTGTGAATTTCTACGATACCGCCATAGGTTACCAGAGCGGAACCTGCGAGCAGTATGTCGGACGCGCGCTCCGTGATTTTGCCAAGCGTGAGGACGTGGTGGTTGCCACAAAGTTTCTTCCGCGCACAGCGGAGGAAATCGAAGGCGGCGTCAGCGGTCAGCAGCACATCGAAAATATGATTAATACCAGCCTGCGCAATCTCGGCATGGACTATGTGGATTTGTATATTTATCACATGTGGGATTGGAATACGCCGATTGAGGACATTCTCGACGGGCTGAACCGCGTTGTCAAGGCGGGCAAGGCGCGGTATATCGGCATTTCCAACTGCTTTGCGTGGCAGCTTGCCAAGGCAAACGCCATCGCTGAAAAAGAGGGCTTTGCCAAGTTCGTTTCGGTTCAGGGACACTACAACCTTATTTTCCGCGAGGAGGAGCGCGAAATGGCGCCCTACTGCGCGGAGGAAAACATTGCGCTGACGCCCTACAGCGCGCTTGCAAGCGGCAGACTCTCGCGCAAGCCGGGGGAGAACGGCACCAAGCGTGCGGCGGAGGACGCTTACGCGAAGTTCAAATATGACGCCACCGCACCGCAGGACAGCGTGATTATCAACCGCGTTGCGGAGCTTGCGGAACAGCGCGGCGTGAGCATGACAGAGATTTCGCTCGCGTGGCTGTTGGAAAAGGTCACAGCGCCCGTTGTCGGCGCCACCAAGCCGCACCATATCGAGGGCGCGGCAAAGGCGGTTGATTTGGAATTGACCGCAGAAGAAATCGCTTATCTTGAGGAGCCGTATGTGCCGCACGCGCTCGCGGGTGTGATGGCGCAAAACAAGCGCGAAAACGCACAGGAAAAGCATGTCTGGACAACCGGAAGCCAGACGATTCAAACCAATTAATGATTATGACGGCACGCTTTGCCGTTTTGTATAGACTTTTTTTCAGAATAGACAGACAGGTGATATTATGCCAAAGGGGTCTCCCGAACTGACCAACGCACGCAGGGAAGAAATTATTTCCGCGTGCAAAACGCTCTACAAGGATTTGAGCTTCAAGGATATTACGATAATGAAAATCGCGGAATCCACCACCTTCTCCCGCGCTTCCATCTACAATTATTTTGAGACTAAGGAAGAGATTTTTCTTGCGATTTTGCAAAAGGAATACGAGCTTTGGGTTGCTGATTTGCAAAACCTTGCCGAACGCTTTGACAGCATGACAAAGGACGGTCTTGCGAGAGCGCTGGCGGAATCGCTGGAAAAGCGCCGTCTGCTCCTGAAGCTGATGAGCATGAACCATTACGATATGGAAGAAAACAGCCGCGAGGAACGCCTTCGCGAGTTCAAGGTCGCCTACGGCAATTCGCTGAAGGCGGTGGACAATTTGCTGCGAAAATTCTGCGGCGATATGGACGCTGCGGCGCGGCAGGCGTTTATCTATTCCTTCTTTCCGTTCATCTACGGCATCTATCCCTATACGGTCGTGACAGAAAAGCAAAAAAAGGCGATGGAGCAGGCGTCGGTCGGCTACACCTATTATTCCATCGGTGAGCTTGCCTACACCTGCGCTGTCAAGCTGCTTCAATAACATCAAAAAGGAGAGATTTATCATGAGTAAAAAACTGGTCGCATACTTTTCGGCAAGCGGCACCACCGCTGCCGCGGCAAAAAAATTGGCACAGGCGGCAGGCGCCGATTTGTATGAAATCAAGCCCGAAACGCCCTATACAAGAGCCGACCTCAATTGGCAGGACAAGAATTCGCGCAGCTCGCTTGAAATGCGCGACAAAAGTTCACGCCCCGCGCTTGCCGACGCTTCGGCAGACATCAGCGGCTACGACACCGTTTTTGTCGGCTTCCCGGTTTGGTGGTACGTTGCCCCGACCATCATCAACAGCTTTTTGGAAGCATATGATTTCAGCGGCAAGAAGATTGTTCTGTTCGCCACCTCCGGCGGCTCCGGCTTCGGAAAGGCGGTTGCAGGCTTGCAGCCCAGCGCTCCCGGCGCGACAATCGTTGAGGGCGCGATTCTCAACGGCAGACCTGACAGCGCAAAGCTGAAAGCGTTTGCGGACAAATACTAAAGCTCACCTCATAAAACAAATAATGCGCCGGACGGTCAGACAAGAAAGTCCGGCGTTTTTGCGTGTTATGGAATATGATGAAATTTGTCAGAATTTATCTTCATCTTCGGGTATTTTGTATCTGTTATTTTAAGACTAAGCGTGTTATAATATAGAAACAAGTTTTGAGTATGGGATGAGATGGCATGAAACGAAAAAAAATCATCATGATTTCCGTCGGCGTTGCGGTTGTGGCGGCAATTCTGTTTGCGGTTATTTTTGTGGCTCCGGTGCTTCGAGAAAACGAGAGCAAGAACAGATTGTTCCCGGAAATGAAGGCAAGACTCGGTGAGGTGGAAAGCTCTGTCGTCGGGCTTTTGCCGAAAACAGAAAACCGGAAAGACGGCTCCGTAACCTACGGACACGGCGGCAGCGGCGTGATAATCAGGCGTGACAGCGACAAATGCTATGCCGTCACCGCGGCGCATGTTGTGAACGATAAAAACGCGGTCTATAAGGTCTACACCGCCAAAACCGAGGTGGAAACCGTCAGCGAGCCCGCCTTTGACAAGCTCGGCGTGGAGGTTCTCGACCCCGGCTTTTACGATAAGCTTGCGGACGTCAGGGTGGAATATGTCAGCCAATCGGCGGACTTGGCGATTGTCAGCTTTCCGGCGGACAGCGAACTGGCTGTTGCGCAGCTGGACGAGGGAGACCCTTCTCCGGGCGACAAGCTGGTCTGTCTCGGACATCCCGACGGCAAGCGCCTGACGGTGTCCTACGGACTGATTACCTCCGATTTAAAAACCGTCACCATGACCGACAAGCAAAGCGGGCAGGAATCCACGGATGAAGTATATGAGCACGACGCATACCTTCATCCCGGCAGCAGCGGCGGCGCTGCGTTTTCGGACGATATGCTGCTTTGCGGAATCAACACCGGCGGCGCGTTCGATTTGTTTGAGCATTTCAGCGGCGGCTTTATGATTCCCGTCAGCAGTGTGAGAGCCTGCATTGCAGAGTGGGAAAAACAATAATACAGAAAAGATAAAAGACAGACTGAACGCGCGTGTTCAGTCTGTCTTTTGTTTTGTGAAGTATGCGCTCAGCGGATTGCCGCCTTCATCTTGCCGACATATTCACCGATATAGCGCGGTGCGTCGGTTCCGTACTGCTCCAGCAGTCTGACGATAGCCGAGCCGACAATCGCGCCGTCGGCAATGTCCGCCATAGCCTTTGCCTGTTCGGGCTTGGAAATACCAAAGCCGATGGCGCAGGGAACGTCGGTGTTTTCGCGGATGATGTTGACAATGGAAGTCAAATCGGTTTGTATTTCACTTCTCTCGCCGGTAACGCCGAGGCTCGACACCAGATAAATAAAGCCCTCCGCTTCCTTGGCAATCATGCCGACGCGGTTTGCCGAGGTCGGAGCGATCAGCGAGATTAAATCCACGCCGTATTTGCGGCAAACCGGCTGAAACTCGTCCTTTTCCTCAAACGGAATATCGGGGAGAATCAAGCCGTCAATGCCGATTTCGCGGCAGGTGGAAATGAACTTTTCCGTGCCGTAGGAGAACACCACGTTGGCGTAGGTCATGAATACCATCGGCACCGAGATTTTCCGGCGCAGCTCGCGGACAAAGTCAAAAATCTTATTTGTATTTACGCCGCCGCGCAGCGCACGGATATTCGCGCCCTGAATCACGGGACCCTCGGCGGTGGGGTCGGAGAAGGGAATCCCCAGTTCAATCAAGTCCGCGCCGTTTTTCACCGCTTCCTTGACTGCGGCGGCGGTGGTTGCCAAATCGGGGTCGCCGCAGGTGATGAACGGAATGAACGCCTTGCCGTTTGCGAAGGCTTCTGCAATCTTACTCATGAATATCCTCTCCTCTGTATCGCGCGATCGCCGCGCAGTCCTTGTCGCCTCTGCCGGAGACAGTGACAACGATAATCTGTTTCTTGTCCATTTTCGGAGCGATTTTCATGGCGTGCGCCAAAGCGTGCGACGACTCAATCGCGGGAATAATGCCCTCGGTTTTTGAAACATATTCAAATGCGTCAACCGCCTCGTCGTCGGTAATCGCCACATATTCCGCTCTGCCGATGTCATACAAATGCGCGTGTTCGGGGCCGACGCCCGGATAGTCCAGACCTGCCGAAATGGAGTAAACAGGCGCAATCTGACCGTTTTCGTCCTGGCAAAAATAGGATTTCATGCCGTGGAAAATGCCGAGCCTGCCGGTGGAAATCGTCGCCGCGGTTTCAAAGGTGTCAATTCCTCTGCCTGCCGCCTCACAGCCGATCAAGCGCACGTCCTTGTCCTCAATAAAGTGGTAAAAGCTGCCGATAGCGTTGGAGCCGCCGCCTACGCAGGCAATCACCGCGTCGGGCAGTCTGCCTTCCTTTTCCAGCATTTGTTCCTTGATTTCCTTGGAAATCACCGCCTGAAAATCGCGCACAATCGTGGGGAAGGGGTGAGGACCCATCACGGAGCCGAGACAGTAATGCGTGTCGCTGATTCTCGTTGTCCATTCGCGCATGGCTTCGGAAACCGCGTCCTTCAGGGTTGCGGTGCCGGTGGTGACGGGAACCACCTTGGAACCCAGCAGCCGCATTTTGTAGACATTGAGCGCCTGGCGTTTGGTGTCCTCCTCGCCCATAAAGACCACACATTCCATGTCCAACAGCGCCGCTGCCGTGGCGGTGGCAACGCCGTGCTGACCTGCGCCGGTCTCGGCAATCAGGCGGGTTTTGCCCATCTTTTTCGCCAGCAGCGCCTGTCCGAGCACGTTATTGATTTTATGTGCGCCTGTATGGTTAAGATCCTCGCGCTTGAGATAGATTTTTGCGCCGCCGAGATTCTTTGTCATTTTTTCGGCGTAATAGAGCCGCGACGGTCTGCCCGCGTAATCATTGAGTAACGCTTGCAGTTCGCGGTTGAATTCGGGGTCGTTTTTGTAGTGGTTATACGCCTCTTCCAGTTCAATCACAGCGTTCATCAGGGTTTCGGGAATGTACTGCCCGCCGTGAATACCGAAACGGCCGTTTGGATTTGTCATTGCTGTTCTCCCTTTCTGACTGCGGCGACAAACGCCGTCATTTTTTCTGCGTCCTTTACGCCGTCTGTTTCAATGCCTGAGCTCACGTCCACCGCGAATGGCTGCAGCGCGGCGACCGCTTCTGCGGCGTTTGCGGGATTCAAGCCTCCCGCCAGAAAATACGGTCTGTTAATATGCGCTAACAGGCGCCAGTCAAAGGCTTTTCCGCTGCCCTTGCCGCCGTCAAGCAGAATATAATCGGCGCTTGACGCTTCCGCACGGCGCACATCCTCGGCGGAGTTGATGATAAACGCCTTAATGATGGGCTTATCGGTGATGGCGCGCAGCTTTTTGATGTATTCCTCGTCCTCGCTGCCGTGCAGCTGAACCACATCCACAATGCCGAGATTCAGCATACCCGCCACCATGTCAAGGTCGTCGTCCAGAAAAACGCCCACCGCCTGAATACCGGGAGCAAGCTTGCTTTTCAACTCTGCTGCCTGTAAATTTGTCACTCTGCGTTTGCTTTTTGCGGCGAACACCATGCCGATAAAATCGGGCTTGAGCGTGTTTGCCGTTTCTATATCCTGCATGCGGGTCAGCCCGCACAGCTTTATCTTTGTCATATTCTTCCCCTGAGTTCGTTAAGTTTTTGCGTTTTGTCGGCCGCCCGCATCAGCGTTTCGCCGACCAGCACCGCGTCCGCGCCGATTTCCCGCAGCGTTTGCACATCCTCGGCGGTTTTAACGCCGCTTTCCGAGACAAACAGAATGTCCTTCGGAACCATGCCGCGCAGCCTTCGGCTGTTTTGAGCGTCCACGGTAAAATCCTTTAGATTGCGGTTGTTTACGCCGATGATTCTCGCGCCCGCGTTCAGCGCCGTTTCCGTTTCGGCTTCATCATGCACCTCCACCAGTGCGGAGAGTCCCAGCGTATCGCAGACGTCAAGGTAGTTTTTCAGCTGTTCTTCGCTTAAAATTGAAACAATCAGCAGCACCGCCGCAGCGCCCAGCAGCTTTGCTTCATAAATCATGTATGCGTCCACGGTGAAGTCCTTGCGCAGACAGGGCAGCGCGACGCTTGCGGCAATTTCCTTTAAGTATTCGCCGCTGCCCAAGAACCACTTCGGCTCTGTCAGAACCGAAATACAGTCCGCGCCTGCGGCTTCATATTCCCGCGCGATTTGCAGATAGGGAAAATCGGGCGCGATTAAGCCCTTTGAGGGCGACGCTTTTTTGCACTCGCAGATAAAGGCAAGATTGTTGCTCTTTATGGCGTTTTCAAACGAAAACCGACCTCTCGGCAGCGCGAGCGCCTGCTTTTTTATTTCTTCAAAAGAATTTATTTGTTTTGCCGCTTCGCACCGTTCCGCTGCGTGCGCGGCAAGCTGTTCCAAAATATTCATGCTTTACTCCGCTTGATTGCTGACTTCAATCAGCCTTTCGAGGGTTTGCAGCGCCTTGCCGGAATCAATCAGTTCCGCCGCGAGCGCAATACCCGCCTTCATGCTGTCCGCCTTGCCGCCGATATAAAGCGCGGCGCCCGCGTTGAGGAGCACCGCATTGCGCTGATGTCCGGGCTTTCCCGCAAGCACATCGCGTGTAATCTGCGCGTTTTCGGCGGGTGTGCCGCCCTTCAAATCATCCTTTTGACAGCGTTCAAAGCCGAAATCCTCCGGCTTAACGGTGTAGGTTTTCATCCAGCCGTTTTTGATTTCACAGATTTTCGTCGGTGCGCTGAGCGAGATTTCGTCAAGCTTGTCCGTTCCGTAAACCACCATGCCGCGCTTGACGCCGAGGTCAATCAAAACCTGCGCCAGCGGCTCGACCAGATAGTCGTCATACACGCCGAGCAGCTGCATGGAGGGAGAAGCGGGATTGGTGAGCGGTCCGAGAATGTTGAACACTGTGCGGAAGCCCAGTTCGCGGCGGATGGCGCCGACGTATTTCATGGAGGTGTGGTACTGCTGCGCAAAGAAAAAGCACATGCCTGCCTTGTCTAACAGTTCCACGCATTTTTGCGGACTTTGGTTGATGTTCACGCCGAGCGCTTCCAGACAGTCGGCGGTGCCGCTGCTTGACGAAGCCGCACGGTTGCCGTGCTTGGCAACCTTAATGCCGCCTGCCGCCGCGATCAGCGCCGAGGTGGTGGAAATGTTAAAGCTGTGGGCGTTGTCGCCGCCCGTGCCGACAATTTCAAACACCTCCATGCCGGTTTCAACCTTAGTGGCGTGGTCGCGCATTGCCGTGGCGCAGCCCGCGATTTCATCTGTTGTTTCCGCCTTGGCGCTCTTGGTGGACAGTGCCGCCAGAAACGCCGCGTTTTGCGTCGGTGTGGTCTTGCCGTCCATGATTTCGTTCATGACGGTGTACGCTTCCTCGTAGGACAAATCCTCCTTGCTGACAATCTTGACAATCGCTTCTTTAATCATAATGATGTTTTCCTTCCTTAACCTTTTTATTTTACCCTAAAATGTACTAAAAATCTACCCAAATTTAACCCAATATAAAGTTTTGCAGCATTTTTTTGCCGTGCGGCGTCATGATGGACTCTGGGTGAAACTGCACGCCGAACACCGGGTATTCCGTGTGCTGCACCGCCATTACCTCGCCGTCGGCGGTTTTGGCGGTCACACGCAAGCAGCCGGGCAGCGTGGCTTCGTCTGCCGCCAGCGAATGATACCGCGCAACAGGCGCTTGTTCGGGAACGCCGTCAAAGAGCGGACAGGCTTTATCAAAGGCGGCGACGCTTTGCTTGCCGTGCATTAATTCCTTGGCATAGGTAATCGTTGCGCCGAACGCTGCGCAAATCGCCTGATGTCCCAGACACACGCCCAATACGGGAATCTCCGCTCCCAGTTCCTTCACCACGTCGATGATAACGCCCGCGTGTTCGGGTCTGCCCGGTCCCGGAGAGAGGACAATGCGGGCAGGGGAGAGCGCCCTGATTTCGTCAACAGTCATTTCGTCATTGCGGATTACCCGGATGTCGGGGTCAATGCCGCCAATCAGCTGATAGAGATTGTAGGAAAAGCTGTCGTAATTATCAATCAGTAAAATCATAGCGCCGCCTCCTGTGAAAGCTCCAGCGCGCGCAGCGAGGCTTTCGCCTTGTTAAGACATTCCTCAAATTCCTTTTCGGGATTGGAATCCGCGACAATGCCTGCGCCGCTTCTGACGAACACCTTGCCGTTTTTCTTGTAGGCAATGCGAATGGCAATGCAGGTGTCCATGTTGCCTGTGAAGTCAATATAACCGATTGCGCCGCCGTAAATGCCGCGCTTGTTGTTTTCAAGCGCGCCAATCAGCTGACAGGCGCGGATTTTCGGAGCGCCCGAAAGCGTTCCGGCAGGAAGCACCGCCTCAATCGCGTCCAGCGCGTCCTTGTCGTCCCGGATTTCGCCGCGCACCGTGGAGCCGATGTGCATCACGTGGGAGTACCGCTCAATCGAGTGCAGCTTTTCTACCTCCACCGTGCCGAATTTGCTGATTTTGCCGAGGTCGTTGCGCCCAAGGTCAACCAGCATGTTGTGTTCGGCAAGCTCCTTTTCGTCTGAGAGCAGCTCCCGCTCCAGCGCCAAATCCTCCTGCTCGGTTTTGCCGCGCGGTCGCGTGCCCGCAAGCGGAAAGGTGTGCAGCACACCGTTTTCCAGCTTGACGAGCGTTTCGGGAGAAGCGCCCGCTACCTCAACGTCCGTGCCCGAAAAATAGAACATGTAGGGTGAGGGATTCATTGTGCGCAGAACGCGGTAGGTGTCGAGCAGGCTGCCCTCAAACGGCGCGCTCAGGCGGTTTGACAGCACAATCTGAAAAATATCGCCCTCGCGGATGTGCCGCTTTGCACGCTCCACCATGCCGCAGTATTGCTCTTTGTTAAACAGCGGCGTCACCTCGCCAAGCAGCCTGCCGCGCTGTTCTTCAGCCTTTTTACCGTTTTTCAGCAGCGACGCCAAATCACGGAGGTCGTCTGCCGCCCTTTGATAATTCGCTTCAAGGTCGCTGAGCTTCATGTTGACAATCAGCACAATCTTTTGCCGCACGTTGTCAAAGGCAATCACCTTGTCAAACAGCATTAAGTCAACGTCCTTGAACGCCTCGCTGTCCTCGACAGCGCACTTAACGCGCGGCTCGCTGTAGCCGAGATAATCATATGAAAAATAGCCGACCAAGCCGCCTGTGAACGGCGGAAGCCCCTCAATACGCGGGCTTTTGCAGGCGGAGAGCAGTTCCCTGAGAAATGCCGAGGGATTGTCCGTTTTCAGGGTTTTGTCTCCCGCCTTCATCACGCCGTCGATACAGGTGATTTCCATTTTCGGCTCAAAGCCGAGAAAGGTGTAGCGCCCCCACCGGTCGTTTGCCTGTGCGGATTCCAGCATATAGCAGTGCGTGGAAACCGTTTTTAAAATGCGCATGGCTTCAATCGGCGTGGTGAAGTCCGAAAGAATTTCACAGCTCAGCGGAACAACGTCATAGCTGCCCTGCGCCGCAATGCGCTGAACTTCTTCAAAAGCAGGGAAAATCTGCATCATCTAACCTCCTGTCAGATAAAATAAAAACGCCCTCAACAGAGTAAAGCTCTGTTAAGGACGAATAAAAGCTTATCCGCGGTGCCACCTTAATTTCACGGTTAACCCGTGCGCTTTGCGGGATACCAACATATCCCCGGCAAGTTACGTCTGCCTGCACGTCGCAGAATACTCCGGAAAAATTCCGTTTGACTGCGCCCTCCGCGGTCCATTTGACAACTTGTTTCTCACCTGACTCTCAGCGCCGCAGGCTCTCTGTAGGGGCATGATTGCCGTTATCTCCGCTTCAACGGTTTAGTATCTTAAATTAAACGTATTTTAGCACTCTTTTTGCGCTCTGTCAAGTGCTTTCGGAAAAAACTTCATTTTCTTGTCATAAATTGTCTTAAAGGTTTTGTTAAATCAAAATTGTCTGCCCGGCGGACAGGCTGCGGAAGGTGTTTTCTGTCAGCGCCGTAATTTTCACTGTACTCTCTCGCTTGCCCTTCGCATATATTCGGCGGTTCTGTGGAGAATTTCGCCTTTGTAAATCTGTTCCAAATGTCCCTCAAAATCGAGGTGATAGCGCTCCTGCAGCCGTTGAAAATGTTCTCTGCGCTCGGCTTCGCGGGCGCGCTTCGGCTCCTCCAAAAAGTCGTCGAAGCTAAGCTGCCGCTCCTCGCCCGAAAGGTTATAGATTCCTACCCCAATCAGCCGCACAGGGCGCTTGTTCACCTGCTCAAACAGCTGCAGCGCTTCGTGATAAACCGTGATGGCAGAGTCGCAAGGAGGCACAATTTTGGAGCGCGTAATGCTTTTCATGTCGGCATAGGTGATTTTCAGCGAAACGCCCTTGCCGAACAGCCCGTAGCGCTTGGCGCGGTGCTCCACACAGAGCGAGAGCAAAAACATCACGTCTTTCAGCAGCGCCTCGTTTGTCACATCCTGCTGAAAGGTCAGCTCCTTGCCGATGGATTTCGCGTTTTGCGGAAGGTAGGGAACCACCTTGCGGTCATCAACGCCGAACGCGATTTGCGTAATCCACTGCCCCTGCTTTCCAAACAGGCGAATCACGTCGTCCTTGTGCTCCTGAATGTCGCGCACGGTGTGAATTCCGGCGGCGTAGAGTTTTTCGGCGGTTTTCGCGCCCACCGTATAGAGCACGCGCACGTCGCGGTCAATGATGAGATTGACAAAATCAAGCGGTGTGGGAATTTCAAAATAGCCGTCGGGCTTTTTCTCCTCGCTCGCGGTTTTTGCCGCCGTTTTGGAATACGCCACGCCGACCGAGCAGCTTAGTCCCAGCTCCTGTTGGGTGCGCCGCTTGATGGTTTTCGCGATTTCACGCGCGCCGTCAAAGGTTTTGGCGCGTTTGGTCACGTCGAGATACGCTTCGTCAAGCGCAATCCGCTCCGACGCGGTGGCGTAATCGTCCCAGATTTGGTGAAGCTGAGCGGACACCGCCTTGTATTTTTCAAAGTTCGGGTGCATGTAAATGCCGCGCGGACACAAACGGTAGGCTTCCTTGATGTTCATAGCGGAATGAATACCGAATTTTCGCGCTTCATAGCTGCACGTTGCCACCACGCCGCGTTCGCTCGGCAGCGAGCCGATAATCAGCGGCTTGCCGCGCAGTGAGGGATTATCGCGGATTTCCACAGAGGCGTAAAAAGCGTCCATGTCCACATGAATGATGATTTGATTCACTTTTTACCCTCCTTTTTCATGATAAAAACACCTCAATGCGTTTGCACCGAGGTGTATTATATCGGTTTATTCGCTGATGACGCGATAAATCTGATAGCCGTTCGGCTCCGCCACCATATCATAGACAGCGCGCTGACCGCTTTCGACATAATGCTGTGTAAAGTACTTTTCCTTTTGGAACACAATGTTGTTGTCAATCACATAGACCTTCCGGCGGCTCAGTGCCGCTTCATAAATATTTTCGGGCAGATTGCGGCGCTGCATGGTGTTTTCCTTATGGAAGTAGCCGAAGTCGTCGAGATTGTTGAGATAATCCTCGCGGAAGCCCCACATCGGGTGCAGGTAGTTTTCCGTATTTTCAATAAAGCCCGCTTTTGTCACAGGGTCCATGATATAGAAGCAGTCCGGGTTGCGGTCTAATTCCGTCATCAAAAACCTTGCGCTGTTTTGTTCCTCGGGCGTAATGTGGTTGTAATAGTAAACAAAGCCGTTCAAGCCTGCCAGCAGCGCGATAATCACGCAGGAGATAATCATGTAGCCGTTGTTCATGCGCAGCTTGGAGGACGGCTTTTCGCGCCGCAGCACCTCAAAGTTGAACGAGTTGAGCAGCATAGCCATCATGAACACCCAAATACCATAGGTGAGGTTGTTCGCGCCGCTGTAGAGCCAGCGCAGCACAAAGCCGGAGATGAACCCGACAATCAGGAAAAACAGCGGGAAAAACGAAAAACGGTTTTTGTGATAGATGATAAAGAGCAGCGAAACCATCAGATAGACCGCCAGCACAATAATGGAGCGGTTGAGTTGAATGACTTCCGCGTAGTTGTCCTCAAACACCGCAAAGGAAATATTAACGATATTGCGCGGGTTGTCCGTAAGCTGCATTTCATGCACCGCCCGCAGCGCGTCGTTATTCAGCGCGTTGTCCGCGTCATAGTAGCCGTTTTTCAGCAGTTCATAGTCCGCCTCGGTCTGAATTCCCACCTTCTCAAACGCTTCCGTGTGGTCGTTGTAGCTGGGGAAGGGGAGCGCGCTGATTTCGTTGCTGAGTGTGGAATACTCGTAGAAATTGCGCGCTTCGTCGGTGGCGTGGTTCACGGAATAGGAGAACTGGTGCAGTCCGAGCGTCACCAGCGCCGTCAGCAAAAACATCAGCAAAAACGGTCTGAAATACCAAAACAGCTTGCGGAACGGCAGGCGGTATTTTTTCTTGGCAATCATGTCGCCGAAGAAGAACGCCACGGCAAAGCCCAGTGCAATGAAGAAATAGGTGACGTTCAAGAACGAGCCGAGCACGACCTCTGCCACGCCCACCCAGCAGGAGAGGGTGTAGCGCTTTTGGAATATCGCAAGCAGAATCAGCAAAAAGCCGCCCGCGCACAGCAGCGCCGCGGTGCGGGTGCTGTCAACATTGGTATAGTGGTGCAGCGCAAACATTATATTGAGCAGCGTGGCAAAGATAAACGCCTTGCGCTTGTTGTACTTGTCCGCAAACACAAAGGTGATGGAGGTAAACGCGAAGAAGGAGGCGAGCACCTCAAACATCACAAAGCAGTTCACTGTCGGAAAAGCATACTGCGCCGTTCCAATCAGACTAGCCAGCAGGTAGTTGACAGTGGCGTTGGTGTAGATATGGTCGCGGCAAATGCGCATGGAATTGTAAAAATCCGCGCTTGTTTCATACGTGAATGAGGTTAACACCACGCACAGCGCCAAAAATACCGCGTTCAGAACAAACGCGAACAGCAGGCTGCTTTTCCATATTTTTAAGAAAGTCTCTTTCATAATACGCTCCGGTGAGGATATTTAAGCTTTATCGGGAATCGCTGATTATACATACCCCTTGTCAATCTGCGTCTGCCGCAGAAGGGTCAGGTTCTTTTCCTCATAGTCGTTGAACACAACATTTTTGACAAATTGTTCGGCGTCATATTTCGGAGTGTACCAGGATTGAGAACCAAAATACGCCGAAAGGGAAGAGTCTTTAAAAATTCTTCCCCTTCTTGCGTATATTTCATTTAAAGTTAAGTTCAGTTCTTCGCGGCTCATCTTGGCGACCTCCTCCTCAGAGAGGTAGGAGGTGTTCGCCTTGAATCCGCTGAAAACCGCGTTGTCCGCGCTTGCTCTGCTTGTGGTGCCGGTGCCGGAGGCTTCTGTGCGGGAGCTTTCCTCGGAGATTTCGCTGCTTTCGCTGCTGCTGCTCTCACTGCTGCTTTCGCTGCTGCTCTCACTCTTCTTTTCGGAACCTCTGGAAACGGTCAGTGTAATGGTGCTGCCCTTTTTCAAGGGCGCTGAGCCGTCGGGCGTCATGGCAATGACGTAGCCGTAGTCAAAATCATCATTGTATTGATAGTCACCGATTTCAACATGAAAGCCCTGACCTTCAAGCGTGATTTGCGCGTAGTCAAAGAATGTGCCGATAATGTTGTAGGGTGTGACGGTTTCGTCGCTTTCGCCGGCGGTAGTGTCGGGAACGGTGGTCGGTTGGGTTGCCGCGGTGGAGGGAGCGACGGTGGTTGCGGGAACCGTTGCGGCGGTGGTGGCGGCGGTCTGGTTGCTGCTGCTGCCGCTGCCAAACCAGCCGTTCTGTGCCGCGAGGAAGCCGACGGTTCCTACCACGCCGAGCAGAAATGCGGCTGCGGCAATTGCGATAATCAGTCCGGTTCTGCTCTTTGAGGTCTTTTCACGCGGTTGGTCGTCCTCTTCCTCCTGCTCCTGTGCGGGATAGAAGGCGTTGTTGTTGAACACCTGCGTTGCCGCTGTGTTCTCCGCCTTTTTCTCAGGCTGCTTGGGAGCGGAAGCGGCTGCTGCGGTTGCAACGGTCGCTGCGGTTGCTGCAGCGGAGGTTTCCTCCTTTGCGGGAGCGTCCTCAAAGAAGTCGCCGTAGTCTTGGTCGTCCTTCTTTTGTGCGTCGTTGATGTTAAAGACACGTGTTTGCACCTGATAGTCGTCAAACACGCGGTTGTCAATTTCGGGCTCCTCGGCTGCGGGTTCCTCAACAGCGGGCTGTTCGGGAACAGCAGGCTCAACGGGAGCCGTGGTTCTCGCGGAGGTGGTCACCTCGGGAACGGGAGCGGCGGGCGCCGGCTTGGGTGCGGCGGGCTGAGCGGGCTCGTCAAACGCGAACTCCTCAAACACATTGCTCTCAAACGCCGTGCTTGCGGGCACAATCACCTGTGCGGCAGGCTCCGCCTGAACAGGTAACTCCGCCTTAATCGCGGAAAGGGCGTTTTTGAGGTTGCCGGCGTTTTTCCAGCGGTTGCGGTTTTCGGGCTGGCAAGCAATGACAATCACGCTCTTGAGCTTTTCGCTGCCGTTTTCGGGAGCGGAAACAGCCGCCTTGGAAAAGCGCTTTTTGGTTGCCTCGGCGCGGTCGGTTGTTTCGTTTTCAAAGGGAAGCTTGCCGTTGTTGGCCATGCCGTACATCACCAGACCGAGGGAATAGATGTCGGTGGTAATGTCGGGCGCGTCGTTAAGCTGGATCTCCGGAGCGGTGTAGACAGGGTTCTGCGCGCCCTCAAAGGCGGTGAAGCCGCCCAGCACATAGTGACCGGTGTTGTCAAGATAGATGTTCTCGGGGCTGATGTTGCCGTGCAGAATATTGTTGCTCTCCAGCTTGTCCAGCACATCGCTGAGCTGCAAGCCGAAGTCGACAATCTCGCTGTCCGAGAGCGTTTTGCCCCTGAGCGTCTGCTGCAGGGAGGGATAATCGTTTGTCAGTAAGTATAACGAAATGCTGCTTTTTGCGGGGTCGTTTTCCACCACAGCGTCAATGTAATTGCTGACGCCGCGCAGCTTCATGACGGTCTTGACAAACGCCGCTTCTTCCTGAACCAAATCGACGTTGTCGCTGCTATAGGTTTCGCCTTCAAAGTCGATGCAGGTGAGCACCGCAGCAACCGTTGTGCCGTCAAATTCCACGCGCGACACGCTGTAGGCGGGATAGCCGTTTCTGTCGGCAAGCGCTGAAATAACCTTCCATGATTTCAGCTTGTCGGGTAACTTTAGCTTAGCCATAGTCAATTCTCCTTTTCGAATTTATCGTATCAGTTTCTTATATTTAACCCATTTTATCATACCTAACGGCTATTATATCACATTTCCGTGCGTTTTTCCACTGTTTTTGAAAAATTCTTGTCCGCAAACTGAATAGAAAAAAGGGAACTCGCACCGAGCTCCCTTATCAAAAAGTACCAATCAGGCGTGTTTTTCCCGCACGCCGAGCACGCCGCCCGCCGCGCCGAGGAGCAGCGCGGCGGCTGCCTTGACAACTGACAGCACCGTGAATGCCATATCGCCCTTGATTGCCGCGACAATCAGCAGCGCGAGAAACATCACGCCGCCCACCGCCGCTCCCGCGACAAGTCCCGCGCCGCGGTTGAGCTTTGCCGCAACAAAGCCGCCCGCAAACGCGCCCGCTCCCAAAAAGCCCGCAAGAAGATAGTCGAGCAGGCTGCCCTGCGGCAGTCCGGTTTTCAGCAGCACCACGGTGAGAATACACATCAGAATCACGCTTGTCAGCAGTCCGCAAAAAGCGCCGGTTGCCACCGCTTTCAGCAGTTTTTTGTCAAACATAAAAAATCCCCCAAATATCATCTGTTGCATGATATTCGGGGAATTGAAAAAATATTCTTATTTGTCCTGCGCGGGCTCGGTTTCTTCCTTCTTCTTTTTGCCGAACAGACCTGCAAAACCCTTTTTCTCGGGAGCAGCGGTGGTTTTGGCGGTTTCCTTCACGGTATCTACAGAGGAAATGCACCATTTTTTAAACTTCATCTTCACGCGGTCGGAGCCTGTTTCGATAATCAACGCGTCCTCGTCCTCTTTAATCGCAACGACTCTGCCCATAATGCCGCCGATTGTAGTGATTTCGTCGCCGATTTCAAGGTTGTTGCGCATCTCCGCCTCTTCCTTTTTCTTCTTGGAATTCGGGCGAATCAGGAATAAATACACCAAACCGATAATGACCGCGTAAATCGCAATCATACCTACCATTGACATGTTCATATGTATACCTCCAAATGATATTTTTTTATACGCAATCTGTATTATAACAGGTTTAAACGCGAGTTGCAAGCATTTTTTTCACTTTATGGGAAATTCTTTCGGTTTCTGTGCCGTCCGGTTATATACGCACGCCCAAAATCTCTCTCTGACGGGCATAAAACGCTTCAAATGTGCCCGCGTCAAGCTGACGGCGGATTTCTTCCATGAGGTTGTTGTAGAAGTAAAGATTATGTATGACCGCCAGCCGCATGCCGAGCATTTCGCCGCTTTTGAGCAGGTGGCGCAGATAGGCGCGGGAGAAGTTTTGACAGGTGGGGCAGTCGCAGCGCTCGTCAACCGGCAGCGAATCAAGCGCGTATTTTGCGTTGTTAAGGTTGCGCACACCGTCCCAAGTGAATAACTGACCGTGGCGCGCGTTGCGGCTGGGCATCACGCAGTCGAATAAATCCACGCCGCGGTGCACCGCCTCCAGAATGTTCACGGGCGTTCCCACACCCATCAGATAGCGGATTTTGTCCTTCGGCGCGTAGGGCTCCACCTCGTCAATGATTTCGTACATGGTTTCCGTCGGCTCACCGACCGCCAAGCCGCCGATAGCGTAGCCGTCAAGGTTCAGCTCCGCGATTTCCTTCATGTGATTCACGCGCAAATCGGGATAAATGCCGCCCTGATTAATGCCGAACAGCATTTGCTGCCTGTTAATTGTGTCCTCGCGGCTGTTGAGTTCCGCCATTTTTGTGATACAGCGCTTCAGCCAGCGCGTGGTGCGCTCCACACTCTGCTTGGTGTAATCGTAGGGTGACGGATTCTCCACGCACTCGTCAAACGCCATCGCAATCGTCGAGCCGAGATTCGACTGAATCGTCATGCTCTCCTCAGGTCCCATGAAGATTTTTCTGCCGTCAATGTGGGAGTTAAAGGTCACGCCCTCCTCTTTGATGTTGCGCAGCTTGGCGAGTGAAAACACCTGAAAGCCGCCGCTGTCGGTGAGAATCGGACCGTCCCAGCGCGTAAAGCGGTGCAGTCCGCCGAGCGCCTTGACATTACCGTCGCCGGGGCGCAGGTGAAGATGATAGGTGTTGCAAAGCTGCACCTGACATTTGATGTTTTTCAAATCCAGCGCCGACACAGCACCCTTAATCGCGCCGCAGGTCGCCACATTCATAAAGGCGGGCGTTTGCACCGTTCCGTGCGGTGTGACAAATTCGCCGCGCCGCGCCTTGTTTTCGGTTTTTAAGACGTTAAACATAAATCCTCCTATGCATGCAGGATAAAAGCGGCGCGAAAACGCCGCTCAGAATAAATCGCTGTGGGTGCCGGTTCGGGTCAATGCTAAGATTAATTCGTCATTGTTGATTTTATAGACCAACAGCCAATCGGGTGTGATGTGACATTCCCGGCAATCTGCGTAATTGCCTGATAAAGGATGGTCTTTGTATTTTGGAGGCAATGGAATTTCATTCGCCAACATCTCAATGACTTTTTCCATGAGCGGTATGTGATATCCGCGCTTGACAACACGTTTAAAGTCCTTTTTGAAAGTAGTTTCGTATTTAATCGTCAGCATACAAGTCCTCCATCAATTCTGCCACAGAATTGAAACCTCTGCTGAGACCTTGCCCTTTTCTGACATTCTCAATTGCCCTTTTTGTTTCATCATTCGGAATATCAGCCGTGATTTCAAATGGAATACGCTGTTCCCTGACAACCGTTTTTGCAAACATATTGAATACCGAACTGACCGATAAGCCGATTTCGCTGCAAAAAGCGTCAAAAGCCTTTTTGGTGCTTTCATCCATTCTGATATTGACATTCGTTTGAGCCATAGCAATACCACCTTTCTATCAATATTATATGCCGATTACATGCAATTGTCAATGATAATCATATACAAATTACAGAATTATCATTGCGTCCCCAAAGCTAAAAAATCTGTATTTTTCTTTTACGGCAATTTCATAGGCGTTCATCACCTTGTCATAGCCGGCAAAGGCGGATACCAGCATGATCAGCGTGCTTTCGGGAAGGTGAAAATTCGTCACCAGTCCGTCGAGCACCTTGAATTCATAGCCGGGGTAGATGAAAATATCGGTAAAGCCCTCGCACGGCTTGATTTCGCCGTACTGCGTGGCGACGCTTTCGAGCGTGCGGCAGGAGGTGGTGCCGATAGCAATCACGCGCCCGCCTTTTTGCTTGGTTTCGTTAATCAGCCGGGCGGTTTCAGTTGGAATTTCGTAGTGCTCGCTGTGCATTTTGTGATTTGTCACGTCGTCCACCTTTACCGGGCGGAAGGTGCCGAGCCCGACGTGCAGGGTGACGTAGGCGATTTTCACACCCTTCTGACGGATTTTCTCCATCAGTTCCTCTGTGAAGTGCAGCCCGGCAGTCGGCGCGGCGGCGGAGCCGAGTTCGTGGCTGTAGACCGTCTGATAGCGCTCCTTGTCCTTGAGCTCCTCGGTGATGTAGGGCGGAAGCGGCATTTGTCCGATTTTGTCGAGCGTGGCGAAAAAGTTTTCATCGCAGTCAAAGTCCACCACGCGGTTGCCGTCGTCCTTGACCTCTGCGACCGTGGCGGTCAAAATGCCGTCGCCAAAGCTGAATTTTGCGCCCTCACGCGCTTTTTTGCCGGGCTTGCAGAGCGTTTCCCAGCGGTTGCCGCTGATTTGCTTCAGGAGCAAAAATTCCACCCTTGCGCCGGTTTCAGCCTTTACGCCGTAAATGCGGGCGGGCAGCACGCGCGAATCGTTGGCGACAATCAAATCGCCCTCGTGCAGATAGTCGATAATATCATAAAAATGCCGGTGAGCGATCGCGCCTGTTTTGCGGTCAAGCACCAGCAGGCGCGAGCTGTCACGCGGCTCCGCCGGAGTTTGCGCAATCAGCTCTTTTGGCAGTTCGTAATAAAAATCGCTCGTTTTCATAAAAAAATCCCTTCTGTTTTCATAATGATGAATTTCCGCACCCAAAATAATTGACAATAAAAGCGTAAAATGGTATAGTATATAGTAGGGTAATTTGGAAATCATCCCACATTTTGCGGTTGCGGCTGCTTTGCAGTTCTTCATCTATCATAGACTATTTTTTCAAATAAGGCAACCGCTTTTTGAAAATTTGTTTAAATCGGAGGAATCAACAGTGAGAAAGTACAAGGTTGGAATCATCGGAGCAACAGGCATGGTCGGACAGCGTTTCGCGCTTTTGCTTGAAAATCACCCGTGGTTTGAGGTCACCGCTCTTGCCGCCAGCGCCAGAAGCGCCGGCAAAAAGTACGGCGACGTCGTTGAGGGCAGATGGCACATGACTGCCGCCCTTCCCGAAAAATACAAGGACATGGTGATTATCGACGCGGAAAACGTGGAAGAGGTTGCTTCTCAGGTTGACTTCTGCTTCTGCGCGGTCAACATGAAGAAGGACGAAATCCGTGCGCTGGAGGAAAAGTACGCCAAGGCGGAGTGTCCCATCGTTTCCAACAACTCGGCTCACCGTTTCACGCCCGACGTTCCCATGGTTATCCCCGAAATCAACGCGGACCACATCAAAATCATCGAAGCGCAGAGAAAGCGCCTCGGCACCAAGAGAGGCTTTGTGGCGGTTAAGTCCAACTGCTCTCTCCAAAGCTATGTTCCCGCGATTCATCCCTTAAAGGCGCTCGGCGTTGACAAGGTTCTCGCCTGCACCTATCAGGCGATTTCGGGCGCCGGCAAAACCTTCAAGACTTGGCCTGAGATGGTCGACAACCTCATTCCGTACATTGGCGGCGAGGAAGAAAAGTCCGAGAAGGAACCGCTCAAAATCTGGGGTCATGTTGAGGGCGGCGAGATTGTTCTCACCGATGATATTGCAATCACCTCTCAGTGTCTGCGTGTTCCCGTTTCCGACGGTCACACCGCGGCGGTGTTCATGTCCTTTAAGGAAGGCGTAAAAAAGCCCACCGTTGAAGAAATCATCAATATTTGGGAAAACTATCAGGGCAGAGCGCAGGAGCTTGAGCTTCCCAGCGCGCCCAAGCACTTCCTGCATTACTTCACCGAGCCCGACCGTCCGCAGATTAAGTCCGAGAGAAATCTTGAAAACGGCATGGCGATTTCCGTCGGCAGACTCAGAGAGGACACCCAGTACGACTACAAATTCGTTTGTATGTCCCACAACACATTAAGAGGCGCAGCGGGCGGCGCGGTATTGCTTGCCGAGCTTCTCTGCGCGGAAGGCTATATGGATTAAAAAAAGATTATACGGAGGCGTATTATGGCTAATCCAATTTTCACCGGTTCGGGTGTTGCGCTGATTACACCCATGAATGCAGACGGTTCGGTGAACTATCAGGCGCTCGGAGATTTGCTGGAGTTCCATGTTGCGAACAAAACCGACGCGATTATTGCCTGCGGCACCACAGGCGAGGCGGCGACTCTCACCGAGAAGGAGCACCTTGAGGTGCTGGCGTTTACCACCGAAAAAATCAACGGCAGAATCCCCGTTATTGCCGGCACCGGCAGCAACGACACCGCTTTTGCCGTTATGCTCTCCAAGAAGGCGCAGCAGTTCGGCGTTGACGCGCTGCTGACCGTAACTCCTTATTACAATAAAACCTCACAGGCAGGTCTGGTGAAGCATTTCAATGTGATTGCCGACGCCGTAGATTTGCCTTTGATTCTCTACAACGTACCCTCGCGTACCGGCTGCAACATCAAGCCGAAAACCTATGCGGAGTTGTGCAAGCACCCGAATATCGTTGCGGCAAAGGAAGCCAGCGGCGACATTTCACAGGTAGCGCTGATTCGCTCACTCTGCGGCGACAAGCTTGACATCTATTCCGGCAACGACGACCAGACCGTGCCCTTCATGTCGCTCGGCGCGCTCGGCGTTATCTCGGTATTCGCGAACATCTGCCCGGCGGAAATGCACGACATCTGCCAGCTTTGCCTTGACAACGACTTTGCGCAGGCGCAGAAGCTCCACTTCCATTATATCGAGCTGATGAACATCATGTTCAGTGACGTCAACCCGATTCCCGTCAAGACAGCCATGAACCTGTTCGGCTTTGACGCGGGCGAGTGCAGACTGCCGCTTGTTCCCATGAGCGTTGCGGGCTATCATGATTTGAAGGATTGTTTGGCGAAGTACGACTTGCTTGACAAGTATAAGAAGTGTTAAGCGGTTAGTGAGTTATAAGGTATAAGGTATAAGAATAGCCGGCGCAAAACGGGTTGTGTTTGTGCCGGCTTTCGTAAAATTCGGATAAAGATAAGGAAGTGTAAACATGACAAAGATTGCGATTGTCGGCTGCAACGGCAAAATGGGTTATTTCGTGGCGCAGGCTGTCAAGGAAAACGCCGCGTGTGAAACGCTGTTCGGCGTTGACGCTTACGGCGAGAGCCGCTGTGATTTCCCGGTCTATCCGTCCTTTGACGGCGTGGCGGAAATCCCTGATGTGATTATCGACTTTTCCAATCCTGCGGCGCTTGACGGAATGCTTGACTTTGCTTTGAAAAACAGCGTTCCGTGCGTGATTTGCACCACAGGCTATTCACAGGAGCAGGTTGCGCAAATTAAGGCGGCTGCTGAAAAAATCGCCGTATTTTACTCGGGCAACATGTCGCTCGGCATTAACCTGCTGATTGAACTCTCCAAGCAGGCGGCAAAGGTGCTCGGCGGCAGCTTTGATATTGAAATCGTGGAAAAGCACCATAATCTTAAAGTAGACGCGCCCAGCGGCACCGCGCTGATGATTGCCGACGCGGTTTCCGATACGCTCGAAAACGAGCCGCAGTATGTCTATGACCGCCATGCGTACCGCAAAAAGCGCTCCAAGAATGAAATCGGTATCCATTCCGTCAGAGGCGGCACGATTGTCGGTGAGCACGAGGTCATCTTCGCGGGTCACGACGAGGTGGTGACCATCTCCCATCAGGCGCAGTCCAAGGAGGTCTTTGCCGTGGGCGCGGTCAACGCGGCTGCTTTTCTTGCCAATCAAAAGGCGGGCATGTATAGCATGAGCGATTTGCTGGCGGACAAATTATAATCATCATAATATAATATGAAAAGGGCGTGTGAGTTTTGTTGCTCACACGCCCGACTGTTTTAGTTAATACTATCGAATTTTCCAATATCGCACTGCAAAATCTCATGACAGCCCAAGCGCGTGCTCAGCGGCGCTAATTCCATGTAGTCGCCGTAGAGGAAGGTCAGGTATTCGTCATAGCGCTTCGGAACCGGCAGGGGATAGCCCTCAAAATCCCTGTAAACCACTTCGTCCAAAATCGCAGCGTCAAAGCAGCCGTTATACACATTTCTGCCCATGCCGTCATACAAATATTTGGCGTTCTTTTTTCTTTTAAAGAAACTAATGGTGTGGTTCATCAAAAAGTAGCTAAATCGCAGCGGGAAGATTTTCACGCAGACATTCGTCACCGCCGACTGCAGGCGGCTGCCGTTGTCCACCTTGCGGTGATTCCACTTGTTGAGCACCAGCGCGCGGGTAAACAGCGTCATCGCAAGGTGGATTTTCCTGCCAAGCGCGGAGTTCGCGGTCTTGTCGTGGCAGAAAATATCAAACGCAATTCCGATGTTGATGTCCTTGTGGTTGCGCGCCAGTTCCGTTGCGAACACGGTGTTTTCCACGCGCAGCTTGTTGAACTCGTAAAAACAATTTTTGTCCGTTTTGCCGGATTGAAAGGTAACGCCCGCAGGCAGCTCGCTCTGGGCAATTTCAGCGAATTTATCGTAGTCCTCGCGCAGCATCATGATGTCGGAGTCGTCGTCCCACGGAATAAAGCCGCCGTGACGAATCGCGCCGAGCAGCGTGCCGCCGCCGAGGAAATACTTGATGTTGTGTTTGCGGCATATCCTGTCCACTTCCAGCAGATAGGCAAGCTGCATCTTCTGAATCGCGTCCAGTCTGCCGTCGTGCGTGTTGGGAAGCTGCATATCCGTAGTGTCGTCCATGTAACTCATGACGCACAGCTCCAACGCGGTTTCCAACTTTATTGCCGGCGTAAAGCCGTGGGCTTCCGCTTTTCCGCCGCTGATGGCGCAGGCGTTTTCATCATCACCGTCAACCAAGGCGATTTGCGCCTTTTCATGATAAACATCATGCAGAATCGCCGCAATCGTGCCCGCCGAAGCGGTTCCGTTCAGCCCGGTGATGTTGTAGGTCGTGTTCACGGGCAGTTCAAACAGCGCGTAAACTATCGCGCGGAACACATCAGTGATATATACAAATGAATACTTCTTACCGTTTGTCAGTGTGCAGGGCTTGCCCTGTGCCACAGCCTTTAAAGCGTCGTCAAGAAAGGTTTTTAACCCGCAGTAAGCGCCCAAAACAATGCCTGTTCGCAGCACGGTGAGGGAGAAGCTGCGCGCCTTTTGCTCACAATGCCACAGGCTTTCGATGGTGCGCAGCAATTGGTTGTCAAAGAAAGCCGCGTCGGTGTTGACAAGCGGCGCGTATTCGTTTTCGGCATACACGCGGCTGCGCTTTCCGTTGCCATAAACGCGGCTGTCGCTGAGCAGCACCACCTTCGCCTTTGTCCGTCCGGCAAGCGCCGCCAATGCCTGCACACGGCGGATTTCCTCTTGAAACGCAGCGCTGAAGCTTTCGCTTTTTTCGCAGCAAAAGCCGGTGTGAATCATCATGTCAACTTCGTTTATTTCTTCAAGAGAATCAAAATTGACAGACGTAAAGAATTCACTCTCGCGACATTCCGCGTAAAAGCCGCCGCAATCGCCCGCAAAAATCACCCTGCAGTCCAGCCCTCTCTGCTCCGACTGATAAACCAGCGCATAGCAAAGACAGCGGGCAAGTGAATGTCCGCTGACAAGAATGGTTTTATGTTTAAGCCTTGCAAGCTTTTCCTTTTCCAGCTGTGGCATCGCCGCCCAGTCTGCTTCAAATTCGTTTAGCTTTGTTTTAATCATTTCTTCTTCGCTTTTTTCTGGCTCTCTTTGTAGTCGTGATATACCTTCAGCGTTTCCTCGGTGGGACCGTCAAAAATCACCGTACCCTTACGCAGATAAATTGAGCGGGGGCAGATTTCTTTAACGGAATCCGCACTGTGGCTGACGTAAAGCACCGTGGTGCCTGCGGAGATAATATCCTTGATTTTCTCCTTGCATTTTTTCTTAAAGCTTGCGTCGCCGACCGCCAGCGCTTCGTCAACAACCAGCACGTCCGGCTCAATGTTGACGTTAATCGCAAAGCCGAGGCGCATTTTCATACCGCTGGAATAGGTGCGTACCGGCTGGTCAATGTAGTCGCCCAACTCGGCAAACTCGATGATTTTTTCCTCAATTTCCTTGATATACTCATCCTCTAAGCCGAGAATATAGCCCTTGAGGTAAATGTTCTCTCTGCCGGTCATTTCCAGCGAAAAGCCCGCCGTCAGCTCCAGCAGTGCCGCCACCTTGCCGTCAACGATAATGTCGCCCTCGTCGGGAAAGGCAACGCCCGTAATCATTTTGAGCAGGGTCGATTTTCCCGCGCCGTTGTCACCGACAATGCCGACGGATTCGCCGCGGTAAATCTCAAACGAAACCTTGTTGAGCGCCTTGTTGGTTTTGGGGTTGCGCGGCTTGAAGAACAGCGCCTTAAACCGCGCTTGGTCGTTTTTATAAAGTATATAGGTTTTGCTGACGTCTTTAAAGGTAATAATCGGTTTGTTGTCCATGCTTTACCTCCTTACAGCACGTCGGGCAGCTTTTTCCTAAGCCGGTTGTAGTTGAAAATGCCCAGCAGCGTCACAACCACAAGCTCCGCCAAGAACACCACCAGTTCTGTTTTGTATACCCAAAAGCCGCGGTGATAGAGGAAGGTGTTGCGGTAGCCGTTGGCAAAGAAGTTAATCGGGTTAATCAGCATTGCCCATTTCAGAGGACCTGTGAAGCTGTAGGAGTCATACATAATACCCGACAGCCAGAACACACCCGACATGACCGATACAATCAGGCTTTCAAAGTCCTTTGAGAATGCCGCCATCGGAGCGGTTGACCACGAAAGCGCCAGAAAGAAGAAGAACAGCAGCGGGCAGTAGAAGAAGAACTGCAAATCATACCAGTCAAAGGGCGGATTGCCGTTTGACACGCGGTAGAAGATGATGTAGCCGTACAGAATCACGCACAAAAACAGGTGAACGAACAATCTCGAAAGCCCTGTGTAGGTCAAAATGGTAGAAACAGGGAATTTTACCTTGGTGATAAACTGGCGGTTGGTGCGCAGCGTTTTGGCGCCCTGCACAATGCTGTCCTGAATAAAGAACCACGGGATAATGCCGACAAACATAAAGGTGAAAAAGTCGAACGAAAACGCCGCGTGTTCCATGCCGTTGAGGTGCACCTTAACGGCTTTGAGCGCCTTGATTCCCACCGAAAACGCGAACCAGTAAACAAAAACGGTGAACGCGGGCTTTACCGCCGCCCACAGCGGACCGATTACAGCGCCCTTGTAGGTTTTAACCAGTTCGTTTTTGGCGAGCAAAAAGATTTGCTTGCCAAATCCCTTGTGTTCCTTTAATATAGAAGTGAACAAAAAAACACATCCTATCTATGATAACATAAAAATCAGTTTCTTAATTTCTCGGTTTTATTCTCAAATTCCGGGGCTAATCATCAACCACCGCCCTTCAATTGCCGTATTTATCCACTATACATTTAACTAATACCATTATATATGATTTCCGTCATTTGTCAATCTGCCAAAAGCCTAAGATTAGGGGAGCGCGGAAGGAAATAATTGTGAATTTTTGGTTGACAAACCGATTTTTCGTGCTATAATATATCTGTTGCATTGTGCGACAAATCCTTGCGGCAGCAGCCGCCATTAAGTCCAGAAGGAGGTGCAAAGAAATGGCAGTAACAGCAAATTATGAGTGTGTAATGGTCGTAACCCTGAAGAAGGGCGAGGAGGCAGTTCAGTCTGTTGTCGAGAGATTTAAGACACTCATCGAGCAGAACGCCACTTTGAAGAATGTTGACGAATGGGGCAAGAGAAAGCTTGCTTACCTCATCAACAAGGAAAGCGAAGGCTATTATGTTCTCTTTGATTTTGAGTCCGAAGCCCTGTTCCCTGCGGAGCTCGACCGTAAACTCAGAATCAACGAAGACGTTATGCGTTCCATGATTATCAAAAAGGAAGTTGAATAAGCATTTTGTAGGGGATAATCCCCGAACGTGAAAGGATGACAGGTATGTTGAACAGAGTTATTTTAATGGGCAGACTGGTTTCTGACCCCGAGCTGAAAACCACCGCCTCAGGCATCAGCGTCACAAGCTTTCGTATCGCGGTCGACCGCGGATATGTGAAGCAGGGCGAGGAGCGCAAGGCGGATTTCATCGACATTGTGTGCTGGAGACAGCAGGCGGAATTTGTCTGCCGCTATTTCGGCAAGGGCGCGATGATTGCGGTGGAAGGTCAGCTTCAAACCAGAACCTATCAGGCAAAGGACGGCACCAACCGCTATGTGGTTGAGGTTGTGGCGGACAATGTTTCGTTTACCGGCGAGCGCCGCGATAATTCCGGCGGCAACTACGGCGGCAACCAGTCCTACGGTCAGCCCTACGGAGGCAATCAGTCTTACGGCGGCAATCAGTCCTACAATGCGCCGGCACCCCAGCAGAGTTATAACGCTCCCGCTGCTCCCGCCGCACCCGCGCAGCCCTCTTACCAGAGCGGCAGCAACGCTGATTTTCAGGAAATGCCGTTTGACGACGATTTGCCGTTTTAATTTTTGAATTTTACTTTTTGAATAATTCTCATTGAAAGGAGAACCTGCAATGGCTGAAAGACCCAACAACCGCGGCAGAAAGTCCCGCAAGAAGGTTTGCGGCTTCTGCGTTGATAAGGTAGAGCACATTGATTACAAGGATATTGCGCGTCTTCGCCGCTATATGTCCGAAAGAGGAAAGATTCTTCCCCGCCGTGTAACAGGCACCTGCGCAAGACATCAGCGTGACCTGACCACCGCTATCAAGCGTGCGCGTCAAATCGCTCTGCTTCCCTACACAGCAGACTAATTTTCGCTTTCAAGACCGACCTTCGGGCCGGTCTTTTTCTTTGTTATCATTCACTTGACAAATACCCCACGGGGGTATATAATAAGAGCAGAAATCAAAATGAGGTGAAAGCCATGCCGTGCGAGCACTGTATGCAAAAAACCAAGCACCGCGAGGGTGACGAATACAAAAAGCTTCTCAACCGTCTCAGCCGCATTGAGGGACAAATCCGCGGTATCCGCAAGATGGTGGAGGACGACGCCTACTGCACCGATATTCTCATGCAGGTGTCGGCAGTCACCGCCGCGCTCAACGCCTTTAACAAAGAACTGCTTTCCAATCATATTCACACCTGCGTTGCAAATGATATTCGAGAGGGAAAAGACGAAACGATTGACGAACTGTGCGAAACGCTGAAAAAGCTGATGAAGTGAGAAAAAGGAGTCGTTATGCAGCAATACAACGTAAACGGAATGTCCTGCGCTGCGTGCAGCGCGCGGGTGGAAAAGGCGGTTTCCAAGCTTGAAAACGTCAGCGCCTGCTCGGTCAGCCTGCTCACGAATTCCATGGGAGTAGAGGGCACCGCCACGCCGCAGGAAATCATCAAGGCGGTGGAGGACGCGGGCTATTCCGCAACGCTCAAGGGAGCGGAAAAGGCAAAGACTGCCGGCGATGCCGACGCGCTCAAAGACACCGAAACGCCGAAAATCCTCAAACGGCTGATCGCCTCGCTCGCCTTTTTGCTGGTGCTCATGTATTTTTCAATGGGGCATATGATTGGCTTGCCGCTGCCGCCGTTTTTTGAGGGGAACCATGTCGCAATGGGACTTGTCCAGCTTTTGCTCGCGGCAATTGTCATGATGATTAACCAGAAATTCTTTATCAGCGGCTTCAAGGGCGTGCTGCACCGCGCGCCGAATATGGACACCCTTGTCGCGCTCGGCTCCGGCACGGCGTTTGCCTACAGCACCTATTCGCTGTTTATGATGACCGCCGCGCAGCTTCACGGCGACCATGCGGCGGTCATGGGCTATATGAACGAATTCTACTTTGAGTCGGCGGCAATGATTCTCACGCTGATTACCGTCGGCAAGCTGCTCGAAGCAAAGTCAAAAGGGCGCACCACCAACGCGCTCAAAAGTCTGATGAGCCTTTCACCGAAAACCGCCGTTGTCGAGCGCAACGGCGTGGAAACCGAAATCGGCATTGACGAGGTCAACAGGGGAGAGGTATTTATCGTCCGTGCGGGCGGCAGTGTTCCCGTTGACGGCGTGATTTTGGAGGGCAGCTGTGCGGTGGACGAATCCGCTCTCACAGGGGAGAGCGTTCCTGTTGACAAGACGGCTGGCGATTCCGTTTCGGCGGCAACCATCAACCGTTCGGGTTATATCCGCTGTCAGGCGACGCGCGTCGGTGAGGACACCATGCTCTCTCAGATTATCAAGATGGTCAGCGACGCGGCGGCGACAAAGGCGCCGATTGCCAAAATTGCCGACAGAGTATCGGGCATTTTTGTGCCTGCGGTTATCGCAATCGCAATCATCACACTGGTGATTTGGCTGCTGCTCGGAGAGTCGGTCGGCTTTGCGCTGGCGCGGGCGATTTCCGTTTTGGTGATTAGCTGTCCGTGCGCGCTCGGCTTGGCAACGCCTGTGGCGATTATGGTCGGCAGCGGCGTCGGCGCCCGCAACGGAATCCTGTTCAAAAACGCGGTTTCACTGGAAGAAACAGGCAAGATTAAAACCGTTGTGCTCGACAAAACCGGCACCATCACACGCGGCGAGCCGGTTGTGACAGATATTGTTGCCTCCGGCAGCGAAAGTGTGCTGCTTTCTGCGGCTGTTTCGCTCGAAAGCAAAAGCGAGCACCCGCTGGCACGGGCGGTCATGCAGTACGCGGAGGAGCAGAATATTTCCGCAAGAGAAATTTCAGACTATCAAACCTTTGCGGGCAACGGCTTGTCGGCTGATTACAATGGCGAAATCCTGCGCGGCGGAAACCTCGCCTTTATCAGCGCGAATTGCGCGGTTCCCGAAGCAATCAAGCAGCAAGCCGAAGCGCTGGCGGAGCAGGGCAAAACCCCCTTATATTTCTCAAAAGGAAATAAGCTGCTCGGCATTATCGCCGTTGCCGACGTGGTGAAGCCCGACAGTCCCGCGGCGATTGCGGAGCTGAAAAAAATGGGCTTGCGCGTTGTCATGCTCACGGGAGATAATGAAAAAACCGCCGCCGCAATCGGCAGAGCGGCGGGTGTGGATGAAGTCATCGCGGGCGTTTTGCCCGATGAAAAGGCGGCGCAGGTCAACCGCTTGCGTGCGAGCGGCAAGATTGCAATGGTTGGCGACGGCATCAACGACGCGCCCGCGCTCACTGCGGCTGACGTCGGAATCGCCATCGGCGCCGGAACCGACGTTGCCATTGACGCCGCCGACGTGGTACTGATGAAGAGCCGCCTCAGCGACGTTCCCGCCGCGATTAAGCTCGGCAGGGCGACCCTGCGCAATATTTACCAAAACCTGTTCTGGGCGTTCATCTATAATGTAATCGGAATTCCGCTGGCGGCGGGCGCGTTTATCGGGCTGTTCGGCTGGAAGCTTAATCCCATGTTCGGCGCCGCGGCAATGTCGCTTTCAAGCTTCTGCGTCGTTACCAACGCTCTGCGGCTGAATTTCGCGCGAATTTATCCCAAAACCGAAAGTATTTCGGCGCCTGCCGAAGTCAATAAAAATGAAGTCAAAATCAAAGTTGAAAAGGAGAAACCAACCATGACTGTAACCATGAAAATCAACGGAATGATGTGCGAGCACTGCGAAGCGCGCGTAAAAAAGACCCTGGAGAATATCCCGCAGGTGGAAAAGGCAGAGGTCAGCCACACCGAGAACAGAGCTGTTGTGACCCTCAAAGAGGAGGTTCCGTTCAGCGTGCTGAAGGAAGCGGTGGAAGCGCAGGACTATCAAGTAGTCGAATGACAGCTTGCTGTCAATTTATGACCGGCGGTCAATTCATGTTTGAAAAACAATTCATGGCGAAGCCAATTCATTCCCACACCAAGGTTTGTGAATGTTGGATGTGTTTCATTTCCCACAGACGTTTGTGCGGGAATGAATTGAACCTTCGGTTCATGAATTGTTGCACATGAATTTTGCCGTTGGCAAATGAATTGATTTGCTGTGCAAATCATGTATAAATCAAAGCCTCCGGTTCATAATAGAATCGGAGGTGCTTTTTATGAGCCATTATTATTCAAAACCACAAAAGAGCCGCCGCGAGAAAATCGGGTTTTATACCGCCTTCGCGATTTGCCTGGTTGCGGTCTGTATGGCGGTGTACTCTACCTACAATACAGTCACACAGCCGCAGAGCAAGCCCGTTTCTACGGTGGAAACAGGCGTTGTGGCGGTGGGGGAGCCGGTGACAAATGTGACGGTGCCTATCCCTACAGCGGCAACTCTGCCCGCGCTTGACAACACAATTCCGACAGAAACCTCGGAGCCTGACACGCTTCCGTCCGCAACGCAGGAAGCGACCGCCGCAACCGAACCCACCGCTCGCAAGGACGCGCTGGAAACCATGCTTTCCGCCGAGGTCAGCCTTGGTTTGCCCACCGAATCGGGGCACGTTTTGCGCGAATACAGCAAGGACAGCGTATACTTCAAAACACTCAACGCATGGAAGCCCCACACCGGAGCCGATTTTGACGGCAATCTCGGCGACAGGGTGCTCGCGATGACCGGCGGCGAGGTGACAAAGGTGACAGAGGATAAGCTTTACGGCAAAACCGTTGAAATCACCGTCAACAATGTCACCACCGGGTATTCCGGCTTGGGAGAGGTCAGCGTAAAGCAGGGCGACAAGGTGAAGCGCGGAGAGAAAATCGGCACCATCGGAGCCGTTCCCGTGGAAGCGGACGAAAAAAATCATGTGCATGTTTATGTCCGTGTGAGCGGCAACTACGCCGACCCGCTGAGTCTGATTGAGAACAAGGATTAATACGAGAAATACAAAAAGGGACGTGGCTTCCACGTCCCTTTCACTATTTACAGCGTTTCACG
>CAMVLW010000007.1 GCA_947168445.1 uncultured Clostridia bacterium
GAATATCTTAACGGGGGCTGGCTAAAAACTCAGTTTAATGAGTAAGCCAAGCCCCCTGTTTTTTTCATCGTACTCAATCTTGACTTAAATCCGATGATTACCGGCTGCATGAGCAAGATTTTCAGCGACTTTGACGGCGACAAGCTGATTGAATCAATCAAAGCGTATTTGGCAAACAATGCACTGTAAGAAAAAGCTGCGGACAACTGTCTGCGGCTTTTTTCAATGGAAGTCATTCTGTTTATGGACATTTTTCTTTATTTTTACAGCACGGGTCAAAACGGATAAAGAATAAAATAATCCACCGGACGCCCGGTGGATTTTTACGTTTTTATCTTTTTATCTTTTTTATCTTTTCTTCAATTTTTTCAGCAGCACAATGATTTTTTCAATGTTGTTGATGGCCAGACAAATGCCTGTCACAACCACGCCGACAATAATAATCTTAACCGTGATTTTTCTGACAGCTTTTTTAAATTCCATCTTGATTTTATGTTCAACAGTAGTGGCAACAATTGTTTCCAGCTTGTCCTGAGCCGCCTCGCTCAGTTCGGCTTTGATATTTTCAGCAATCATTCAGCATCCTCCTTGGAAATTTCAGTCTCTCCGTATTTTTACTCATTCAGCAGCGGCAAAGCTTTATTCGTAGGTCATCGGGGATTCCTCCTATATTTTTCTTGTGCGGAATTTATGACGATTTCTGCACGAATCATCATCATTTTATCATATAAATCAAATTCCGTCAAGAAATAACCAAAATTCGGTGACTTTTATTGAATTTTATGGTATAATCATTATAAAACATAAAAACAAACACAGAAGAGCCAGCCCCTTTTATTTCGTTAAGTTTCGTACATGTAAGCCAGTATTTTTTGCAGCATGGTCACATCATTAATGTCAAATTTGCCGTCTTGGTTAACGTCGGCAAGGCTTCTGTTGTAGCCGCTTTTTCCGTATGGGATTCCGGCAAGGATACGCTGCATCATGGTAATGTCGTTAATACCGGCACGGTTGTCACCATTGACGTCGCCCATCAGCTGATACGGAAAATCAAACGCTCTTGCATAGTCTTTTCCAATGGTGTGTTCATAAACCGTCATGGAAAAGTAGGGATAGGTTTCATAATTATCACCGTAGCATCCCATGGCATAATATCCAATATCCCGAACGCTGATTGGCAAAAGCAGGTTGTTGAGGGACGGACAATCATAGAACGCAAAATTTCCGATAATCTTCAGCTGATTGCTCAGCGTTACCTCGGATAATGACGAGCAGCCGTAAAAAGCAAAATCGTTAATAGTATTAACATTAGGCAACGAGATTTCTTCAAGCGACTGACAATCAACGAATGCTTGGGATTCAATCAAAATAACGCCGTCCATTGTCAACGAGCGCAGATTGGTGCAGCCGCTGAACGCCTGCGACTCAATAATGACGACGCTTTTCGGCAGCCATACGGATTCAATCCATTCATTGCCTTGAAACGCGCCGTTTTCAATAATTGAAACAGAAATCCCGTTAAGTGAGGAGGGAACATAAACTTCGTCGGATTTTCCGTTGTATTTTTCAATAATGATTGCGTCGCCGTAGTAATTGCTGTACTGAAAATCACCGTAGGTATAAAACAGAGGAGAAAAACGGACGTCATTAAGAGTTGCGTATTCCTCGGCAAAAGTATATTTATAGCCTTTCAGCGAAAAGTCCGCAACATGGACATAATCCAGCTGATTTGTTTCCGTTACAACCGATTCAAACCCAAAGGCATTTTCTCCAATGGTGTTAACAGAGTTAGGAAGTTCGAGTTCTTTGACCTTTGGGCAGTTGATAAACGCGTAATCTCCGACAGCTTCGAGCTTTTCGGGCAACTCGACTTGTGACAAATTCGGGCAATTGGCAAAGCACAGTGCGCCGATTGTGGTTACGTTATACGGAATACGGATATGTTCCAGCTGTTCATTTCCTAAAAAAGCGCCGGAGGAAATCGTTGTCAGCAAATTGTCATTGTAATAATGGGAAATAAGGGGATCAGCGGACGTGCCGTAATATTTGATAAGCTCCGCTGTACCGTCCTCGTGCACGGTAATTGCCACGTCTATAAAATCTTCTACATTATCATAGATGCGCATGCGGTGCTCTATGCCGTATTGCTCCGCCAAGCTTCCTTTCGGAGCAATGATAATGGTAGAAGTCTCATATATCGCGGTAAGTCCGCCGGTTTGAGGGTTTTCCGTTATCGTAACGCCAATGGCGTATGATCCGATAGAGGTCACATTTTCCGACAGCTTGTAATAGGATATTTTAGGGCAGTTGGCAAAGGCAAAATCTCCGATTGTTTCCAGCGTGTCCGAATAAATATTTAGTACTTTCAGATTTACGCAATACATAAACGCCTGAGCGCCGATATGCTTGATGTTCATAGGCAATACAACGCGCTCCAAGTTGAAGTTATTTCTGAACGCCCCGTCTGCGATGGAGGTTACAGGTCTCCCGTCAACGGAACTGTAAATGACAATCTTCTTGCTGTCGCCGTTGTAAGAAACCGCCTCCAGCGTGTTGTCATCAAGCACCCGGAAGGTGAAGTCCCCGGCAGTAACCGTTTCTCCGGTGGCTCCGGCTTTGATGGTGAACAGGGGAAGGGCAGCAAGGACAAGGGAAAGCGCCAGAATTGCAGACAGAAGTTTTTTCATAAATACGCTCCTTTCATGATGGAGAAACCGGGTCAGCGCCCGGAAATCAGCGAAAGCGATTTGTCGGCGAGTTCTTCAACGGTATAGTGCGGATAGAATTTCAGTTCTAATTTGCGGAACTGCTTTTGCACCGCAAGCTCCTGCAGTTCGGTGGAGAAGCCCATAATCTGCAAGTGCGTGTCATTGGTGCGCGCCACAATTTCAAAGGTCTCCAAATCGACAAAGCAGGCAAAGCTATCGTTATAAATCACCGCTTCGCCGCGGGATTCATTGAACAGCAAAACCTTTGTCTCTGTATCATCACCGATAATTTCAGACGGCAGCCGCAGCGTTTGCATGGGTGCAAGATTGGTCAGACTGTAGGAAGAAAGCACATAGTCCTCGGTCATTGCCAGCAGTCTGTCGGGAGTAAACAGCAGGGAATGAATCGCGCTTCCGGCATAGGCGGTTGCTGTCAGCGAGCCGCTCTCAACATCAAACAGCCAAATATTGCTGCCGTTTGCAACAGCGGCTTGCTTGGAATCTCCGCTGAATATCGTCCGGCTGCGGTTGATGTTGACGGTCAGCTCTTTTGTGGTTTGCAGCTTGACAATCCGCTTGGTGTCAAGCTGAATCAACTCAAACACACAGTCCGCGTCTCCTTCGAATGACGCCGCCAAAAGCGTTTTTCCGTCGGGGCTGAGCGCGGTAATGCCGTAATACTGATTGGTGAGAATCGGCATTGGCAGACGGTAACTCTCATATTGATAACCGTCCAGAATCAGCAGCACGTCATTGTTTGCGACAACCATACGGCTTGCGCCGGCGTTTGTCAGAAGGTTCCAGTTTTGCTGCTTGGAGTATTTTCCGAGCGCAAGCGGAGCGTCGGTGCCGTCGGACAAATCCAAAATATGCAGCGTGTTTTGCTCTCTGTCCAAAACAGCCGCTTTGTCGCCGCCATACGGCTTAATTTGCGAAATCATATAGTCAGCCGGAATACTGCGCAGCAGGGCTTTGCTCTGCTTGTCATATACAAACAGCGTTCCTTTGCTTTCGGCGAGGTAGCAGGCTTCGGTTTCCGCCAATTGAGTAAAGGGGTTGTTTTGATTGGAAATAACGGTGCTGCCGTCGTCGTAATCGCTCAGATACACCATAATGCGCGAGGAATTCTTTCCCAGCGCCGCCGCAATATGCTCGCTTGCATAAACGAGCTTTTGCGAACCGTCCGCGTGCTTGTCCTCGCTGTCGCTGAGAACATTGACCAGAAGACAAAAGCCGTCGCTCAATCGGTAGCTGTATGCCGCTCCCTGCACGGTGACTACCGAAAGATACCCTGTGTCGTCAAAGCCCGCCTGACTGACGAGCGCGGGCGTGGTGTACCTTGTGATTTCTCCGCTTGACAGATTGACAAGATATAGCGCCGGCTGTTCGTCATAGCTTTGTATGCCCGAAATCACCGCGAAAGCGTCGCCTTCCCCGGTGGTGAATACGGTTTTGACATCCGCGTCACGCAGCAGCCCACCGTAAAGCGGAACTGTTTTATTCAAATTGCCGTTTGGCTTGTTAATATCGAGAACGGTTTGAGAAAAATAGCGGTTGGCAGGCTTTTTAACATATTTTACCACCACGCTGCCGGTATCGCCGGCATGATGAACCGCCAGAATTTCGTCAACCCCTTCGCGGCGGCTTTTGAAGGTGTTCGCGTTGGAATCAATTGCGACAAACCACTCCGTGTCGCCTTCATACGCGGCGGCATACAGGTGAACGCCATCGGAGAAGTCATTGGTATTGCCGCCGATATAGCCTCTCATAGAATCGGTATTCTTCACCGTATGATAAACCGTGCCGTTTTCAGTGTTGAGAAACGCGAAATAGCCGTCGTTGTCCCACACGGCAAGGCGCTTTCCGTCAGCCGAAAACGCCGCGTTTTGAAGGGTGGAGCAAGCGCCGCTGCCGATTTCATCTATTGCCTTTGACCAAAGAACCGTGCCCTTGGGGACACTGAGCACATATACGCCGGAGGAATCCGCAACGCAAAGCTGATTGCTCCCTGTAAATCCGATTTTGCAAACGTAATTGTAGTCCCGCTGAAAAACAACGTCGCCGGTTGCCGCATCAAAGACATACACCCTGTTCAGAGCGTCAAATGCCGCGATATACTGCAAGCCGGGGCTAAAGCAGAAGTCGGAGATATAGCTTTGCGCGTCAAATGTATATTGCAGACGCGGCGTTTCCTCTGAGGAATAGGAATACAGCGCGTCGTTTAAGAACAAGCGGGCAGAGGGCTTGAGGGAATAAGGATTCTCCTGATAAAGCGGGGTAGAGAACAGCGTATCAATCGCGCCGATACGGTCATAGCTGTCAGAGAACATCGCGTCCGCGTTGGCTGCGGTCAATTCTGCGTTCGACTCCATCAATTCCGCGTTTTTCTGCTGGTATAATCTGAGGTTTGTTTCCGCCAGGTCGCGCTGCTCCTCTGCGTATTTTAAATTCTGTTCCGCCAAATCGCGCTGTTCCTCGGCATATTTCAGGTTTTGCTCCGCAATGCTGCGCTGGCGTTCTGCTTCTGCAAGATTTTCCTCGGCAAGCGCACGCTGACGGTCTGCTTCGTCGCGGTTATCCTCCGCGATTTTCTTTTGGCGGTTTGCTTCGTCAAGATTATCGAGCGCTTCCTCGGTTTTGGCAGCCAAATCCTTGTTGCTTTGGTCAAGCTCCGCGTTGCTCTTGTCGAGTTCTGCGTTGCTCTTTGCCAAATCCGCGTTGCTCTTGTCGAGTTCTGCGTTGCTCTTTGCCAAATCCGCGTTGCTCTTGTCAAGCTCCGTGTTTGCGGTTATCAGCCGCGTGTTTGTTTCGTCCAACTCGGTGTTGGCGGCTGTCAGCTTCGCGTTGGTATTATCCAGTTCGGTATTGGTTTTGCTCAGCTTCGAATTTGTATTGTCAAGTTCCTCGTTCGCTGCCAGCAGCCGTGAATTTGCGTTGTCAAGGTCGCTGTTCGCGGTTTTCAGCTTTAGGTTGGAGTTGTCCAGTTCGGAGTTTGCCGAAACCAAATCGGCATTTGCGCGGTCAAGCTCCCGGTTGGCTCGGTTCAGACTGGTGTTGCTTTCGTTTAATTCATTGGTTTTTGCGGTTAAGGCGGAGTTCTTTTGCTCCAAATCCGTATTCTGCGAACTGATTTTCAACAACATTCCCGTACTGTAAATGCTGAACAGCAGAACAGCTGCGGCAACGCCTGCCGCAACAGCGCGTCTTTTGCGCCGTCTGCGCTTTCTTTCGCGGTGATACAGGCTGTCAAAGCCGGTGGCAAGCATGGGCGCCGCAACGCGGTAGAACTCCGTTTTAAAGCGCCTGTTGGCTTCGGCGGGCGAGTCTGCGGCAATGTTTGCCGCCAAGGGTTCAACAGCGCGCTGTTCCCATTCTCCTGTTTCGGTGTTGAACACCGCTGTGGTCAGTATTTCAACGGGAAAAACCTCGTCGGGATTGCCGGAAATGATAAACGGGATAATCTTTTCCGTGGAGCCGTTGTGAAGCGCCTTAAAATGGCGGATTTCTTCTAAGCACCACCTTGATTCCTTCAAGGTTTCGGAGCAGATGACAATCAGGTATTCGGACGAATCCAGCGCTTCCTTGATTTTATCGCTGAGGTTGGCATTGGAGGAAAGCTCGGTTTCGTCCCTGAAAATTTTCCATTTGCCCTGCTGCGCAACGTCCTTCGGCGGCTTGTAGTTTTCCAGCTTGCGCTGCAATTTTTCCGCTATTTTCTTGTCATAGGCTTGGTGGCGGTAGCTGATAAAGGCTTTATATTCATAAACTGTGCCCATAGTATCACCCAAACTGTATAAATAATAACAAAAATGTTGAAGAAATATAGTATATTATATCATAATTGACCGTTTCCGTCAACAATAGACGATTTATTACACAAAAAAGCACGGACGGAAAGCGTTGCTCTCTGTCCGTGCTTTTTTGGTTTTACAGGCTGATGACATGGTCTTTGTTTTTTTCTTCCATATTGAGGGAGTAAAAATCGGTTAAATCGTTATGCATTTTTCCGAGGTCGTTTTTCGTGGCTTTATCCGTTGAACCGCTGTAAATGTATCCTTCGGAACGGATATAAGCGTTCCAGCGCTTGTGCTCCAAAAGCGACAGCGCCTCAATTTCTTCCTCCGTGTCGGGCGGATTGTTGGGGTCAAGCAGCCCGCAGGCGATTTTGGCTTTTCGGTGAATGGCGGTAGAGAGCGAGGAGCGGTGGTTGTATTCATACTTCCAAAAGTCCTCCTCAACGCCCCATTTCAGGTGAATCCGCAGCGCTTCGGCTTCAATTTCCGAGTGAATGATTTCTTTTTCGGAAAAGACGGAGGCTGTGTCTCCGATGGATTGGATATGATACTCCTGTCCTCTGAAATTGCGGATACCGTCAACGGTTTTCTTCTTTTCGTTGCTCAGCAGCACCGCGTAAATATCAGGCTGCATACCCATGCGCTCAAAATGCCGTCTGAGGGCGATGGAAGCGTCGATATTGGCGGCGTCGGAGCCGATGGCGACAAACACAAAGGTGGGGTGGGGAAACAGGCTGATTGCGTCAAAAAAGCGCTTTGAATGGTAGTCAATGCCCGAATGAAAATTGATGGTGTATTCGGCTTCACCCTTGATTCGGGCTCCGTTAAAGCGGTCGCTGAGCAGCTCCGGGCAATCGGATTTGAGTCTGTCCTCGGCGTCATGGCTTTTTTCAAACACATCAATGTGAATATGGTAGCCGTCCATCTGGCAATACCAGGTCAGCGCCTTGAGCATTTCGGAGCCGCATTTGCCGAGACCGACAATCACGGCGAAAATCTCCTTTGAACCGTCAGCAAGCGGTGCGGCGTTATGGAACAGCTCCTCGCCCCTGTCATAAAGAAAGCGGTTGATAAAGGTCTGCACCTTGTCAACACGGCGCATTTTGATTTTTCCGCTGTCGGCGTTTGCAAGCACCAGCCGGCTCTCGGTCAGCGTGGAGAAAATATACAGTTCGGTGTTTTCCCTGTTTTTGTAGCGCGAGAGCATCAGCAGGGCGTCGGCGGTGTTGCTCTGTTCATTCGGTTTAATATTGAAAAAGCAAAGCAGCCTGCCTTTTCCGTGGCGGTTGAAGTTAACGGACTTGACGTCGCGGTGAAAGCAAATGGCGCTGATTTGCTCGGCACCCTGAATCAGCGCGCTGTTTTCGTCGCGCAGAGCGGCTGTTACCTCACAAAAGACGATTTTGACATGTGGGTGATTGGAGGCAATATCCGTTGCCAGCGCCAGCGAATCCTTCGTGAGCGCGGAAAAAATATACAAATCCTTGTTATAGTTCAGCAAAAATTCCACATTGGAACGCAGCTTTGTAAAGAACGCGAGAATATAACTCAGACTCAGCAGCGGACAGGTGAAAAACAATACCGCAAGATACCCCGAATAAAGCGAATACAAGCCTTCGTCGAGTCCGGGGTTCTTCGTGATAAAACCGACGTCGGCAATCGCAAACGACTTGACGCTTTTTTGAATGTCCAGAATCAGCGTTTTCAGCACATGCCAAAATTGGTTGTCCGTTGCGGCGGTTTCACGGTAATAGATAGGCAGCAGTGCCGTAAACACCGTGATAAACATGCCGCAGAACATGATTTGCAGTGCGCTTTTCAGCTTTTTCCGCTGCACGAAACGCGCGATAAAAAACAGCGTCAGTGTTGTCAAAAAAGCCGTCAGGGATATAAAGAAAAAGATGTACCAAGCCATAATGCCGCCCCCTTTGTTCATTATTTTCATTATAGCAATCAAATTGTTTGACTGTCAATAGCGAATAACGGTTTTTCATTTTTGTTGGCGAAATCAAAAAATTTTGATTATTTTGAAAAGTTTTAAAAATATTTTCTTGACTTTTCTTTGCATAAAGTACATAATAGAATAGTATTATTGTGATTTTATATTCAATTTGCAACTATTTTCAAAAAGGAGTTTTTAATTATGAACATGAAAAAGAAACAAGACGGCTCAAATCTCACTGTTTTTGTTTCGGGAAGAATTGACACCGTAACCGCGCCTGAGTTTGAGCAGTATCTCAAAGAGTCGCTCGACGGTATTCAGAGCTTGACGATTGACTTCAAAGATGTGAACTATGTTTCCTCAGCGGGTCTGCGTGTTCTTTTGTCTTATCATAAGAAGATGATGAAGGAAGGCGGCATGAAGCTTGTTCATGTTAACGAAGCGGTCAACGACGTTTTTGAAGTAACCGGGTTTGACGAGATTCTGGATTATGAAAAAGGGTGACGGCAATGACAATTTTAGAACAGCTTGCAAATTATACCAAAGAAAGCCCTAATTCGGCTATCCTGTTTGACGAAGCCCATTCCAAAGGAATCACCTATGCGCAGCTTGACGATTTGAGCGGCAGGGTGTATGCCTACCTCGTCAATAACGGAATCGGCAAGGAGGATTTTGTCCTGATTAACCTGCCGCGCGGCATTATGCCCATTATCGCTATGATCGGCGTTTGGAAGGCAGGCGCTGCGTGGGCGCTGGTAGAGGACACCTACGCTCCCGACCGCATTGAGTATATCCGCAAGGACTGCGGCTGCAAGGCGGAAATCTCCGCAGAGCAGCTGGAGGACATCATGAGCACCGAGCCGAAGAGCGGCTTTGTCACTGCGGATCCCCACGACGCGGCTTATGCGATTTACACCTCCGGCACCACCGGCAATCCCAAGGGCGTTTTGCATGAGTACGGCAACCTGGAGCGCGCGGTGGATTCCATCTCCGTAAACGGTGAGAATCCCTTTAACAGCAAGGACAGACTTGCGCTGCTGGCTCCGATGAACTTTGTCGCGTCCGTTATCGTTATTTTAAAGGCGCTCAGCATCTTCGGCGGCAAAACCTTTGTCGTCAGCTACGCTACCATCAAAAACCCGATGGCGCTCAAAATGTTCTTTGTTGAAAAGCGCATCAGCATCACCTTCCTCACGCCTTCCTATGTCCGTATGCTCGGCAACCAGACAGGTCCGTTCCTGCGCATGCTCTTTGTCGGCAGTGAGCCCGCAAACAATGTCTATAATAAAAACCTCGATTTAATCAATATCTACGCAGCCTCCGAGAGCGGCTTTGCAGTAGGCGTATTCCAGATTGACAAGTCCTATGAAACCTGCCCGATCGGTAAGCCCGAAATCGACTGCAAGATTACGCTGCTCACAGAGGAAGGGGAAGAGGCTCCCGAGGGAGAAATCGGCGAACTCTGCTTTGAAAACCCCTATGTGCGCGGTTATATGAATCTTCCGGAGGAAACCGAAAAGGCGTTCCAAAACGGTATTTATCACACCGGCGACCTTGCCCGCAAGGACGAAAACGGCAACTATGTGCTGCTCGGACGTTCCGGCGATATGATTAAAATTAACGGCAACCGCATTGAACCGGCGGAAATCGAAGCCTCCGTCAAGCAGGTTCTCGGCATTGATTGGGCGGCTGCGCGCGGCTTTGAGGAAAACGGAAAAAGCTATCTCTGCGCGTACTATATTGATGACGTTGAAGTCGATAACGAAAAAATGCGCGAGGAGCTGTCAAAGCGCCTGCCGTACTACATGATTCCCGCTTACTATGTTAAGATTGACAAGGTGCCGCTCAAGCCCAACGGCAAGATGGACAGAAAAGCGCTGCCCAAGCCGGACGCGAGCGACTTCAAGACCGATTATGTCGCGCCCGAAAACGAAACGCAGGAAAAGCTCTGCAACGCTATGGCTGCGGTGCTCAAGCTGGATCAGGTCGGCATCAACGACGACTTCTATGAATTGGGCGGCGACTCCCTCGGCTCTATCCGCGTGATTACCGAGAGCGAACTGCCCGGACTGAACGCGAGCGAAATCTTCCGCGGCAGAACCCCGAAGAAAATCGCGGCTCTCTATGAGGAAAACCACGCCAACGACGACGGCGAAGCGCCTGAGATTAAGAACGCCCGCGCCATGAAGGTAGACCATCCGCTGACCGTTGAGCAGCTCTATATGGTGGACTATCAGCTCTATACGCCGAAATCGACCATGTATAACCTCTTCACCATGATGAAGGTTGACAAGGACACGTTTGATATGGAAAAGATGGCGCAGGCAATGCGTACCGCCATCCGCAACCACTCCGCGCTGCTGACCACCTTCCACTTCAACGACGACGGTGAAGTGATTCAGCGTTACACGCCCGAAGTGCTCCGCGATATTTATGTGGAGAAAATCAGCGAGTTTGAGTTTAATAATATCAAGGATAATCTGGTGCAGCCCTTCAAGATTATCGGCGGCTGTCTGCACCGCTGCCGTGTGTTTGAAACCGAAAAGAACGGCTACATCTTCTTTGACGTGCACCACACTCTCTTTGACGGCACCTCCTTAAAGCTGTTTATGCAGAATGTCGGCAAGGCATACATGGGTATGCAGCCCGATCCCGACCTCTATTATCTGATTCTCCAAAACCGTGAGAACGAGGTAAAAACCGAGTTCTATCAGGAGAGCAAGAAATACTTTGAGGATCGCTTTGAAGGCGTTGAATGGTCAAGTTATCCCGAAACCGACCATGAGAGCCGCGAGAATGAGATGGGCGAGGTCATTGCGCCTATCGGTATCGAGCAGCCTCAGATGAAGGCAATGGAACGCCATTACCGCATCAGCCGCAACGAATTCTTCATTTCGGTGCTTGCGCTCGCCATTTCGATTTACAACAAAAAGGACGACATCAAGATTTGCTGGATTTACAACGGCAGAGAGGACATGCTCGCCATGAACTCTGTCGGCTTGCTGTTCCGTGAGTTGGCTGTCGGTATCCGCTTCAAGGACGAAATGACGCTGCGTGAGTTGTTTGCCGATGTGCACGAGCAGGTGCAAAAGGGTATTGAGCACAGCTGCTATCCCTATGTTGACCTCAACTCTCAGGCAGGTGAGGGAGAGTCCGCGTATCTGCTCTATCAGCAGGACATCCGCGATATGGGCGGCTTGGACGGCATGAATGTTGAGACGATTGACATTCGCCAGAACCAGGCGGCTTCGCAGACAATCCTCGATATGGAAATCCTCGACGGCGAAGACGGTCTGCAGCTGATGATGGATTACACCGCAAGTCTGTATGACGACGACAGCATGAACGATTTCAAGGATTTGTTCATTCGCGTTGCACAAGGTCTTGTAACGCATAACTCTCAGACAGACGTCACCATCGGTGAGCTGCGCGAGAAGTACAGCAACAGAAAGAACTTCTTTGAAGTCATCTTCGGTATTTTCAGAAAAAAGAAATAATTAACGACAATTTGCTGTGGCACGCCGGTTGACGTGCCACAACTTTTTTATAGAAAAATGTTAAATATAATCAATAATTTTATTGACGTAGCCCATAATATTATGTATAATATAGATGTGCTATATTGTGAATCAAGCAATATATCCGAAAGGAACAAGTATCTATAAAAAGGAGGATTATCTATGAAGAAATTCAACCGTAAATCGCTGTTCGCCAAAATCGGCAGCGGTATTCTTGCGGCGGTCATGGCTGCGTCAAGTGTTGTCAGCGCAGGCGCTGTTGCAAGACAAATCACTCCCTCCGGCGATACGGTTATCCGTATTTCTAATCCCGACGGCAAGCCGGGTGAAGCGGACGGCTATATCAACGACCGCGAGGTTGGCTACGGCTGGAGCCTTGCCGAGCGTGACGGCTACATCTACATCGGCGGCTGGCGCAACACCGTAGGCGTTGTTATTCAGCATTATCTCGAAAGTGCGCTTGTCGCTTCCGGCAAGATGGACAGCGAGACCGTTTGGAATCTCGTCAACATCATCACCAACGGCGAAGTTCCCAGACCCACCAATGAAAACGGCGGCGTTCTCATGAAGATGAACCGCGAGAACCCCGGCGAATTTGAAGTAATCGCAGAAATGGAAGACCCGTTCCGCCATGTTGCGAAGTACGGCGACGACCTCTATTTTGCCACCTATATCGGCGCTTCCGGCAACGATCCCAAGATTTACAAGCTTGACAAGGACGACAATCTCACTGAGGTTTATTCCACCGCGCAGGGTTCGAGTATGCGCGCAAACTGCGTATACAACGACAAACTCTATTTCGCCGGCACCAAGGCTGACGAAAAGCAAAAGGACGGCGAGCCCGTCGCGCTGGCTGTTATTGAAAAGCACACCGAGGACGACGGCTGGAATGTCGTTGCAGACTACCGTGACTTTACCTACACCTCTCTGGAGCCGAATGAAAACGGCGAGATGGTTGAGGTTCAGGGCAACTACGGCACGGACTCCTTTGTCGGCGCAACCGCGGGCAGCCCGTTCTGGGATATGACCGCTTATAACGGCGAAATCTACGTGACCATTCCGAACATGCTCGGCTATGTTGTATTCCGCGGTCATCCCGCTCAGGCAGGCGAGGAAGCCAACGAATACGGCTGGGTTTGGAAAGAGGTTGTCGGCAGAGATAAGAACAGCCCCAACAATCAGGGCTTCAGCAAGACCGATAAACTCGGCTTTACCGATTTTTCTTCCTACGCGCTTGGTTATTTGTCTGTTGTCGGCGCGCTCGGCACCTTTGACGGCAAACTCTACGCTTACGACATTGACCACACCATTTCCGCTGAGCTCGCGGGTATTCAGGGCATGCTGATGTTGATGTCCGACCCCGAAAACGCAAAGCTTTCTCCGTATCTCATGCCGCTTTACACGGTTCTCAACCATCCTCAGACGCTCTGGTGCATGGACGCTGACACTAAGGAATTCTCCGAGGTAGAAGGCTTTACCGCTCTGACCGAGGGTACTTGCAATGAGTACATCTGGAAGCACGGCGAGTATAACGGCGAGTTCTACATCAGCACCATGGACTCCAAGGTCATTTACAACTACCTCACCAGAATCACCGGCGGCAGCCTGGCTGAAATGACTCCTGAGGAATTCAACCGTCAAATGAGTTACATCACAAACTTTGTGAAGAAGCTGCTCACGGACAAGCTTTCCGAAACCGATATTGAGACCTTTGTCAACAATTTGATTAACCCCGAAACCGTTCCCGACGCCGACGAAACTCCTTCCAAGCTTGACGAACTTCGCGCAAAGCTTACCGCTGCCATTCAGCAGATTGCAGCGATGGAAGATTGGCAGAAGATTGTTCTTTTCTGCATGTCCTATCTTTCCGAAAGAAACATTATCAACGACGAAACCGCGATGATTTCCGAGCAGCTGCAGGCGATGAGCGAGGAACTCTATTCGCTGAATCTCCTCGACGCTGAGGCGGTTAAGGATTTCCTGAGCCGTTACAAGTCGCTTCTTGAAGATATTAAGGACGCAATTGCAACGGTTGGCATCAGCATTATTGACAACCCCGAACAGATGAAGCTGACAGATGAAGAAGCTGCCGCTCTGCAGGCGACCATCAATGATGTATCCGCTTCTATTGGCGCGATTGTTCAGGATAACTTCGGAACCGAAATCGCCAAGTTGCAGGATGTTGTTAAGGCGCTGAAGGTTTATAAGGAAATCAGCGGCTATATTGCCGATGACGAGCAGGGCTTTGACATCTTCAAGTCCGCTGACGGCGTTAACTGGGAAGTTGTTACCAGAGATGGTTTCGGTGACAAGTTCAACTACGGCGCGCTCCGTTTCGTTACCACCGAGGAAGGTATGTATATCACTACCGCGAACCCCTTCTACGGCGGTCAGCTCTACCTGCTTTGCAATGAAAAGGGCACAGAGATTCTCTCCGGCGACGTCAACATGGATGGCAGAGTGAATGTTGCCGACGTAACCGCCATTCAGAGAGATTTGGCGGACATCACGCCGATTAGCGGCTTGCAGGAATATGCGGCTGACGTAAACGGCGACGGCTGGATTTCGATTGAGGACGCCACCCTCATTCAAAGCTATCTGGCAGAGATGGACGTTGATACCGGCACTTGCGGACAGGTTATCAAGCCCTTTATGCCTCAAAAGTAATATTTATCACGAAATAAACGCGGCAAAGACCACATAAAAATGGCATTTCCCGATTAGCCTACTATCTACAATCGGTCTTTGCCGCGTTGAAAAACGCAAGCTGTTCCACTGGGGGTTCAGCTTGCGTTTATTTCTTTTTCGAATATTTTGCCTATATATATCAAAAATAACGGGCGGAGCGTCAGAAAATCGCTCCGCCCGTTTTTGCATAAGCAGCTTCGTTTTATTGAATATTGAGATAGTCGGCAAAGCCTGTGATGTTGAAAATCTCCATCACCTTTTTGTTGACGTTTTTCAGCACCAAGCCGCCTTTGTCCTCCAGCAAATCATTTGCGTTGAGAATCGCTCTCAGAGCCGCGGAGCTGACGTATTCAACGCCTGCCATATCCAGCGTCAAAGTGTCGTGCTCAGCGCCCAGCTCGTTAATTTTATTCTCGAATTCCTCAACCGTCACATGGTCGATTTTGCCCTCAGGCGCAATCACGGTGCTTCCGTTTTCTTCATAAACATTGATTGTCATTTGTTAATTCTCCTTTGTATCTGTTTCTCTCAGCAAATCGCTGAGGATTTTATTGCCGACTTCATTAAATTCCTCATTGCGCATGAACATCTGCATACCGAGCAGCTGCTCGCGCGTGTAGGAATTTTTTAAATAGGTTAAAAATTCAGCGGGGGAGAGCGCCTTGCGCTGTTCGGCGTCAAGCGGATTGCTTCCGCGAAACGTCCAAAAGAACAGCCCTGCCCAGTTAGCGCAGTCCTTTCCGAACTGCCTGTCAAATTCTTCCCGTGCTTTCTTGTCGCCCGCAAGCAGCTTATCGTGCGTTTTGCTGCGTTCATAAAACGCGGAAAGGTCTTGCTGTTCATCATAAACGCAGCCCTTTTCCGTGCGTAAAATCCGGTGCGGCTTCGCGGTAAAGCCTTCGTCTGAAAAAACAAGCTCCAGCACAATTCCCTCCGCCAATAACGGCGTAATGTCAGGACGGAAGTGAAAACAGAAATTGCCCTGTCCGTAGAGCAAATAAGCGTTGTGATAGCGCTCCTCTTCACCAACCGCGTGTGTGTGTTGTGAAATCACCACGTCGGCGCCGTTGTCCGCCATGCGGTGAAAGCGCGTGCGCATGATGTCGCTGTTGCAGTGCGTTCCCTCAATGCCGCCGTGATAGAACACAATCAGGTAATCGCAGTGCTCCTTCAGCGCCTTTAACTCTTGACAAACGCGGTATTCATCATAGAGATTGACACCGGGAAAGTCCTCACGCGGCGCGTTTTCAAACCGCTCGGTTGTGTTGTAGAGAACAATTATTCTGCCGTTGTGCTTGATTTCGGCGTAACTTTTCACCGAGAATTCGTTGTCGCCCCAGCCGAAAAATTCGATTCCGTTGTCGCTCAGCGTTTTGCAGGTGTCAAGATAACCCTGCCTGCCGTAGTCCATCGAGTGAGTATTACCGAGGGTAGCGAAATCAATGCCCAGTTTTTTCACCGCGCTGACGGTGTTAACAGGCGCTTTAATGTTCGGACCGATTTTTTCTATCGGCGTTTCGCCGTCCGTAAAGCAGCCTTCAAAATTGCAGACGCGGAAATCCGCCGCTTGAAACAGTTCGCAGAGCGATTTGCCGAACAGCTCCTGTGTGTCGCCTGCCGCAAACAGCTCATAGTTGCAGGGCATCGGGAACAAATCACCTGCAATCAGGATTTTTGTACTTTTCATAATCCCTCCTAAAACTCTTTTTTTATGGTCAAAACATTCTGACCGTTCTCATAGGAATAGCTGACGTTGTCCATCAGTTTTTTCACAATGAAGATACCCAAGCCGCCGCGCTTGCGCTCCTTCAGCGAGAGCGTTGTATCTGGTTCTTCGACAAGCAGCGGGTTAAATGGCTTGCCGTTATCTCTGAACACCACCGTCATTACACGGTCGCGGCATTTTGTCAGGATTTCAACGTCGCCGCCGTTCTCGTAGGCGTAGCTGTCAATATTGGCGAGCACCTCGGAGGAGGCAATGGTAATCTGACCGCGCACGGTTTCGTTGCAGCCTTCCGCCGCGCAGCGTTGTTCGATATATTCTGTTACCTCGTCAAAGGTTTGTTTTGTTAAGAAGAAATGTTTACTTTCCATCGGCTCAACCTGCAAATAGTCCTTGAACGACAGCGCCAAAACCGTCGCGTCGTCTTGGTGTTTGTTTCCGTTTTCAAAGGTATCAATCGCCGTTCGGATTGCGGCGACAAGCTCTTTTTGATTGCTTTCCTTCACATTGCCGAGTACCGTGAGCAGCCTGTCGTCACCGAAAAAGCTATCTCCGGGCGATTGAGCTTCGGTCACGCCGTCGGTGTAAAGAACCAGCTTGTCTCCGGGATGAAGCCTGATTTGATTTTCCTGATAATGCACCAGCCGTTTTCTGCCGAGTACGAAATTCGGCTTTGAGCGCAGATATTCCGGGTTGCCGCCCTTACGAATGATGACAGGGAAGTTGTGTCCGGCGTTTGTGTAGGACAGCACGCCTGTTGTCAAATCAAGAATCCCAATCCAGCCTGTCACAAAAAACTTTGCGGGGTTGGACTGCTGCAAATAGCTGTTGGTCTGCGCGAGAACCTTGTCGGTGGTCTGGTTTGACTGCGCATAGACCTTTATCAGCGTTTTGGAGAGCGTCATGAACATCGCCGCCGCCATGCCGTGTCCCGACACATCACCGATAACAACGGCAAGTCGCGTTTCGTCAATCAGAAAATAATCGTAGAAGTCGCCGCCGACCTCCTCCGCCGGAGTCATGTCGGCATAGACGGCAAAAATATCATTGTCGGGAAAATCCGCAGATAAAATGCCTTCCTGAATTCTCCGGGCGACGTTCATCTCGGTTTCGGTGGAGAGGTTTTTCTCCATTAGCTCGCCTTGACGGATGGTGAAGATTCTTCCGCTCACCGACAGATAGACCGACACAATCACCATTGCGATGCCGGCAAGAATCAAAAAGCTTCTGCCGCTTATCAAAAACGCGGTTGTTTCATCTGTGATGTCAAACGAAGCAATCATGTTTTTGAACAGGTAAATAAAGAATTGTCCCTCTGTTTCTTCCATTGCAATCACGCTGATTAAGCCGATGTGCAGCATGATAATGCAAATCACACCTGTCAGCACGGCAAAGCGCGGGCGGTAGTAAAAGCTGTTGATAAGCGGAATCAGCATAAACATCATGGCGAATAATTCCGTTATCTCGCATAGAATCAGAAATGCGAACAGCATGACAAAGTTGTTGACATACTTAATCCAAGGATAGTTTTTTTTGCGGAAAACCACGTTTATCGCAATTCCCGAAAGCAGCGCTGTTGTAATAATTGCGCCGTAAAAGAACCTTGTATCGTCCCATGTGTTGATGATGATATAAACCAGAATTGCCGCCTCAAATGCAATCATGAGCATTGTGTAGACAAAATTGGTGCGCATTTCGGCTCCGCGCAGCAACTCAACGGCGTAGTGCGATTCCTTGGAATCTTTTTTATACTTGAAGATAGAAGTTCACCGCCTATCAGTAAGCCACAGTGACGTTGGTTACGTTAAAGCCCAACACGCGGTTATAGTTAATGGAAGAACTCAACATTCTCACCAGTTCCAAGCCGGTAATGCGTTTTCCGCTGTTATCAATGTAATCGGTGGGGTCAAACTCGGGTCCGTTGTCGCGCAGCCGCACATTCACCTTGTCGGGGAACACGCGCACGCAAACGTCAATTGCGTTGTTGCCGCTCGATTTTGCGTAGGTCGCAATGTTGTGACACAGCTCCTCTACCGTCACGCCGACGGCGTTTGCGGTATTTTCGGGAACATGCTGCTGTTCGCAAAATGCCATCGCTTCCTCAGAGGCGTGGATTGCTTCGGGAATTTCGTTTTTGACGGAGAAGTCGTGCATCACGCCGTCTTGTTCCTCAATGCCGAGGATATTTTTCTTGTGCTGTAATTTTTTGCTGATTAGCATGGCAATCAGCGTGACAACCACCGTTACCGCTTTTGAAACAGGGAAGGAACCCCACAGCCAGTAGATGTCATAATGAGCAAACCAGAACATCAGCGGAACAATTGTCAAAACGCCGTCGAGCATAACAAGCAGGTTGGCAAGCCCGCGCTGCTTTGTCGCCTGAAAGAAGGTTCGCATGACATAGATAACCGCCAAAATTGGTATATTAATTGAAAAAATGCGGAAGGTCACGGCAAAGATTTCCGTCACGTTCGGTTCGGTCAGTCCGTAGAGCGCCGCAAGCTGCACGGGGAACAGCTCCGACACAACTAACACAAAGACGGAAAGCGCCACTGTGACAATCATGCCGTAGCGCAGCGTGAGCCGCTGACCGTTTGAATCCTTTTCGCCGTAGAGCGCGCCGAGAATCGGCAGCAGCGTCATGGAAGCGCCTTCGACGAGAATAAACGCCAAGCTGTTGAGCGAGAAGGAAACAGAAGCGATTTTGCCGCCCATAACCCCGGTGAAGGAGAGGATAATCGCGTTGGTAAAGAACAGGCGCAAAAAGTTGCAGACATAAATGAGCGCGGAGGGGAGACCGACGCCGAAAATCTTGCCGAGCATTTTCAGCTGCTTCAGCGCCGCTTTTGTAAAGTGCACCGTGCGTTTTTCCGACTTAAAGTAAATCAGGCACAGGAACACGCCCGCAACATAGCCCGTGACGGTTGCCCAGCCGGCGCCCGCAACGCCCCAGCCGAAAATCGCCATGTAGATGTAGTCGCAAATCAAATTAATCACATTGGCGACAATCGGCAGCGCGGTTGCCAGCTTTCGCATACCGTCGGTTCTCGCGTAGGCGGCGGTTTGATTTACCGCGGCTACCAAGGGCGTCAGCACCCAAAGCGGAAGGAGATAATCTATCACCAACCCAACAAGTTCTACCTTGCCTTGCGCCAAAAGCTGCGCGGTCGGCGCCATCACAGCCAAGCCGATTATGGAAATCAGCACGGTTGACAGAATTCCGCCCCAGAAGGAGAGGGTGAACACCATGTCGGCGGACTTTTGATCGCGCTTGCTCTTGTGAATGACAGAGAGCGTGTTGCCGCCGAAGGTGAACATCGCAATCGGGATACTGCGCAAAAAGACGATGGAGGTGGTCAGATTGATGGCATACAGCTGTACCGTTCCGAGAATCTGACCGACCATAATGCCGTCCAAAATACTGGACAGATAGGTGGAGGCGGTCATCGCCAGCGTTGCAACCAACAGGCTGCGGTATTTTTGATTCAGAAGCGTACCGTTTCTTTTCATTGCATTGAACCCCTCGTCAGCGTTTCAGGTTATCCTTGCGGAAGAACAGGAATCCGCGAAGCACATTGATAAAGTCGTTGACATATTTTTCATTGCTCGCGTTCCAGAAGAAGCCCATGCGCGCAAGAATTTGCGTGGTGAAGTGCGAACTGCACGGAAGCGCGACAATCTTTTTGCCGTGGGCAGTGTTCATGTACGCCGTCATGCTGGAGAGAATCGCCGCCTTGTCGGGATCCTTCTGCGCTTCGTTAAGCGCTGCGGCGAACACATCATATTCCACAAACTGAATATTGTTGCCGCTTTCGTTCATCTGGCGGATAATATCGCCCAGCGGCAGCGTGTGGTTGTTGACCGCGTTAAAGACGCAGCACGCCTGCGGTGTTTTGGCAAGCTTGATGAATGCCTCGCACGAACGGTCAATCGGACCCATGCAAACCTGGTTTTCAATCATTGCATAGGGGAAGCAGCCGAGCAGACTGTAGGAGCGCAAACGTCCCATAAAGTTGTTGGTGAGGAAGTTAATCTGGAATTCACCGTCAGATTCACGCGCGGCAAGCGTACCCACGCGGATAACCTTTGCGTCCAGACCCTCGGCGGCAGCCTCCAGCACCTTGCGCTCGCCCATCAGCTTTGAGGAGGTGTATTTATTGTCGAGCGTCTGTCCGAAGTAGAGCGATTGCTCGTCAAGCTCGCGGCGGCTGAGCTTTGCCACGTCGTCGGTGGTACCGGAAACGGAAATGGTCGAGAAGTGAATCAGCCTTGCGCCGGTCTTTTTGCACAGCTGAACACAATTGACTGCGCCGCCTACGTTAATATCCTCAATGTCGGTGCCGTTGGAGAAATGCTTTACATTTGCCGCACAGTTAAATACCGTGTCAATTTGCAGGCTCTCAAACGGCTCAAAGTATTTGTAATCGGTGACGTCGCCGTTTAACACCTCAACGCGCTCGGCAAATTCCTGCTCCAAATCTGAGCCGAAGTAGTAGAACATGATGTTCTCCAAGCGCTCGTGAGCGGTGTCAAACTTGCCCTTACGAATCATGCAGTATGCCTTGCCGCTCTCGTTTTTGAGGAATTCCGCCAGCAGGTGCGCGCCCATGTAGCCGGTTGCGCCGGTAATCAGCACGTTGCCCAAGTCGCGCAGCTCCTCTGACTTGAACGCCTCAACGGTGTTCTTTGCGAGCAGCTCGTTAATCTTGGAGTAATCATAATTGTCAAAGTCAAACAGCTTGTTGGTGTCGTTGACCTCGCCGTCCTTGAACAGCTCTGCCAGCGCACGCGGTGTGGTGTATTTAAAGACGTCGCCGTAGGTGATTTCAAAGCCGTTTTCGGAGGCGTCGAGCACAACGGAGGTAACCACCAGCGAGGTGCCTCCGATTTCAAAGAAGTCGTCGGTTGCGCCCACGCGGTCAAGCTTTAACGCCTTTTTAAAGGATTCGCAGAAGAATTCCTCGGTTGCGTTAGCGGGCGCGACATATTCGCCGAGGCTCACGGGAACAGGGTCGGGGAGCAGCTTCACATCCGTTTTGCCGTTGGCGGTCATGGGCATTTCATTGAGCTGCAAATAAGCGGTCGGCACCATGTAGTGCGTCAGGTGCTTTTTCAGCTCGTCGCGCAGCGCGTCGATGTTAATTTCGGCGTCGGCGGTAAAGTAAGCGCAGAGGTTATCCTGACCGTTAAGCTTGCGAATAATGACCGCAACCTTCTTGATGTGCGGCTGAGCGGCAATCAAGCCCTCAATCTCGCCCAGTTCAATGCGCAGACCACGCAGCTTGACCTGGTTGTCGAGTCTGCCGAGAATATGCACAAAGCCGTTTTTGTCCCACTTTGCGTAGTCGCCGGAGCGGTACATTCTTTGGCTGTCAAATTCCACAAACGCCGCGGCGGTTTTATCGGGCAGATTCTTGTAGCCCTTCGCCACGCCGACGCCGCCGATATACAACTCGCCGATAACGCCGTAGGGCGCCGGGTCGCCGAATTTGTCAACAATGATTTCGTGATAGTTGAGCAGCGGTCTGCCGACGGTGACATACTCCGCGTCGGTCAAATCAGCCGCGTTACAGGAAACCGTGATTTCTGTGGGACCGTAGGTGTTGACAATCTTAATCCCGTCAGAGCACTTTTTAATGCTGTCTCTGAGCGCAATCGGATAGCCTTCGCCGCCGGACATAACCAATTTGCACTTGCCGAGAGCCAGCTTAAACGGCTCATAGTCCATATACTGCTGCAAACGCGAGGGAGTGGCGTTAATGCAGTCAACGCTGTATTTCTCCATCAGCTCTGCAAGCGCGCGCGGGTCGTTCATTTCATCCTCTGCGGCAAACACCAGCGTTTTGCCGTTGCAGAACGCCGCGGTGTGCTCCTTAAAGGACATGTCAAACGAAATCGTCGTCACGGAGAGATAGGTGGAAACATTTTGCTTCAGATAATAAATGTGTGAATTGGCGGGGTGGGGCATAAGGTAATTGCAGATACCCTTGTGCCGCAGCATTACGCCCTTTGGCTTGCCTGTGGAGCCGGAGGTATAAATCATATAGCTGAGTTCGCGGTCGCTCATTTCCACATCGGGATTTTCGGTATTGCCGCCAACGAGAATATCCGCCACGTCAATCGCTTTGTCAGCGGGATAATCCGCCAGCTTGTCGGCGGTGGTGATGATAAAGGAAGCCTCGCTGTCCTCAATAATATGATTAATTCTGTCCGCCGGATACTGCGGGTCGCAGGGAATAAACGCCGCGCCCGCTTTGTTTACACCGAACAGGCAGGCAAAGAAGCAGCTTTCTCTCGGAAGCAGCAGCGCAACACTGTCGCCGGTTTTGATGCCCTTTTCAATCAGGTTGTGCGCAACGATATTCGCCTTTTCGTTCAGTTCACGGTAGCTGAGCGTTGCGTCCTTGGCAATCAGCGCGGTCTTGTCGGCATTTTCCGCAGCGCTTTGCTCAAACAGCTTGTGAAGAAGGGTTACGCTGAGTTCCGCTGTCGCCTCAGTCTTAAAGCCGTCGAGCACCTTTTGCTGTTCTTCGGGAATCGCAAGCGCTTCGCGGACGGTGCCCGCTTTGCCGCCAATCAGACTCAGGGTGTATTTTAACTGTTCAATAAAGTTTTCAATTACCGCGTCCTCAAACAGTTCGGACGAATACTGCACCATAAAGTGAAGTCCTTTTGCGCCCTTGCGAATGACAATGCCGATGTCGCGGCTCATTTTTTGCAGCGGGGAGTAAAGCTCCACACTCAGTCCGTCCTTGTCATAAGCGGGCGGATTCCACATAAAGTTGACGCTCACGTCAAAAATCGGGTTGCGGCTTTCGTCGCGCTGCTTGACAAATTCCGCGACAACGTCCTCAAACGGCAGATAAGCACCGTAGGTGGCGTTGCGCACCGCGCCGCTGACAGATTGCAGGTATTCGCTGAGCGTCGCGCCGCGCTGCGGCTTTACACGCACAGGAGCCGTGTTGACAAACATACCGATAACGCCGTCCGCGTCAGTGGGGCGCATATTGGTGGGAATACCCAGCACAACGTCCTCGGAGCCCGTGTATTTGCCGAGCACCATAGACACTGCGGAGAAAATCAGTTCAAACTCGGTCACGCTGAATTTGCGCGCGGTGTTGTCGATGGTTTTCAACTGTTCGTTGTTGTAATCAAAGGAAATCTCTCTGTCAGAGAGCGGGTGCACCTTCGGGCGTTTGCCCTTAACGGGCATTTCATTCACCGGGACGCCGTCGGCAAACAGCTCATGATAAAACGCCATGCCGCTCTCATATTTTTCATTTAAGCTGTCGTCATACAAATCGGAGAGGTCGATTTCCGAAGCTGTGACCTCCTTGCCGTTCAAGCCGTCAATCAGCTCCTTGACAAAGGTTTTTGCGGAGCCGCCGTCAAAGGCGATATGGTGAATCGCCAAATGCAGAATCACGCTGCCGTCGGCAACGGAATAAAGCGCCGGGCGGACGGGAATCGCCGTGTTGAGGTTAAACGGCTCGGCATAGCTGTCAATCAGCGCAATGACCTCCTCGCGGGAGGCGGCGGTTTTTTCAACGATTTCGGGCAGCTTGTCGGAGAGAATACGCACCGGCAAGCCGTTTTCCTCGCCGTAATAGGAGGTGAACGCCTCGTGCGCCTTAAACACCGCGTTCAGTGATTTTTTAATGGTCTCCAAATCGGAGCCTTTAATAATCGCGGCAATATTAAGGTTATAAACCGTAGAGCTTTCGTTGAGCTTTTGCTCCAGATACATACCGCGCTCAGAGGGCGTCAGCGGATAGACCCTGACCTTTTTGTCCTTCTTCACGCGCTGCTTTTTGCCTGCCTTTTGAATCAGCAGGTGCTCAATCATGCGCGGCGTTTTGCCCGCAAAGATGTCGGCGGTGGCAATTTTAAACACGCCGCATTTCTCGGACACCATAGCGCACTTAATCGAATCGCCGCCGAGCGCGAAGAAGTCGTCGTCAATACCGACGTTCTCCACACCGAGCACCTCGCCAAAGGCGGCGCAGAGCACCTTTTGCAGGTCGGATTCCGGGGCGACATACTCGCTCTTGAAGCTTGCCGCTTCGGGAGCCGCAAGCGCGCTTCTGTCAAGCTTTCCGTTCGCGTTGACAGGCAGCTTGTCCAGCTTTACGAAGAACGCCGGAATCATATACGGCGGCAGCTTCTGCGCGATGGCTTCCTTCAGCTCGTCCGCGTCAACGGGAGCGTCCTCTACATAATAGGCGACAAGGTAAACCTGACCGTACTGGTTTTTGAAATCCTTCAGCGCGGCGTCGTGGATTCCCTCTGTCTGCTTAATGATTGCTTCGATTTCGCCCGGTTCAACACGCTGACCGTTGATTTTTACCATCCAGTCCTTGCGGTTGAGGTAGATAATGTTGCCGTCCTCGCCCTGCCTGACAATATCGCCGGTTCTGAGCATTTTGGGATAGCCGTCCTCCGCGGCAAAGGGGTTGTCGACAAAGGTTTTTGCGGTCTGCTCAGGCAAGCCGAGATAACCGTCGGCAAACACGCCCGCCAGACACAACTCGCCTTCCTCGGCTTCATTGCCGTTTTCGTCGAGAATATGCGTGCGGATATTACCCATGGGCTTTCCGATGGGAGTGTTTTCATAGGGCTTGTCAATCTTAAAGCAAAGCGCGGCGGAGGCGGACTCGGTTTGTCCGTAAAAGACAATAATTTCAAATTCGTCGCTGTAGGTATTGGAAACGCGCTCGCTGCCGGTTGCGACCGTGCGCAGGCAGTTGCCCTTTTGCTTGAACACCTTCAGCATTTTGGGGCTGATAAAGGTGCGGTTAATCCGGTGCTCCTCGATATAATCCGCGAGCAGTACCGGGTCGCGCAGCGCTTCATACGGCATCAAAAACGCCGTCAGCCGTCCGCACAGCGGCGCAAATACGCCCTGTACCGAAGCGACAAAGGTAAACGGCGCGCCCAACGCGACGCGGGAGCCCTCCGGAGTTTTGGAGAAATCCACATAGCGCTGAACGGAATCGGTAATGCTCGCGTGAGAGTGCAGCACGCCCTTGGGCTTTCCGGTGGAGCCGGAGGTGTAAATCAGTAAAGAGGGGTCGCCCGGTTCGGGAGAGGCAATCTCCTCCAGCGGCGCTTCGTTTTCTATTCCGCGCAAAAACTTGCTGTTAATCACTGCCTTGGCATCGCAGTTTTCGCGGATATATTCCAAACGCTCTGCGGGATAGGTAGGGGAAAGCGGCGCAAATGCTGCGCCCACCATCCAAACCGCGTACATCGCGGCAATATATTCCTTGTTGCGGGGGATCTCAATGGTGACAAAGTCGCGGTGCGAAACGCCGAGTTTTTTCAGCTTCGCGGCAATTTTGCGGGCGTACAGGTCAAGGGTGCGGTAGGTAAAGCAATTGTTATCTCCCTGGTCTACAATCACGGTGAAGTCGGGGTAGTCAATCACATTTTTCCGAATTTGCGAAATAATGTCGTTCATGATAATCGTCCTTTCTGCTTTTGTTAACAATCTGCTTTTCATTATAATATAAAAAACTAAAAAAGTCACGGATTTTTTGTGAATTTTTATCAGAAATTTGAAAAACAGCCAAAATTCTTTTGCAATAAAGCAGTATAGCAAAACAGGCATCACAAAACCCTTACAAAATTTTTCTTTTGTTCTTTTTCGGCATTATTTCACTTGAAAAATCATCGCTTTTGTGTTAGAATACACAATGATTTATTATGTCAAAAGGAGAAGTCCGTGCGGCGGCATTGCTCCTGATGATAAATCAAAATCCTCTTACTCCAGCATATCGGAGGTGAAATGATTTGCAGGACATGATTAAGAGAATCGTCGAAGCCGACAACCACGCGAAGGCGCTTGAGGAAGCGAACGAAAAAGCAGCCAGAATCGAGCGGCAAAAGATTGAGGAGCAGGCAGAGGCGATTTATCAGAAATACATGAATCAGGCTCAGGAGGAGGTCGCCAAAAACGACGCCTATCTTCGGGTGAGAATGGACAGAAAGCTGCGGGACATTTCGGCGCGGCAGGAGTCTGCGCTCATCAAGCTTAAATCGGATTTTGAGCAGAACCGTGACAGATGGGTGGACGAAATTGTCAGCCGCGTGTTAAGCTGACAAAGGAGGTGATTGTATGTCCGACACATCCTTCGCCGTCTTGGCAAAGGCGCGTGCAAAATACGGCAAGTTTCTCTCAGACCGTGATTACGCGAGCCTAACCGCCTGTCAAAGCGTTGCCGAGGTCATGGTTTATCTAAAGTCGCACACACACTATGCCTCCGCGCTTGCAGAGGTGAACGACCGCGACGTGCACAGGGGCAGGCTGGAGCAGCTGCTGCGGCAGTATTTGTTTGACGAGTTTGATTCCCTTTGCCGTTACGATTCCAGCATCAGCGCAGGATTTTCACGCTATGTCGTCGAAAAAACCGAGGTTGACCAGATTGTCCGTTTTTTGGTGCTGCTTAACGCCAACGCAACGGATAAGTTTATCTTTCAGTTTCCGGCGTTCCTTTCCAAGCACACGGAAATCAACGTCAACGCGCTTGCCAACGCGCGTGATTACAGTGAATTCCTGGCCGCCTTGAGCAGCACGTCCTATTATGAGCTGTTAAAGGTCTATAAGCCCGACGCAAAGGGAAGGCTTCCTGTTTCGGATATGGAAAACGCGCTCTATGCGCATATTCTCAGGCACATGATGGAGATAATTCGCACAAAAACAAAGGGCAGCGAGCAGCAGGAGCTGCTGACCATGTTCCGCACCATCAATGATTACAGTATTTTTTCAAGAATTTTGCGCTTGAAAAAGTACTATCATCTGCCGCCTGACATCATCCGGGCAAATATGCTGACCGAATTCAGCTCTCTGAATCCGAAAATCGTTGATAAAATGTGCGAGGCGGAATCCTCCGGCGAGGTGTTCCGCATTATGCAAAGCACCGGCTGCGGCAGATTAATCGGAAAAATCGGCTATAAGCATGCCAGCGACATCACGCCGCGTGTGCAGTACCGGCTGGCAAAGAAAAACATTCATTTTTCAAACAACCCTTCGGTTGTGATGATATCGTTTATGCTTTTGTCCGAAACCGAGCTGATGAACGTCATCAGCCTGATTGAGGGCGTGCGCTATCAACATGACCCCAAAACCATTCAGTCAATGATTATCCATTGACAGCCATAAAGAGGTGAACTAATTTGGCAGTATCATCAACGCAGGCTGTGAACGTCATCGGTTTGATGGAATACATCGACGAGACGATCACGGTACTTGGTGAATCCGGTGTGTTTCATCCCGATGAGGTAAATAATTTTTATCCCGACGTTCAGGATTTTACACATCTGCAATCGAAAAACAGCTATGCCGAGCCTCTGACGAATCTGAAAGCCGCGCTGAATCAGGCAAAGCGCAGTTATCCCGTCTGCGACGTCAGCGATTTCAACCCCACGTTTGACGAATTGGAAAGCTTTTCCAAAACCGCCACCGCCGAAATCGATGCGCTGATCAGCGGGAGAGAGGCAAGTGCGGCAAGGCTGGAGGAAACGAAGAAGAATCTCAGCGTTGCGCAGCATTTTTCGGGACTTGACGAAGAGATTGAAAAGCTGCTCGATATGAAGTACATGACGGCGCGTTTCGGCAGCCTGCCGAACGACAGCATGAAAAAGCTGGAAGCGTACAAAAACAATGAATATGTCGCTTTTGCCGTTTGTACCGAGGACAAAGCCCGAAGCTGGGGCGTCTATTTCGCTCCGAACGACAAGCTTAGCGAAATCGACAAAATTTTTGAGGGCTTGTACTTTGAACGTGTCGAGTTGGTGGGAGAAGACGAAACCCCGGCACAGCAAATCGAGCGCTATCAAAATGAAATCCCGCAGCTTGAACAGGAGTTGAAGGAAGCACAGGCAAGGCTTGACGGCTATCTTGACGAAAACGGCGAGCGCATTACCCGCTATCTGTCAAAGCTGGAGGAGCTTTATCTCTATTCCGGCATCCGCAATAAGGCGTTGCAGCACAACAACAGCTTTATCATTGTCGGCTGGATCCCCACAGAGAACAAAAAGCAGCTGCAAAAGCGGCTGAAAAAAATCAGGAGCGTTGAGCTTGATTTTTCCGACGCGAAAAACGAATTGGACAAGAATCCGCCCTCCAAGCTGAAAAATGTCTTTTTCGCGCGTCCGTTTGAGTTTTACACCCAGATGTACGGCGTGCCGAAATATAACGAAATCGACCCCACATTCTTTGTGGCGCTCACCTATGTAATTATTTTCGGCATCATGTTTGCCGATTTGGGACAGGGCTTCTGCCTTTCCGTTGCGGGTCTTTTGATGTGGAGACTGCGCAAAATGGCAATCGGAAAAATCCTGTTCCCGTGCGGCATTTCATCCATGGTGTTCGGCACGATTTTCGGCAGCGTGTTCGGCTTTGAGCATCTGCTCGACCCGATGTTCAGACTCTTTGGCTTTAAGGAAAAGCCGATTGAGGTCATGGCGTCGGAAAACACAAATATTATTATTATGGGAGCCATCGGGCTCGGCGTATTTTTGCTGATAGTCGCGATGTTCCTCAATGTTTACACGTCCGTCCGGCAAAAGAATTACGGCAGAGCGCTGTTTTCCACGAGCGGTATCGCGGGAATTGTGTTCTACAGCTCGCTGGTGTTCGGATTGGTTGCCGAGATTTTCCTCGGTATGCATGTCATGACGCTGCCGTATATTCTCGGACTTGTCGTTTTTCCGTTTTTGCTGGTGTTCTTTGCGGAACCGCTCGGAGATTTGGTCAACGGCGAAAAGGACTGGCAGCCCGAAAGCTGGGGCGGCTATATTGTTGAAAACCTGTTTGAATCCATAGAGGTTTTGCTCGGCTACGTCACCAACACCATGAGTTTTTTGCGTGTCGGCGCGTTTGTGCTGGTTCACGCGGGCATGATGCTCGTTGTGTTTGTGCTCGCAGAAACCGTCGGCGGCATCGGCTACTGGGCGATTGTCGTTATCGGCAACGCACTGGTGATGGTGCTGGAAGCGCTTTTGGTTGCTATTCAGGTATTAAGGCTGGAATATTACGAGATGTTCAGCCGTTTCTATACGGGCGAAGGCAGACCGTTTGAGCCCGTTAAAATGAATTTGGAATAATCCACGGAGGTTTTTGTTATGTCTATTTTTGATTTCATTCTGCTGGCGCTGCCTGTTGTATTTCTCATCGGCTCCGTATTGATTGCTGTCAAGGCGGTTTCTCACGGAAAAAGCAGAAAGAGAGCGCTGCTGATGCAGCTTGCGTCCTTTGCGTTTGTCTTTACCGTCTGCATGATTTGTCCGTTTGCGGTCAGCGCGGCGGAGGGCGACGTTGCCGCAGCCGCTGCGGGAGCTGACGGAATGGCTTACATCGGCGCTGCGGCGGCAACCGGTCTTTCCTGTATCGGCGGCGGTATCGCGGTCGGCAACGCGGCTCCCGCGGCAATCGGCGCGACCAGCGAAGACCCCAAGGCATTCGGTAAGGCGATTATCTTCGTTGCTCTCGGTGAAGGTATCGCGCTTTACGGTATGCTGATTTCCATTATGATTCTTTCCAAGATTGGCTAAGTGAGAGATAATGAAATTCTATTTAATCAGTGATAACGTAGATACAAAGATGGGAATGCGCTTTGCCGGAATTCCCGGCATTGTTGTCCATGAGGAGGAAGAGGTCAGGCGCGAGCTGCTGCAGGCAATGGAGCGCGAGGACGTCGCCGTCATTTTGATGACAGAAAAGCTTGTCAAGCTCTGCCCCGACATTGTGTACGACCTCAAACTCAACCGCAAAAAACCGCTGATTGTCGAAATTCCCGACCGTCACGGCAACGGCAGAACCAAGGACAGCATCACCAGATATGTGCAGGAAGCCATCGGCGTCAAGCTGTAAGCGTTATCGCAGAAGCTGAGAGGTAAACTTATGCCAAAAAATAAAACGGATAATTTCTTAAAGGCGATAAAAAGGTACGCAGGCGCGCAAAAAAGAGCGCTAGCGGGCGAAGTAAAGCAGTTGAAAACCGAACGCCTGAAGGAAGCGGAGGCAAAGGCGAAGCAGGACAGCGAGCGCATGAAGCGCGAAAAGCTTGCCGAAGCGCGCAGCCGCCAGGCAGCCGCGATTGCCTCCCAAACGCAGACGGGGCAGAAGGAGCTCTTTGTCGCACGGTCGGAAATGACCGAGGAGGTGTTCCGTCTTGCCGCGGAAAAACTCGCCGCCTATACCAAAACCGGCGCTTACCGCCAAAAGCTGGCAGAGAGCGCCCGCGAGATTGCAAAGCTGTTTGCGGGTAAAGACTGCGTGATTTATGTGAACGAGCGTGACCTTGACGCGGCGCAGGAGCTTAAAGCGCTGTTCGGAGAAAACTCCGAGGTCAAAGCGGACAAAGCCATCCTTCTCGGCGGCGTCAAAGCCTATTGCGAGAGCATGGGAATCATTGCGGACGAAACGCTCGACAGCAAGCTTTCCGCACAGCGCGAATGGTTTGTTGAAAACGCCGCGCTTTCCGTACTCTAATGCACGAAAGAGTGAATGAATATGAACAATAATGTGATTTACGGAATCAACGGACCTGTTGTTACCGTGAAGAACGCCGACAGCTTTGAAATGATGGAAATGGTGCATGTCGGCAAGCAAAACCTAGTGGGAGAGGTTATCGGCATTACCGACAGGCTCACCACGATTCAGGTGTATGAGGAAACAACCGGTCTCAAGCCCGGCGACCCCGTTACGGGAACCGGCGCACCGATGAACGTGCTGCTGGGTCCGGGTATTCTTGACAATATTTTTGACGGTATCGAACGTCCGCTCAAGGAAATCGAAAAGCAGTCCGGCGCATTCATCAGCCGCGGCGCCTCCGTTTCTTCTCTTGATCCCGACAGACTGTGGACGGTCACCATGAAGGTGAAGCCCGGCGACAGATTAGAGGGCGGACAAATCTATGCCACCCTGCCCGAAACGCCGATTATCGAGCACCGTTTAATGCTGCACCCCGATTTGTCGGGTGTGGTAAAGGAAGTAAAGCCCGACGGCGAATACAGACTCTTTGATGTTATTGCCGTGATTGAGGACGACCTCGGCAACCGTCACGAGCTGACGCTCTGCCAAAAATGGCCCATCAGAACGTCACGCCCTGTCCGTCAGCGCCTGACGCCTTCCATTCCGCTGATTACCGGTCAGCGTATCATGGATACGCTGTTCCCGATTGCCAAGGGCGGCACCGCGGCGATTCCCGGCGGCTTCGGCACAGGAAAAACCATGAACCAGCACCAGCTTGCCAAGTGGTGCGACGCGGATATTATTATCTATGTCGGCTGCGGTGAGCGCGGCAACGAAATGAGCCAGGTGCTTGAGGAATTCTCCGAGCTGATTGACCCGAAGTCAAACCGTCCCATGACCGACCGCACCTCGCTGATTGCGAACACCTCCAACATGCCGGTTGCGGCGCGTGAAGCCTCTATCTACACCGGCATTACGCTCGCGGAATACTACCGCGATATGGGCTATCATGTGGCAATGATGGCGGATTCCACCTCGCGCTGGGCGGAAGCGCTGCGCGAAATTTCCGGACGCTTGGAAGAAATGCCCGCCGAGGAAGGCTTTCCGGCATATCTTCCTTCGCGTTTGGCGGAATTCTATGAGCGCGGCGGCAGAGCGAATGTACTCAGCGGCGGGGAAGGCAGCGTGACCTTAATCGGTGCGGTATCGCCGCAGGGCTCCGACTTTTCCGAGCCTGTTACGCAGAACACCAAGCGCTTTACCCGCGTTTTCTGGGCGCTCGACAAGGCGCTTGCTTACGCGCGTCACTATCCCGCGATTAACTGGATTAACAGCTACAGCGAATACTTTAACGACCTCGACCCGTGGTTCCGCGAGAACCTCGGCGACGACTTCGTGGAATACAGAAACGCCGTCAGCGCCCTTTTGCAGGAGGAAAGCTCGCTGATGGAAATCGTCAAGCTGATTGGCTCGGACGTTCTGCCCGACGACCAAAAGCTTGTTATCGAAACCGCCCGCGCCATTCGCGTCGGCTTTTTGCAGCAAAACGCCTTCCACGCGGAGGACACCTATGTGCCGCTGGAAAAGCAAAAGCTGATGATGAAGGTTATTTTGCACCTTCACGAAAAGGCGAAGGAGGTTGTCGCGCAGGGAATTCCGATTTCAAAAATCATTGCGCTGGGTCTTTTTGACAAGCTCACCAAGATGAAATACGATATTCCCAACAACCGCCTTGATATGTTCGACGACATCATCAGGGAGACCGATGAAAAAATCGGCAAATTATTACAGTAAGGAGGAAACGCTTTGATTATTGAATATGTAGGCGTAAAGGAAATCAACGGCTCGCTCATTGTCATGGACGGCGTCAAGGGCGTTTCCAACGAAGAAATCGTCGATATTAAGCTTGAAAACGGCTCTGTCCGTCAGGGCAGAGTGGTGCAGATTGAGGGCGAGAAAATCGTCGTTCAGGTGTTTGAGGGCACCCGCCAAATCAGCCTGAAAAACACCCGCACCCGGTTGACCGGTCACCCGATGGAAATGCCACTTTCTCCCGAACTGCTCGGCAGAGTGCTGGACGGCGCAGGCAGACCGATTGACGGCTTGGGCGACATTTTCCCTGTTAAAAAAGCCAACATCAACGGCACGCCGATTAACCCGGTGTCGCGCGTTTATCCGAAAAACTACATCAACACAGGCATTTCGTCCATCGACACCCTGATGACCCTGATTCGCGGTCAAAAGCTGCCGATTTTCTCCGGCTCCGGCATGACCCACAACGATTTGGCGGTGCAGATTGTCCGTCAGGCAAAAATCAGCGGCGCCGACAGCAACAACTTCGGCGTTGTCTTTGCCGCGATGGGCGTTCAAAAGGACGTTGCGGAATATTTCCGCAAGAGCTTTGAGAAAAGCGGCGTGCTCTCGCGTGTTGTCATGCTTCTTAATCTCTCCAACGACCCGATTATCGAGCGTACCCTGACCCCCAGATGTGCGCTCACCATTGCCGAGTATCTCGCGTTTGAGCTGGATATGCACATTCTCGTTATCATGACGGACATGACCTCCTATGCCGAGGCGCTGCGTGAATTTTCCTCCTCAAAGGGAGAGATTCCCGGCAGAAAAGGCTATCCGGGCTATCTTTATTCCGACCTTGCTTCTCTCTATGAGCGGGCAGGCATGATTAAGGGTCACTCCGGCTCGGTTACGCAGATTCCGATTCTCACCATGCCCAATGACGACATCACTCACCCGATTCCCGACCTCACCGGTTATATTACCGAGGGTCAGATTGTGCTTGACCGCTCGCTTCAGGGTCAGGGCTTGTATCCGCCTGTCAGCGTGCTGCCGTCGCTGTCCCGACTGATGAAGGACGGTATCGGTGAGGGCTACACCCGTTCCGACCATCAGGCGCTTGCCAACCAGCTGTTCGCTTCCTATGCAAAGGTAATCGACGCCAGAGCGCTCGCGTCCGTCATCGGTGAAGAGGAACTGTCGCCCGTTGACAAGAAGTATATCGAATTCGGCAGATTGTTTGAATCCCGCTTTATCAATCAAGGATTCACCGAAAACAGAACCATAGAACAGAGCCTTGACCTCGGCTGGAAACTGCTCTCCACACTTCCGCGCTCTGAACTTGACCGTGTTGACGACGCTGTGCTCGACATCTACATCAAAGAGCATAACGATAAGAAGGTGTAAGCATGGCTGTGCAGGCAGTGCCCACCAAGGGCAATTTGATGAACGCCAAAAAGTCGCTTGCTTTGGCGCGCAACGGTTACGAACTGCTCGACCGCAAGCGCAATATTCTTATCCGCGAAATGATGACGCTGATTGACCACGCCAACGAAATTCAGGCGCAGATTGACGACGCGTATGAGGAGGCGTATTTTGCGCTGCAAACCGCGAACATCTCCAACGGCTTCTGCGAGGATATTTCCAACGCGGTGCCGGTTGAGGACGGCTTGCACCTCGATTCGCGCAGCGTAATGGGGGTGGAGATTCCGATTCTCACCATTGATGAAAGCGAGAATTACACCTACCTTCACTACGGCACGCGCACGACCAATTCCGCCGTTGACAAGACCTTTATTTTGTTTAACAAGGTGAAAATCCTCACGGTGGAGCTTGCGGAAATTGAAAACAGCGTTTACCGCTTGGCGGATTCCATCAAGAAAACGCAAAAGCGCGCAAACGCCCTGAAAAACATCATGATTCCGCGCTTTGAGGAAACAGTGAAATTCATTACCGACGCGCTTGACGAAAAGGACAGAGAGGAATTCAGCCGCCTAAAGGTCATCAAGCGCAATAAGCTCAGGGAGCAAGGAGAAGAATAATCCCGGTTAGCTGCGGAAAAGCGCTGCGTTTTCCGCTTAAAATAAGGAAAATGTGATGAAAGGAAGTAATCTATGAAACTTTTACTCAAAAAAGTAGTAGCTGCGGCTCTTTCCGTTTCTATGCTCGCGTCCGCCGGCACCGTTGCCGCGTTCGCGCAGACAGAGGAAGCAGCCGCTGACAACAGCTACTACAAGGGCGTGTTTTATTACCGTCCCGGTTTGGGCGAAATCGCTCCGCTGACCGACAGCGTCGACTACTACATTTTCAGTGATGACTATTTCAGAGGTGACAGCCGCGTCTACAACGACCATCTTTCCACCCTGAGCATGTGTCTCGGTGAAGCGTCCGTCAGCTCCACCCGCGAGCCCTTCACACCCGAAGGCTACAAAAACAAGAGCCGCGATGTTGTGGCGTTCCTGGAGGACAACGGCTTCGGCGATATTCAAATCAATCAGGCATACGCCGAAAAGCCTACCAAGGATTCTGTCGGTGTTGTTTGCTCCCACAAGCAAATTGTTGACGGCGACAAGGAATACACCCTGCTGACCATTATTCCGCGCAGCGCGGGTTATGAAGCGGAATGGGGCAACAACTTTGTTCTCGGTGAGGACGGCGACGCGCAGGGCTTTGACGGCTGTGCGGTGAAGTGCCTTGCGTTTGCAAAGGATTATATTGCCGACAAGGGCATTGAGGGCGACATTAAGGTTTGGATTTCCGGCTACAGCCGCGGCGCTGCCATTTCTAACCTGATGGCAAAAAGACTGATTGACGCGCCCAAGGATTTCCTCGGTGAAGCGGTTGAGCTTACGCCCGACAACCTTTACGCCTATACCTTCGGAACGCCGTCCGGCGCAGATGTTGACAACGACCCGCGCAATGAAAGATATGCCGGCATTTTCAACTCCTACGCCGACACCGAAATTTCTTCCTCTATGGCGCCGGTTGTCATGGGCTTTGGACGTTACGGTACCGACAACATGTATCTCGACGATTCCAGAGAGGAAGAAGTGCTCAAAAATCTTGAAATCTGCAACAAGATGATTTACGGCTTGTATCTTGACGGAGCCGGCTCCAACTCGTTCTCTCCGAAAAAGCTCGGCTTTACCGACGGCAGCGTCGGCATGGTGAATGATGAGGATTCCTATATTCCCGCCAACGCCAGAGAATTTTTGAAGGGTCTCGGCATTTATCTGAATCAGGTTTCCGGCGGCAGAGAAAAATTTGCCCGCGTTTATGAGCAGCCCTTCTCGGATTTCCTTGCGTATTATGAATCCCTTACAGGCGACAACGCCTCCGCCTTTACCTCCGGCTTGACAGGACATAAGGACACCCTGTCTCTTGTTGTCGGTATGTACGCTTATTTTATGAACACAAAGAAGCAAAGCACCACAGCCGTTACCGAGAAAGAGGCGAGAGCAAAAGCAGAGGAATTGGCTGCCGTTGCCGCTGCCGGAGATGAAGACGCAACCGGTATCGGCGCAGCAGACATTGCAAAAGCGGCTGCAAAGCTGCCCCTGTTTCTTGCCATGAAGCCCGAGCACATCAGACCCATTGTCGCAAAATACCTCGGCAATGTTCTTAACGACGCGATGGGCGCTTCCGGCGCAACGCAGGCGCAAATTGACGCGCTTTGCAACGACGATTCTCTCAACGCGCTTGTTCACCTGATTTCCCACCTGCTGCTCGGCAACATCTGGCAGAGCGACGAAATCAGACCGCTCAAGCTTGACAACGAGCAGATTAAGAACGCCGCAACCCTGATTGGCAACTTCCAGAACATCATGGCAGACCACGCCAACGAGGTCATCATTTCATGGCTGAGAACCTATGACAGCAACTTTGCCGATTATCAGTCTCTCACCGAAGCGCAGATTGCCGGCTACCGCCGCGTAAAATTCCAATCCGAATCGGCAATTAACGGCGAAATCATCAACGGCAGCGGTGAGGTTGTCGGCGTTATCACCGACGGTGTGCTCTCCAACGTCACAGACAAGTGGGTTGGCTTCACCACCACCGACGACGGCGGTTTCTTCCGTTTGCCGTTCGGCGGCACCTATCAGATTAAGGTGAACAATGTCACCGGCAGCTTTAAAGCGGTACTCGGTGAATATGACTGCTACATGGCGCGCACCTCTTATCTCTTCAGCGAATCCGCGCTCTGCGACAGCGAATGTACCGCTGTTTTGACGGTTCCGGAAATTGACATGGAAGCGGGCATGGCTCCCGGCATGGAGTACGACCTGACCATTGAAGGCGCTGATGAGTACCAACTTGGCGACGCTGACAAAAACGGCGTTGTGAATATCCTCGACATCACCTTAATCCAGAGAACGCTTGCGGGCATGGTTGAACTTGACAAGGTGCAGCGGCTTCTCGCTGACGTTGACGGCGACGGACAGGTGACCATTCAGGACGCAACCGCTATCCAAATCTTTATTGCCGAATATGACGAAAACTACGAAAAGACCGGCGAAGCGTTTCTTTATCACAGCTAACATTACCCGTTAACAGAAAACAGCGAAGATGAGCCAAATCATCTTCGCTGTTTTGTTGTATCAATACATGGGACGCAGGGTGATAATATAGTCGAGCGTTCCGGCTTTATCCAGTACGGAATCCCCGAAAACATGAAGCAATAGCGGGTTGCCGTCGGCGCCCTTAACCGTCATTTCTGAGGAAAACGATTCGGAGTGGGTCATTTTTTCGAGAATCTCTCGGTAAAGTGCGGTGGGATTATCATTTTTAATACGGCGAAAAAACAAAATGCTGTTCAGCTCACTTTCCAGTTTCTCGCGCGTCAGCCCAAGCCGCTTTTCCAAGCCGTTGAACAGCACCGTGTATTCCACATTGTTATCGGGCTTGCGGCGCAGGAAAATCACCGTGTCCGGCGAGCAGCGGGAAAGAAGCAGCATCTGTGTTTCCAGCGTCGTCAGCTTTGTGATGTTCTGAACCGAGCCGTAAAAAATCTTTGTGTCGCCTTCCGCGCGCAGATAGAAGAACTTCATCTGAAAGCTCGTCAGCGTGCCGTCGGTCTTGTAAAAATGCATCAGACCCTTTGCGCCGTTAAGCCGGTCCTGCTCCGCCTGACGCAGCGTTTTCAGCATTGCCGGAATGTCCGCTTCGGGCATATATTTTTCAATGCCGTTCAGTCTTTCGTGAAAATCCGGAACGTCAACCGTTTCATAAAACTGCTCGTTAAAGCGTATAATGTCAACGCTGTCGCCGTGCAGGCTGTACAGCGCACAGGGACCGAGAATACTGTTGAGCATGTTATCGCTGTAAACATTGTTGTCGAGCAGCTCGCGCAAATGGAATTGCTGATTTGCCTTGAAGCGGATTCCCGAAGCGTCAATTTTATTCTCGTCGGAAAGCAGCGCTTCAAAGTCCTGCGTCGGCATGGGACGGTAAAAATAAAAGCCCTGAATGTAGTTGCAGCCAATATCCTGAAGAAAATCCCGCTGCTCCTGTGTTTCGACTCCTTCAGCGATAATCGGGATTCCCAGCGTTTTTGTCATATCGGTGACAGATTCCAAAATCTGAATACTTTTTTCCGCGTTGGACTGGTCAATGTCAATCAGCTGCGCGTCAAGCTTGATAATATCAATATTCAGGCTTTTGAGCATATTCAGCGTTGAATAACCGCTGCCAAAGTCGTCCATCAGCACCAAAAAGCCTTTTTCCCGCAGACTTTGAACTGTGCTCTTTACCAGCGCGTTGTTGGAGATATAGGAAGATTCCGTAATCTCAATTTTGACTAGGTTATGCGTCAAATCATATTTATTGACCAGCTTTTCAAACACAGCGGGAATATCTATGTTCAAAATATCAATCGTGGAAACATTCACCGAAACCGGAAGCGGCATTGTGTTTTGATTGATACACGTTTGCAGCCATTTGCAGACGCTTTCCCAAATGTGCAAATCCAAGTCGGTAATCAATCCGTGCTTTTCCAAAACCGGAATAAACAGAGCAGGGGAGATAAAAGAGCCGTCGCGTTTTTTCCAGCGGGCAAGCGCTTCCGCACCGACAATCTTACCTGTTGAGGCGCGGCATTGCGGCTGCAAAAAAACGTGATGTCGTTTTCTTTTAAAGCACGGAAAAAGTCTGAGAGAATATGATACTCCTCGTCGTTTTTCGTCACCATCGCCTTGTCAAACACGCGAATCCGGCTGTGAAAGCTTTCCTTGGCAAAGCGCGTTGCCAAAAACGCACGGTCAAGCGAATCGCGCAGCTTGATGTTTTTGTCAATTTTACAAACACCGAAGGCGGGCATAATTCCCATCACATTGCCGTGCTCGGTAATCAGCGCAGCAATGTCGCTGTAAAGCTTTTCGATTTTTTCCAAGTCATAGGGCATGAGCAGGCAAAAATCGTCCTGCCCGAAATAACCCGCCGTACCGCCGAGCTCCTCGCAGTTCATACGCAGCCTGACGCCGATTTGCGACATCAGCAAATCACCGCGGTTGTGACCGTACCACTCGTTAAACAGCTTGAAGTTTTCAATATCCAGAGAAACCAAGCACCACTCGACCAGCGAGTTTTTCAGCAGCTTTGTCACCGCCTTGGTAAAGGTGCGCTTGCCCGGTAAGCCGGTAATCTCGTTGCGCGATTCCTCAATCAGCAGCGGTTCGTTGCTGAGTCCCAGTTCTCTTGCTTTGCGGTTGTGAATATCAAAAATATACATGCGGTAAATCCCGCTGCCAAGCCCAAAGTCCTCTCCGGTAATCAGAACCAACTCAACCCAGCGCCAGTTGCCCGACACCAGACGGAAGCGGAACTCGCCGCTCCAAAAGTTTTCTATGTCGGATTCCCGGAACAGCAGCGGAAGCTGTTCCACGCGGAACTTTTCTTTTATCTGCTCCTTGTCCTCGGAATGTGCCAGAATCTCCGTCATGTTGATATACATTTCATCATAGGAGCCGGAGTCAAGCGGCATGGGGTATTTTTTTGACACATCACAAAGATTGCGGAACACTCTGTTTTCGGTGTCGATTTCAATCAACTCGTCATAGGAGGAGTTTTCCAGAAAAAGCAGAATATTCTGCGCGTCGCCGATAGCGTGCATCATTTTTTGTAAACCGGTTGACATTTCATCCATCCTTCAAAATATGTTTTCTGAAACTGAATTAATATCTTTAGTTCTAAACTTTTGCCGTTTTGCAATACTTTATTGAATGAGTCGCAATCTTTTACTCATTATCTTAATATTTTACATTTAATTAGACCAAAATTCAACTGTCTGAACAAAAATCGGAAGAATTGACAAAAAAGATTATGCGCTTTTATAGAAAACACACAAGTGAAATCTTGCGCAAAAACGATTATTACAGTATTCCTGAAAAAATATGCAGAAACTAATTGTTTTTTGCTGAAAATATGCTTATAATAAGAATTATAATTTTCGTGCTATTTTTGACACCGTAATCCATCAGAATGGAGTGAAAGTATGTCAAAGCTTAACGAGCTGTTTCAAAGCGGCTATTTGCCCGTCGCCATTGAGTGGATGGGCGAACAGATTCCCGGCGGATTTTTTATCTACCGTGCGGACGAAACATCGGAAATTGTTTATGTCAACAACGCGGTGCTGCGCATCTACGGCTGCGAAACAATAGAGGAGTTCCGCAAGCTGACCGGCAACAACTTCCGCGGCATGGTTCACCCAAAGGATTACGCGGATGTGGCGCAGTCCATTGAAAAACAAATCAAGGACGTTGACCATCTGAATCTTGACTATATCGAATACCGCATTATCCGGCGTGACGGCGTTGTGCGCTGGGTTGACGACTACGGTCACTTTGCCCAGTTTCCGGGCTACGGCGACGTTTACTATGTCTTTATCAGCGACATCACCGAAAAGCATATGGCGCAAAAGGAAAACCAGCGCCGTGCCAATGTATATAACGCGCTGGCGGAGCAGCTCAACGCTGCTGCCGATACTTCGCTTGCGGTTTACCGTGCCAACTTGACAACAGGCGCGCTGGAATTTGTTCGCGGAACGGATTTATATGAATCCGACCGCGAAGGACTTACGTTCGCCGATAGTGAAAAAAACCGGCTTGACAGCTTTTTGGTGGCAGGCGACAAGGCACGCTTTGAGGAGTGCTTCCGCTTGGAAAACCTTATGGAGCGTTTCTATAAGGGCGAGCCACCCGCCACGTTTGTTGCGTATTGCCGCCGTGCTTCGGGCAAGCAATGCTTTGTCCGCTACATGCGTTCGGTGGCATATGAGCCCGACAGCGGCGCGCTTACAATATTCTGCACCGAAAGTGAATATAACAATGAAAAGGCGTCGGAGGTTCTCAACGAAAAGGTGCTTGTGCGCCAGTATGATATGGTGACATATATTGTTGATAACAACTACAGCGTTGTTATCGGCGACGCCAAAAAAATCGGCAAGGGCAGTATTTTCCCGCTGAAGCGCAGCGGTGTTTATTCCGACTATATCTGCAATCAGGTTTTGCCCGCCGCCTCTCTCAGCGTCCACAATATCGACGAGTTGCAGCAGTCGCTCTCCACCGAAGCCATCGCCGCGCATTTGGAAACCGACGAGTCCTATACCATCAACGTCACCTGCGAAATCGACGGCTCCACCTATTACAAGCGCTTTACCTATTACGCGGTTGACAAAGATACCAAGTTTTTCCTTTTGTTAAAGTCAGACGTCACCGACGTGCTGCGTCAGGAGCATGAGCAAAATGAAATTCTCGCCAATGCCCTCAAAGAAGCCGAGCACGCCAATATTGCAAAAACCACCTTTCTCTCGAATATGAGCCACGAAATCCGCACCCCGATGAACGCGATTATCGGTCTTAACAGCATTGCGCTAAAGGACAGCTCGCTGCCGGAGCAAACAAGAAAGTATTTGCTGAAAATCGGTGAAAGCGCCGGACACCTGCTCAACCTTATCAACGATATTCTCGACATGAGCCGTATTGAGTCGGGGCGCGTCAGTCTGCGCAAGGAAGAATTCTCCATGGGCGAAATCTTTGAGCAGATTAATACCATGATTCAGTCGCAGTGCCGCGACAAGGGGCTTGAATACCGCTATTCCATTCAAGACGGGGTAGAGGGCTGGTACTTTGGCGACGACACCAAGCTGAAACAGGTCATTATCAATATTCTCAGCAACGCGATAAAATTCACCGAAGCGCCCGGCGTCGTTTCCTTCCGCGCCGAAAAAATCGCGGAATTTGAAAATCAGTCCACCCTGCGCTTTATGATTTCCGATACCGGAATCGGCATTGACGAAGCATTTTTGCCGCGTATTTTTGACCCCTTTACACAGGAAAACGCCAGCCGTACCAACAAATTCGGCAGCACCGGACTGGGCATGGCAATCACAAAGAATTTGGTGGAAATGATGAACGGAACCGTTTCCGTGAAATCCAAAAAGGGCGAGGGCTCGGAATTCACCATTACAATTACGCTGAAAAACTGCGAAAAATACGGTGACGACGCCGTTTCCTTTGACGCGCATGCGCTGCGTGTTTTGGTGGTGGATGATGATGAAATCGCGCTGGAGCATGCGCGGCTGGTGCTGGAGGACATCGGCATTGCCGCCGACACCGCCGCCTCCGGCGAGGAAGCGCTTCAAATGCTCGAAATCCATCACGCCAAGCATGAGCCGTATCATCTTGCGCTGATTGACCGGAAAATGCAGGAACTTGACGGCGTTGCGGTCACGCGGGAAATCCGGCGTCTTTATCACGACGAAACACGTGTCATTGTTCTGACCGACTACAACTGGGACGACGTGATTGATGAAGCGCTTGCCGCCGGAGCGGACAGCGTGATCTCCAAATCGGTGTTCTCCTCCGACGTCAAGGGTGAACTTGAGCGCGTTCTCAAGCACGCCGGCTGCGAACAGCCGCAGCCCAAGGTAAAAGCGGAGCTTGCCGGCAAGCGAATTTTGCTTGCCGAGGATATGCCGATTAATGCCGAAATTATGAAGCAGCTTTTGACAATAAAGGACATGCTGGTTGAACATGCCGAAAACGGACAGATTGCTCTTGATATGTTCCAAAACAGCGAGTTGGGCTATTATGACGCGGTGCTGATGGACGTGAGAATGCCTGTGATGGACGGTTTGGAAACCACCTCCGCCATTCGCGCGCTTCCGCGCAAGGACGCGCAGACTGTTCCGATTATCGCGCTGACCGCCAACGCCTTTGACGAGGATGTGCAGCAATCGCTGCAATCGGGCATGACCGCTCATCTTTCAAAGCCTGTTGAACCGCCGCGTCTGTATCAAACGCTGGAAGAACTGATGAATTAACGGAGGTTGTTATGATGAAAATCCCTCAACAACTTCAAGACGGCGGCACGCTGTCAAAATACTTATCACCGCTCGGCGCATGGGCGCTTGCCTTTGGCTGTGCGGTTGGCTGGGGCGCGTTTGTGATGCCCGGCACCACCTTTTTGCCGATGGCGGGACCGCTTGGTTCTGTGCTCGGATTGCTGATCGGCGCAGGTATTATGCTGCTGATCGGCGTCAATTACCACCATTTAATGCAGCGCTATCCCGACGCGGGCGGCTCCTACACCTTTGCCAAAAATGTGTTCGGCGGCGACCACGGCTTTTTGTGCGCGTGGATGCTGCTGCTCACCTATATGGCGATTGTCTGGGCTAATTCCTCCGCGCTTTCGCTGATTGTCCGTTATCTGTTCGGCGATGTTTTCTGCTTCGGCTTTTCCTATGAGCTGGCGGGCTATACGGTTTATTTCGGAGAGGTTTTGCTCTCGGTTTTGGTGCTGGCGCTCGGCTGCGGCGTTTGTCTGCTCGGCAAGCGCGTCACCAAATGGGTTCAGATTATCTGCGCGCTTTTGTTGTTTACCGGCGTTCTTGTCTGCTTTGTGATGGTTTTGATTCACCGCGGCGGCTTTTCAGGGCTTGCTCCCGCTTTTTCCTCGGAGGGCGACCCTGCCACTCAGGTAATCGGCATTATGGTTTTGGCGCCTTGGGCGTTTATCGGATTTGAATCCATTTCACATTCAGCGGGAGAATTCCGCTTTTCTCTGAAAAAATCGCTCCCTGTTTTTGCTGCCGCGCTAATCACCGGTGCACTTGTCTATATCATGCTGACGCTTTGCGCTGCGCTGGCGGTACCGGACGGTTTCCAAAACTGGGGAGAATATATTATGTCGCTGACAAGGCTCGGCGGCATCAAAGGGCTTCCCACATTTTACGCCGCAAAGGAGGCAATGGGCTCCTTTGGTCTGATACTCCTGGGTATTTCCGCTTTCTGCGGTATTCTCACCGGCTTGATTGCGAATTTTGTCGCTGTCAGCAGACTGATTCATGCCATGTCAAGAGACAATATGGCGCCCAAACGCCTTGGCGCCATTTCCCGCAGAGGTGTTCCCGCAAAAGCCACTGTTTGCGTTGCCGCTGTCTCGTGCCTGATTCCCCTGCTCGGCAGAACCGCAATCGGCTGGATTGTGGACGTCACCACCATCGGCGCTACCTTGGTTTACGCCTACACCTCCATTTCCGCTTTCGCAGTCGGTGTGCGCGAGCACCGCACAGGACTCAAAATTTCAGGCTTCGCGGGATCAATATGCTCGGTTGTATTCACCTTGTTTTTCATGCTCCCCGGCATTTGGTCTGAGGGAAAGCTCTCCGCGGAATCCTATCTGATACTGATTATTTGGAGCGTTCTGGGAATGATTTTCTTCCGCATTTTGGTGCAGCGCGACAAAACCAGAAGGCTCGGCAAAAGCGAAATCGTATGGATTATCCTGTTGGTGCTGATAATGGCGGTGTCGCTGATCTGGATTTTCCAGCTTACCGTCGGAGAAGCGGACGATATTGCCCGCGACGTCACCGCATTTCAGGCAAATCAGGCAGCGCGTGCAGGCGTTGCGCCCGAAAGCGAATATGTGACCTCCACAGGCGATTATATCACTTCGCGTATTTATGACTTCGGAAAAATGGTCACGCGCAACGTCATGGTGCAAACGCTGTTGATTCTGGTATCGCTCGCGGTGATATTCAGTATTTTCTCCATCATCAAAAAGCGCGAAAAGCAAATCGAGTCCGAGCGCCTTCTCGCGGAGGAAAGCAGCAAGGCAAAAAGCGTTTTTCTTTCTAACATGAGCCACGACATCCGCACCCCCATGAACGCAATCACCGGCTACACCGCGCTTGCGCTTAAAGAGGACGGCGTTCCCGATAATGTGCGCGGCTATCTGGAAAAAATTGACACCTCAGGAAAGCACCTGCTTTCCCTGATTAACGATATTCTCGATATGAGCCGCATTGAGAGCGGCAAAATGGAACTCGACACCGCTCCGGCGGATTTGTTCAGGATTCTCGACGAGGTTTACGATATTTTCGTCATGCAGATGAAAGCGAAAAAGCTGGAATTCACGGTTGATTATTCCGGCGTTTCTAACCGTTACGCTGTCTGCGACAAAAACCGCCTGAACCGTGTCTTGCTGAATCTGATTTCGAACGCCTGCAAATTCACCCCGGAGGGAGGTTCCGTGACGCTCACATTGCGGCAAACCGGCGAGGAGAATGGCTTCGGACAATATGAACTGACCGTTTCCGACACCGGCATCGGCATGAGCCCCGAATTTGCGGAGCATGTCTTTGACGCCTTTGAACGTGAGCGCAGCCACACGGTTAACCGTATTCAGGGCACAGGCCTCGGCATGAGCATTACCAAGAGTTTTGTTGAGTTGATGGGCGGCACCATAAAGCTGAAAACGGCGCAGGGAAAGGGAACCACCTTCCGTCTGCTGCTGTCATTCGAGCTTGCGCAGGAGAGCGACGTTGAGGCGCTTATCGCTCCCGGCGAGCAGGAACACCGCCATGATTTCAGCGCCGTAAAGCTGCTTTTGGCGGAGGATAACCCGATCAATCAGGAAATTGCGACAATGATTCTGACGCAGGAAGGCTTTACCGTTGATGTGGCGGAAAACGGAAAGGTCGCCGCCGATATGGTTGCCGCTGCCGAAGAAAACACCTATCAGGTGATTTTGATGGATGTGCAAATGCCGGTGATGAACGGCTATGACGCAACGCGCGCCATTCGTGCGCTGCCCGGCAGCAAAGGAAAAATCCCCGTTATCGCCATCACCGCCAACACCTTCGAGGACGACCGCCGCGAGGCATTTGAAGCGGGCATGAACAGCCATGTCGGAAAGCCGTTCCGCCCGGAGGAGCTCGTTGCGGCAATCGACGCATTATTATAAGGAATTCAACATATGGAAAACTTTTTAGACGCGAGCCGGCACAAGCGAAGGGTGCTTGTTGTCGACGACGAAATGATTAACCGCGAACTGCTGGGCGCGATTCTCGAAAATGATTACGAGGTCACAAAGGCAGAAAACGGTCAGCAGGCTTGGGAACTGTTGAATTCGGAGGGAACGGCGTTCTCTCTGATTCTGCTCGACCTGCTCATGCCGGTGATGGACGGCTTCGAACTGATGAAGCTGTGCTTTGCGGATGAAACCCTCAAATCCATTCCTGTTATCGTCATGACCTCCGAAAAAAGCGCAGAGGTTAAGAGTATCCGCATGGGCGCGGCGGATTTTATCGCCAAGCCCTACGACATGCCGGATGTCATTCTTGCCCGCTGCCAGCGCATTATTGAGTTCAACGAGGATAAAACCATTATCCGCTACACCGAAAAGGATACGCTGACAGGGCTTTATACCAAGCAGTATTTTGACGAATACCTGCGCCGCCTAAAAGCGGACATTGACAGCGAAATGGACGCGGTGGAAATCAGAATCGACCGTTTCCATCTGATAAAAGAACTGTTCGGCAGGGAAGAGGCGCACTGTCTGCTGAGAGAAACCGCAGCGCTGATTCGGCGCGACCTCACTGCTTCCCGCGGTATTGCCTGCCGCACCGAGGATAACAGCCTGTTGGTCTATTGCGAGCACCGCAACGATTACGAGCCGCTGATTACCGGTTTTCAGGAGGAACTTGCGCAGTCCTCCGAGATTCGCGGCGTCAACCTGCGTGCCGGAATCCATAAATACGAGGACGACAGCATTTCTCTTGAAAACCGCTTTGAACGCGCAAAGGCAGCGTGCGACCGTGTGTGCGGTCAGTATGAAACCTGCACGGCGTTTTACAGCAGCGAGCTTCACCGGCGCTCCATGTATCATCAAAAGTTAATCGGAGATATGCAGGACGCGATTGATAATCATGATTTCATGGTGTATTATCAGCCGAAATATCAGATTCAGGGCGACAAGCCCGTTTTGACGAGCGCCGAGGCGCTGATTCGCTGGAAGCACAAGGAGCTCGGTATGCTCAGTCCGGGCGTCTTTATTCCGCTGTTTGAGGAAAACGGGCTGATTCGCCTGATTGACCAATTTGTCTGGCGCGAGGCGGCGGCACAGGTTCAGCGGTGGAAAGAGCAGTACAACATCAGCCTGCCGGTTTCGGTCAATGTGTCGCGCATTGATATTTTTGACCCCGAGCTGGTGCAAAAGCTGAGCGCTCTGCTGACAAAATATCAGCTTGAACCGCATGAGCTGATGCTCGAAATCACCGAAAGCGCCTATGCCGACAACGCGGACGCGCTGATTGCGGCGGTGGAAGCCCTGCGCGACAGGGGCTTCCGCATTGAAATGGACGATTTCGGTTCCGGCTATTCCTCGCTGAACATGCTTACATCCATTCCAATCGACGTGCTGAAAATGGACATGAAGTTTGTCCGCAACATGTTCCGCGACGAGAAAAGCATGGGCTTGGTGCGGCTGGTTCTCGACATTGCCGCTTTTTTGGAGGTTCCCGTTGTTGCGGAAGGCGTCGAGGAACAGCGTCAGCTTGACAAATTAAAACAAATGGGCTGCGAAATTGTGCAGGGATATTATTTTTCACCTCCGCTGCCCGCTGACAAAATGGAAGCATTATTACGGCAAAACGCCGTTTGATAAAGGAGATTACTATGGTTACAATAGAAAAGCTGAAGGAATTCGGCGCAAACACCGAAGAAGGACTCGCGCGCTGCTACGGCAGCGAAGCGCTGTATATTAAGCTTGTGAACATGATTCCGAAGGAAGGAAGCTTTGACGCGCTGGAGCAGGCGGTTGCCAATCAGGATTTGGACAAGGCGTTTGAAGCCGCGCATGCGCTCAAGGGCGTGCTGGGCAATTTATCGCTGACTCCGATGTATGAAAAATGCTCGGAGCTGACCGAGCTTCTTCGCGCAAAAAAGTCTGTAGATTACACGCCGTTAGTGGAGGAATTGCTCAATATGCGCAAAAAACTTTGCATAATTTGCGAAGAATAATCCTTGATTTTTGTGCAATACACGGATTTTCCTTTTCGGGTGTTGCAATTCGCTCTGATTTATCGTAAAATAATCTTATGTATACAACTCCGTGAAACTTGAGGGTTACCAAATGCTTTTGAAAAAAAGAAAAGCAGCGTGGCAGTCTGTGCTCACGCTGCTCGGTATTGTCGCCGCGTGTATTCTGCTGAATTTCATCGGTATCCGGCTCAACGCCATGTGGGGACTGCCGCTGTTTCTTGACAACATAGGAACCATTCTCGCCGCCCTGCTCGGCGGTTACATTCCCTGTATGACCGTGGGATTTTTGACGAATATCCTTGTCGGGCTGACAGATTCCTTTACCATCTACTATTGTATCATCAGCGTGTTCATTGCGGTTGCGGCGGTGTTTTTCCGTGAAAAGAAAATGCTAACGCGTTTTCCGCACGTCCTTTTGGCGATTTTTACCTTTGCTTTTTTGGGAGGAATCGCGGGCGGAATGCTCACCTGGCTGATTAACGGCTTTAGCTTTGGTGAAGGCTTTGCAACAGACCTTGCCACAAATATCAACGCCGCGGTGCCGGTTGGCTATATTCCTTCCAACCTGTGCTCCAATTTTCTGATAGATTTCGTGGATAAGGGCATTGTCACCGTTGCGGCGATTCTTCTCTTTTTCATCACCCCGAAAAAGCTGAAGGCGTTTTTGGCGCGGCAAAGCTGGTACAATTTGGAGGTACTCAAAAAATCCTCATTAACAAACCGCGGCGTTTCCATCAGAATGAAGGTAACGCTGCTGGTGGCGCTCTCGACAACGCTCGTCGCGGTTGCGGCAACAGGAATCAGCATTTTGCAATTCCATAACGCCACGATTGACCGCTATGAGGAAGAGGGAAAACAGGTTACTGCCATTATTTCCGACACAATTGACAAATCCAAAATTGACGCTTTTCTCAAAGAGGGAAGGGCGGCACAGGGATATGCCGAAGCGGAAAACATGCTTTATGCCGTCAGAGGCTCCTCGCCGGAAATCAAATATATCTATATTTACCGTGTGGAAGAGGACGGCAGCCACGTAATTTTTGATTTGGAAACCGAGGACGTTTCCGCCGCTAAAGCAGGCGACGTCATTGATTATGACGTGTCTATTGCAAAATACCGCGATTTGTTTTTAGCGGGAGAGGACGTTCCTTCCGATATGACAGGCGACAGCACCGGCTGGGTGCTCTCTGTGTATGAGCCTGTGCGCGACTTATCCGGCAAAACGCTGTGCTATGTCTGCGCGGACTTGTCAATGAATCGCCTGCTGTCTGAGGAATTCGCTTTTTTGGCGAAGATTATTTCTCTGTTCATGGGCTTTTTGATTGTTATCCGCACCTATGCCGTCTGGATGGCGGAGCGCTGGATTATCAGTCCGATCAACACCATTGCCGACGCTGCCTCGCGCTTTTCCTACGATACCGCTCAGGCGCGTGAGGAAAGTATGCAAATGATTGAAAGCCTTGACATCACCACCGGCGACGAGATTGAAAATCTGTATCACGCATACAGCAAAACAACCGCCGACACCGTTCGCTATATCGACGAGGTGCAGGAAAAGGGCGAGCAAATCAGCAAGCTGCAAAACGGCTTGATTATGGTGCTTGCCGACATGGTGGAAAGCCGTGACAAGTGCACCGGCGACCATGTGCGCAAAACCGCCGCCTATACCGAAATCATTCTCCGCCAAATGCAGAAGGAAGGCATTTATGCCGACAGGCTCAGCGAGGAATATATCACCGAGGTCATCAATTCCGCGCCGCTTCACGACGTCGGCAAAATTCAGGTGCCCGACGCGATTCTCAATAAGCCCGGCAGACTGACTGATGAAGAATTCAAACGGATTCAGAGCCACACCGCCGCCGGAGGAGAAATTATCGACAAGGCGATCGCGCTGGTTGACATGGAGTCCGAATATCTGACCGAGGCGAAAAACCTTGCGACCTATCACCATGAAAAGTGGAACGGCAAGGGGTATCCGCATGGGCTGAGCGAGGAAGAAATCCCGCTTTCCGCGCGTGTCATGGCGGTTGCCGACGTGTTTGACGCGCTGGTGTCCCGCCGCAGCTACAAGGAACCGTTTACCGTTGACCAGGCGCTGGATATTATCCGCGAAGGCTCCGGCAATCACTTTGACCCCAACGTCGTAAAGGCTTTTTTGGACGCGGAGGACGAGGTAAGGCGTGTTGCCGCGTTGAATATGGATATATAAACTATAGATATATAAGTTACTCTCACCAAATCCGATACTTTGCATAAAGGGGAGTGTAAATGAGTAGTATCATCGAAAAAATCAAATACTGGGGATTCCCGAAAACCGATAAGGAGACAGAGGAAGAAATCGACAGGCTGAATCTCAACAGCGTGTTTTACGCTTCCATAGTTGTCGGTTTGGTTCAGTCTGTTTCTCTGATTGTTTATATTATCGGCAGCCACGGTTCTTTAAAAGCTCCCGAAACAGTCGCGACCATCATCAGAGTCGGCTTCAGCGTGCTGGTTTGCCTGCTGGCGTTTTTTATCTCATGGGGCGTCAAGCAGGGAAAGCTGTTCCAAAAGGATTCCCACATTTTAAAAAATACGGTTGTAGCCGTTTTCGACCTTGTGCTGGTGACGTGGGGCATGTATGTTTCCGCTATCCACTTCCAAAACGGCGAACAGATTTTGACCTTCTTCACCACAGAACTCGCCGCGATTTTGCTGGTGCGTATGCGCCCTGTGATTTCGTCGTTGATTATCTTCGGCACTTACACGGTTTATTTTTTCATTCTGAACTTTGGCATTGAGTGGGGAAGAATCAACCCGTATAATTATTTTACGCTCGCGGTATTTTCGGTTGCCGGAACGCTGATTAACTACCGGCTGACTGTCAATTACATTGAGCAAAAAAACAAGGCAAACGATCTCAACCGTTCTCTTGAATATATCGCCAGCCATGACAACGTCACGCAGCTTCAAAACCGCTATGCGTTTACGCGCGACCTTCCGGCGTATGTTCATCAGTCGGTTTGCGTGGTAATGGGCGATATCGACGGCTTCAAAAAGGTCAATGATACGCTGGGTCACAAAACAGGCGACGACATTCTGTACCGTTTCTCTAATATTCTCAGCGAGAATTTTCCTCACAAGAGTATCTACCGCTACGGCGGCGACGAATTCTTAATCATTATGCCGAACAGCACCGAGGCGGACGTTCGCGCCCGGCTGAAACGGGTGAACGAGCGGTTCAGCGCGATTCACTTAGGCGATTACAAAACCGCCTTTGGCTGCAGCTTCGGACTTGTAACAGGAAAACCCACATCAACCGACGCGCTGATTGGTCTGACGATGCAGGCGGATCAGGCGCTGTACGAAGAAAAGTCAAAGCACCATCTTCAAAGATAACCGGAACCCATTGTTTTGTGTTAAGATAAAGAAAATGTCTGAGAAAAACTATACCTATATTTTGGAGTGTGCGGACGGCTCGCTCTATTGCGGCTGGACAAACAATCTGGAAAAGCGTCTTGCCGCGCACAATGCGGGAACCGCGTCAAAATACACCCGCACCCGCCGTCCTGTCCGTTTGGCTTATTATGAGGAATTCGCCGCAAAGCAGGAGGCGATGAGCCGTGAGTTCCACATCAAACGGATGACGCGCGGCGAAAAGCTTTCGCTGATTCACGGCGCAGTCACAAAAGAATAAGAAAAAGGATTCACCCGGTAAACGCGCCGGGTGTTTTGCTGTGAGGTGCTCCAATTTCTGCAAAACACAGCAAAACATCCTACTTAAGGTTGACAATGAGCAAAAAAATGTTATAATATGAGATGGCTAGCGCTTAGCGGACAATTTCGAATCTTCAAGATTCGTGTCTAAAAAAACGTATTATTGTGCTGTTTTGCAAAAAATTCTTTAGCAGGCAAGTCAAAATGAGGGGGGTGGCAGCATGATAACGTCCGGTACGGAGCCGAAGAATGTGATTCTTCCGTACGGCAAGACCGAGGATATTTATATTGAAGACTTAGGCAAGCTGCCTGCCAAGCCCTTTTATTCGGCGGTCAAATGGATTTTTGACAAGCTGTTTGCGCTGGTTGCTTTGATTTTGCTGCTGATTCCGATGATGATTATCGCAATCGCCATCAAAATTGACAATCACGGTCCCGCGTTTTTTACGCAGGAGCGGCTTGGGCTCAACGGCAAGAAATATCAAATTATCAAATTTCGTACAATGTTTCTCGACGCCGAAAAGAACGGCGCGCAGTGGTCGCTCAGAGAGGACGACGAACGTGTTACGCGCGTCGGAAGATTTTTGAGAAAAACCCGATTGGACGAGCTGCCCCAGTTTTTGAATGTATTGCAGGGCAATATGTCCGTTGTCGGTCCCAGACCCGAACGCGAAATTTTTTACAAGGAATTTGAAACCTATATCCACGGCTTTAGCCAGCGCTTGAAGGTAAAGCCCGGCATTGCCGGATACGCACAGGTGTACGGCGGCTTTTTACTGGAGCCCGAAAAAAAGATTCTCTATGATGTGGAATATATCAAACACCGTTCACTGTGGTTTGATTTTAGAATTATTTTGAAAACCTTATTTGCAATCTGTAAAAATGAGTGAGAAAACATGACTTCCTATTCCGTCCTGATGGCGGTTTACAACAAAGACAACCCCGTGCATTTCCGCCGTGCCGCCGACAGTATTCTGGCGCAGTCCGTACTGTCAGATGACATTGTGCTGGTATGCGACGGACCGATTGACGGCGAGCTTGCAAAGGCGGTTGAGGAGTATCGCAGCCGCTTTCATATCGTGCAATTGGAGCAGAATATCGGCTTGGGCGCCGCGCTCAACGAGGGCTTAAAGCATTGCCGCCACGATTTGGTGGCGCGTATGGACAGCGACGATATTTGCAAGCCGGAGCGCTGCGAAAAACAAATCAGGCTGTTTGAGAAGAACCCGAAGCTCGGTCTTGCCAGCTGCTCCGTTTCGGAATTCACCGAAAAAGAAAATCACTTTGTCGGCGTCAGAACGCTTCCTGAGTCACATGCGGAAATTGTGAGATACAGCAAGCGGCGCAATCCGTTTAATCACCCTGCGGTGATGTTCCGCAAGTCCGAGGTGGAAAAAGCCGGCGGCTACACCGAGGAGTTCCATTATTTTGAAGATTACGATTTGTGGGTGCGTATGCTGAAAAACGGCACCGTCACCTGCAATTCTTCCGAACCGCTGCTGCTGATGCGCGTATCCGACGACATGTATAAGCGCAGAGGCGGCGCAAAATACGCCAACGACTTGCTGCGGTTCCATAAAATGCTGTTAAAAACAGGCTATATCCATTTAAGTGATTTTCTGTTTTGCGCTTGTCCGCACGCGGCGGTGTGCGTCATGCCCAACGGCGTCAGAAAAGCGGTTTACGGAAAACTAAGAAAAGAATAACAGGCGTCAGCGTGGTGCTGCGCCTGTTTTTTTCATTAAAATAAAGAAATCTGATTGGAAAGATAAGAATACTGGTCTGCCTGTCTGACAATATCGTCCGGTCTGCCGCCGCCTGTCAAAAACGGAGAGTGTGGGTCGTGTGCGGCATAATGCTTCATCACCGAAAGCTTGTCGTAATTGGCATAGCAGTAACGGCAAAGGTGCGGGCAGGTGTTATACGCGCCAATATCGTTGCCGAGCACGCAGTGACATTCCTGCCGTGCGCCGGGCTTTTTTGGAATGTTCATGCGGATTCCTGCCGCCCGTTCCAAAATCTCCTTGGTCATGCATCCGCTCACATCAATTCCGAACTGCGCTAATTCCCCGCCTTCACAGCACGAGCGCACGGTAATGCCGTGTTCTCTTCCGATTTGCGCAAAGGCTTTTCCGATTGCCGGCCGTTCCTCCTGCGTTACCTCACGCGCTTCGGGAAAATTGCGTTTTGTTTTTGCGTAGAGGTCAATAAAGCTGATAACCGCCTGATTCAAGTAACCGTCCAGATACGCCGCGATTTTTTCAAACGCACGGATATGATACGCAAGGCTGTACTTCTCCGTAATAAAAACCGGGTCATAACGCAGACAAACGGCGTTGCTTCCGACAGTCTGCGTCAGCCGTTTCACGGTGTCAAGCACAAAATACTTGTCCGGCACATTCGGCTCAATCTCCTTGCCATAGGGTGTGACGGTGACAAACCAAAATTGACGGAACGGGCGCAGCACATCCTCAAACCGCAGCATCGGGGCAGGGTTCTTTGAGCAAAAGACAAGTAAATCCACTACCTTGGGATTCAGCTCATACCGCGTGACAAGCTGCGGCTGAAACGGGTTGCGCACCATCACATAGCCTTCGCTGATTCTGTTCTTAAACCATTCGCTGTAATAAGCGGGAATGTCGGTTCGCATGCCGGTGTTGATAATCATCTGCTTCACCTCCGCCTTCATTATACCTGAAATCCGCCGGTTTGTATAGTGGGGATTTTCGGCTTTTTCAGCGCTTTTGCTGGACAACCGCCGCTCTTTTTGCTATGATAAGAGCAAGCGAGGTGATAGCGTGAAAAAGCATCTTTTCTTTCACAGGGATAAGCCGTTCCGACCGAAAGGCGGACGCTTTGACGGCGTTCCCTTTGACCCCGAAAAGCAGCTTGCCGTGATTCGCGGCTCAATCTGCACAGGGGAAAGGGTAGCGGGCTTCAAGGACAAAACCACCGGCACGTTTACAGAAGTTATGCTGATTCAATCCCATAAGGACGAAGAACAGTTCAAGAAAATGTATCAGCTTGATTCGGTCAAAACGGAATATTGACCGGAATTATTCTGTTTTTCGCCGGAATTATCTTGATTCTGATTTTTTAGTGCAAGCTGTTTCCAACATTTTTCGGCAAAAATAGGGGGTTCCACTCTGGAACCCCCTATTTACTTTTTTGTGTTTTATGGTATAATTATCATGAGTTATCAGAAGATAGCTCAAAAACCAGAATCATTTGCGTGAGAAGCTGGAAAAATAAGGCGTTCCGATTTGCCTGCTATCTACAAGCAGCAACTTGCGCAATGAGAAGCAACGCGGGCTGTCCCGTTTTACGGGCAGTCTGCGCTGTGAAAATTTTTGCTATGTGACCCCGGATAGGATGAATACCGTGTAAATTGGTGGATAGATGGGTCTTATGGGGTAAGAAGAAAAAGAGATTATTAAAATTTAGAACAGGGGCATATGCAACTCACATTGCTTTTAAAGGCGAAAGCAAAATTTGAATTAAAAGGAGTAATGACATGAGCAAAGTTACAGGATTAAACACCAGTAAAATTCAGAGAAAATTCCCTGAATGGGCAAAGGTTGACCGTGTGATTAACGGTCTGGAAATCTACAACATGAATATTTTCGACAATATCATGACCTTTAACCAGGACAACCTTGACGGCGAAGCTATCCATTATTTCGGCACCAGCATCACCTACGGTGAGCTGCCCGGTCTGCGTGACGCTTATGCGCGCGGTTTGAAAATGGCAGGCGTTAAGGAAGGCGACGTGGTAACACTCTGCATGCCCGTCAGCATTGAAAACACCATGCTGCTGTTTGCAGTGAACCTGCTCAACGCTATCAGCAACAACGTCAACTTCCTGTATCTGAAGCACGATTTTGAAACCTATACCACAGAGAAGAATTCTCACATTATCGTAACACTCGACGCGTTCCTTCCTTACTTTGTTGACCATCTTGAGGAAAGCTCCGTTGACACCGTCATCGTTATGAACCTCGACGACTTCCTTCCCGAAAAGCGCAAGGGTCTGTTCATGGATACCTCCGAAATGCCTGAAAAAATGCAGGAGGTTTTCAACATTGAGCAGATTATGGAATGTCTGATGAATCTTGACAAGGTCAAGGGCGTTCAGTTCATCAAGCTGGACGAGTTGAGAAAGGCAGGCGCCGAGAGCGACCTTCCGCTGCCCTACGGTCCCACCAACCTCGACCGCGACATCAGCTACTACTACACCAGCGGCACCACCGGCAAGCCCAAGTGCGTTGTTTACACCGAGGCTTCCCTGAACGCATATGTTGAAATGCATGCCGGACTCGACACCCAGAATGTCGTCGGCGAGCGCAACTTCCAGTGTATTCCGCTGACCCACATGACCGGCGAGCGCGTTTGCACCATCATGCCTCTTGTAAGAGGCGGCGTGCTTGTGCCCCAGCCGATTTATAACAATAAAACCTTCGCGCGCGACCTTGCGGCGTCAAAGTGCAACTGCGTTGTAGCTACCGCGAGCTTCTATATGCAGGCGGTTAAGCAGGGCGTTTTAGGACCTCACGCGCTTGAGCACCTCACACGTCCGGCGTCGGGCGGCGAGCCGATTACAAAGAGCTCGGTTAAAAAGGTTGACAAGTGGCTCAAGGCAAACGGCTGTAAAATCCGCTACTCACTCGGCGGCGGCGCTTCCGAGGAAGGCGGCGCAACGCTTGTTACATACTTCATGAACGAAGAAACCAAGACCAATGAAACCGGTCTGCCGCTTGAACCCCACGTTCACGTCAAGCTGGTTGACGACAACGGCAACCTGATTACCGAGGACGAGGTGCTTGGTAACCTTCACGCAACAAGTCCCGCGGCTGCCGACCGTTATCTCGACAACCCCGAAGCAACCGCAGAGCGTTGGTATGTTGACGAGGAAGGCACCAAGTGGGGTGTAACAGGCGACATCGCTGTGCGTCATGCTGACGGTTCCTACAACATTCTCGGCAGAGCCTCCGACTCCTATGTCAACGAGGACGGCGAGAGAATTTACCTGTTCCAGATTGAGTATTCGCTCGACGAGGATGATCCGATTCTCGAATGGGAAGTCAGTGCGTTCAAGAACGAGTGCGGCGGCTATGACGTTGTCGGTCAGATTATCCTTGACCCCGCCTGCAAAACTCCCAAGAACGAGCTGGTTGACTACTTCTGCAAGAAGTATAAGCTGGACGCTATCAAGTTCTATGATGAATTTGAACTCGGTGAGATTACCAACAAGCGTGACTTTGTGCTGCTCGCTCATGACTATAAGGGCTATGTATCTCCCTGCGACGAGAACCATCACTATCTGGTTAACTACTCCGAGGACGGCACCACCGAAAGAAGAAAGGTCGCCATCATTCATTATCGTTATTGATAAGAATTCAACATACAACTATAAAATCAGGAGGAACATCCAATGGTAAAAAGAATTTTATCCGTTATCCTCGCGGTTTGCATGCTCGGCAGCCTGGCTGTTGTAGTTGCTTCCGCTGAGGAAAAGACCGACAAGACGTTCAATTACGTCGCGTTCGGTGACAGCATTGCCGCAGGCTACGGCTTGACCGCTCCCGGCACCGCTCACGACCCCGCTTTGATTCTGAGCGAGGATTTGATTGCGAATCCGGTTCAGGACGCTTACGCGCATGTGTTCGGCGAGCGCTTGGCTGAAATGGGCGCAGAGTACGGCTACACTACCACCGCAACCAACCTGTCCAGCACCGCTTACCGCGCGGAGGACGTGGCAAAGACCATCACCACCGCGGGCTACAAGGGCGTTGTTGCCGCGCACATTCTGGAAACCTTCGTCGGTCCCGGAACCAGCGAGGCGCTCATTCCTTACCACGACATTTATAACAAGTATCTGCCCGGCGCTGACATGGTAAGTATTCAGCTCGGCGGCAACGATATTGTTATGGGCGTTATCTATCCCATGATTGAGTCCGACAACCCGATTCTCAAGGACATGGCTACCGCTGTCGCGCTGCTGCTCTTCGGTCAGTCCGCAGAGACCGCTATCGGCGCGGGTATTAAGCTGATTATCCGCGACAAGGATTTAATCACCTATCAGCATGTTGCCGAAGCTGCAAAATTCTTTGCGAACGTCGTTAAGAACAAGGAGCAGCTGGTGCTGAACGCTGCCGATAATGTAGAAGGCGTTGTAGACGCGGTTAAGGGCGTGAACCCCACCGCTGACATCGCGCTGATCGGCATGTATAACCCCTACGGCAATTCTCTGGAATATGACGGACAGGTTCGCGACATCTGCACTGTTATCAAGAACATCTTTGCGAGAGGCGCTGCCGAGGCAATCGACTACAAAATCAACATCGGCGGTGTTGAAGCGACTACCTACGAAGAAGCTGAGGAAAAGACCGGCGAGTTCGAGGACGTTGCGGACGAGCTGATGAACACTCCGCTCAACGAGCTGCGCAAGGCGAGAATTCAGGCGCTTGTCACCATCGCCGCAGAGGAGCTTGCATACCCGATTCAGTACCTCACCGCAGGCAAGAATGTTGACCCGCAGATGAGACTGCTCAACGAAAAGCTGCAGGAAATCGCTGAAAGACAGGGCGCGACCTATGTAGATGTTTACGACATCAGCAACGAGTGCAACACCGACCCGCACCCCACCGCTGAGGGTCACAAGGAAATCGCCGACCGTCTGGAAGCAACCATGATGGCAAAAATCGAAGCGAAAATGAGCGCCGCTCCCGAAGTTAAGATTGGCGACGTCAACGGCGACGGCGTTGTGAATATCGAGGACGCAACCCTTCTTCAGCGTTATCTCGCTGAGTATGATGCGGAAGATATTCAGCTCGACGCAGCTGACGTCAACGGCGACGGTCGTGTAAATGTTACTGACGTAACCGCTCTGCAGCGTATTCTTGCAGAAATTGCGTAAAGCTGACAAAACATAATTTGCTGACAAAAGCTGTCCTGAAGTTCAGGGCAGCTTTTTCTGTTCCGTTTCCAAATAACCGAATTTGTTAAAACCGCTTGTTTTTATCATCATTTTTGTTTATAATAGTCTGTGGATAATATTCAGGTAAATCTATTCACTACGGAGTATTGACAATGAATCAGTTTTTTTCAGATACCTTGCGAAAACTACGAACTGAAAAAGGACTTTCACAGCAAGCGTTGTCGGACAGAATGTTTGTAACCCGTTCTACGGTAGTCCGTTGGGAAACCGGCAGCCGTCTGCCGGACGCCGCAATGATTTCCCGCTTGTCCGAGGTTTTGGGTGTAGACGTTAATGTTCTTCTCTTTGCGGCAGCGCAGAGCGACCTGCGCCCGAATGTTATTTTGGTGGACGACAGAAAACTTATTCTCAACGGCGGCTTGCCCATTCTCAAAGAGGTTCTGCCGAACGCGAATGTGACAGGATTTACTCAGGCTTCCGAAGCGGTGAAATACGCGGAGGAAAACCGCGTTGCGCTCGCTTTTCTGGACATTGAACTGCGCAACACAAGCGGATTGGAGCTCTGCCGCGAATTGCTTCGGGTCAATTTGCACACAAATGTTATATATCTCACCGCCTACAGCGAATATGCTTTTGACGCATGGAGCACAGGCGCCAGCGGCTTTATGCTCAAGCCGATTACGCCGGAGGGCGTCAGGGAACAACTCAATAATCTGAGATATCCGTTTTTCTGGGGAGGAGAAGGCGCATGATTGGCTGGTTAGATCTGCTCACTTACTCCATCTGCAGCGCCATGCTGCTGATGATGCTGTTCGGTATCGCATTTTCTGCTTTTACACCGGGGCTAAACCGATGGAGCAGGAGGTATTTCATTGTTTTATTTACGCTGCATTTGTTATGTGTTGTCTGTGTTTTTCTTGACGTCATACTCTACATCAATCCCAATATGGCAGCGGTGGAGCGGGTCGTCTATTTCTTTGAGTTTTTGTTTCTTTCGTTACAAATGTTCATTCCCGCGCCTTTTATTTTGCACTGCAGCGGCGAAAGAGAAAAAGACAGCTTGCTGTTTCGGGTTGTATCCGCCTTGTGGATTTTGAGTTTTATCATGCTGATTATCGCGCAGTTTACGGATGTTTTTTACTATGTAACGCCGGATAATCACTTCTTCCGCGGTTCGTTGTATACCCTGATGGCGCTTCCGCTGATTGCGATGTCGCTTCTCAACACGGCGAGTGTGATTAAAAGACGGAAAAAGATTAAAAAAAAGAATCTGATTGCGCTGCTGGTTTATTTGGTGCCCTTAACCATTGCGACTATTATTCACACGGTCTATTTTGACTCTGTGTTCCTTGTCTTGGCAATGGTTATCTGTGCGATGACAATGTTTGGGATGATTCTCACGAACAACATCGCGCAATACATGCGCCAGCAGCGGGAAATTGCCAATCAGCGCGCAAGCGTCATGGTGCTGCAAATGCGTCCCCATTTTATCTACAATACCATGATGGGAATCTACTATCTTTGCGATCAGGATCCCGGCAAGGCAAAGCAGGTTACGCTGGATTTTACCACCTATCTGCGAAAAAACTTTACCGCCATTGGCAGCGAGAACACCATACCCTTCCGCGATGAACTGGAGCACACCCGCGCCTATCTCGCTGTTGAGCAGGCACAGTTTGAGGATGTTCTGTTTGTCAGCTTTGACACGCCGCACACCATGTTTCGAGTGCCGCCGCTGACGCTGCAGCCAATCGTAGAGAATGCCGTGAAGCACGGTATGAAATCGAGCAGCGACCCGATTCATATCTCTGTTGTCACCCGGCAAACGGAAACGTCAAGCGAAATCATTGTTGAGGACGACGGACCCGGCTTTGAGCCTGTTGATAACAATGAGCCGCATATCGCGCTCAACAACATTCAGCAGCGACTTGCGCTGATGTGCAAGGGAACCCTGACCATTTCATCACGCGAAGGCGGCGGAACGTCGGTAAAGGTGACAATTCCGGCGTCAAGCTGGTGATGAAAGCCGTCGGCTTTCCCGGCGGCAAGTCTTTCAAAACGATACATAATAACAGCAGTCCCGCGGCATGTGCCTTGGGACTGCTTTGTTATGCGGTTACTTCTTTTTGCGGAAGCAGGCTTTGTCAAATTCAGGGTTAAAGGCGTAGAAATTCCGTTCGTCAAGCTTGTCGGTCAGCAACCGCAAATTTTCACCGAACCTCTGATAGTGCACAACCTCGCGCTCGCGCAGAAAACGAATCGCGTCCTTTACGTCGTAATCATCCGCCAGACGCAGAATATTGTCATAAGTGGTGCGGGCTTTTTGCTCCCATAAGGCTATCAATGTGCAACATAAGCATAGTAAATCGCTTATGATTTAGAAATTCCAATGAATGTTTATGATTCTACTGTTCTTATTGCCGCCTATTTCAATGAAATCGATCAATGTGCTTACTGTCGTATAGTCCAATTCTTCGATGTCTTTAAACTGTCCTAATAATTCCATTTGAGAATCAGAATCCAATAATTGATTTGTAATCTCTTCAAGCTCTTTCTGATAGCCGGTGATTGTTTTTTCTAAGCTTTGCCTCTCAATCATGAAATCACGTTTAAATGATAGATAATCTTCGGTTGAAATAATACCATCTAATTTATCAACGTATACATCTTTGATTCGAGAGTCGATTTTCGCTATTGATTGTTCTAATGATTTGATTTTTTGTGTTAGTTTATTTGTTTTTCCATGTAATCCATTAGAAAAATCAACTTCGTTCAGTATGACATCTTCATCAAGATAGGCGCTGTAAAGTTCTTTCAGTTGTTTGATTACAGATCTTTGTAAGACTTTTTCTGAAATAAAGGTTCCGCTGCATCTTTCAGGTGCATAATAAGCAGTATTACACCTGAAATATCTCTCGTGATGAGTATAATAGATACGCATAGAACTACCGCAACGTAAACATTTTACTTTTGCAGCGAAAATATTTGGTTTCCCTGTTTTACCGCATTTTGGTTTCCCTGCTCTGAGACGTTGGACTTGATCGTAAGTTTTGCGATCTATTATGGCTTCATGAGTTCCTTCAACAATATCCCATTCTTCTTTTGGCTTGTTTCGTTTTTTGTTTGATTTGTAAGAAACATTCTCTTGTATACCCTGTACCGTGTTTCCGATATAAACTTCATTAGAGAGCATACGTTGTATAGAATAAGTGTGCCACATATCTGAACATTTATTATGGGAGTTTTGAAAAGGCTGATTGTGTTGTTGCTTGTATGTTGCAGGATTTGGTATTTTTTCTTCATTTAGTTTTCTTGCTATTGGCGTAATACCATATCCTTGTAAATATAGATCAAATACATAACGTACAACTTTGGCAGCTTCTTCATCAATAATGAGATGATTCTTATTATTTGGATCCTTTTTGTATCCATAAGGCGAAAAAGCACCGACCCATAAGCCTTGCTTACGTTTTGAAGCTAATGTAGCACGAACATTATCAGATAAATCTTCAAGATACCATTGATCTACAAGAGAATTGATTTGACGTGATTTGCGATTTGCTCTATTGGTGGAATCATTATTGTCTACTATACTAAGAAATCTTATGCCCCATATAGGGAATAAGCCATTGATATATTTTTCAATAATTTCCATATCCCTTGCAAATCGAGATTGTGTTTTGCAAATTATCACATCAAATTTATGTTCCCTTGCATCGGAGATCATTCTGTTGAAGTCCGGTCTGTCCCTGTCTGAACCACTAAAATCCTCGTCATTATAAATGTCATAAACCAACCATTCTTTATCTTTACAGTAATCTAACAACATATTTTGTTGATTAACGATTGATTCCGAATCATCATCCTTTCTGATTTTGTGTCTGTCCTCTCTCGACAAGCGTACATATAACGCGGCTTTAAGAGGTATTTGATTTGCTTGTCCGACAGTCGAATTAAAAAATGACATAAGTAATCCCTTTCTGCTAAAGAAAGCGATTTACCATATATCATATAAACCTTTCAGTAATTATATCATAGAGTAAACCGCTTGGCAATTATAAAATTTTAATTCGTTGTTTTAATAGTTGTATGACTTTATTGTTGAATGATGCTTCTATTTCTTTTTTTGATTCAGACTTAAAAACATTTGTTACTTTGATGTCCATATAATCACTCCAATCTTTTGAATTTATATGCATTTATCTATAAAGAATATGTACCTTGTGAGCCATTTCTTGAATAGAAAGTAATCGTCGTTTAGTAAAGCATTGAAACATAGATTATTGACTTATGTGTCCATCGTTACTCTTTAACTTCATTATAGCACATAGAAACATTTTTGCTCGCTGACTTTGTTGCTCATAAAGTGAAAGGCTGTTATGTAATACACCTTGTGTTTTGAAGCCCAAAATAATAGGCAGAATAGCAGTATAATATGTATCAAAAACCGCCTGTATTAAACTAATATGTTTAGCGCTAAATTGAATTAAGCGAGTGGGAATAAATTTCTAATATAGAATTATATTCAATACCGCCAAGTGGGACACTCTCCTGCTTGGCGGTGATTTTTGCTCTATATCTCTTGACACAAAGTAGACGTAGTGTTATAATATGCAACAAATTATGGAGGGACACA
>CAMVLW010000008.1 GCA_947168445.1 uncultured Clostridia bacterium
CCCACTTCACATCCTCAAACTTGTCAGGCGACTTGTCATAAGCAGGCGCACAGCCCGCAAACGCCACAGCCGCAAGGAGGAATACCGCAAGCGCGATACAGATTATCTTTTTCATAGGTTATCCTCCTTATGCAGCATGGTTGATATAACGGTCAACTTCACCGTACCCCTCAGACGATACAACATGATATGTGTTGTCGATTTTATAGACCATGAATGAAAACAGCCGCAGCTTCTGATTTTTATAGTTTGTGCTGTTAACATTCGTTCCCTCATATACCGTGAGATAAGCACTCAGGGTATCGGAATAACGGAACACATCGTCAGTATCCTTAAAGGGCTTGTAACGGAAACCGACGTTTTCAATCGTCTGTGCCTTATACTCTGTATCATATGGAGCAGAAATAATGGAATTAATGAAGGCTTCACGGGTTTCTTTAGTAGCAAGCTTTTCAGATGCTTTATTCTGGCGGTATGCATCGTTTTCTGTAGTTGCAAACAAAACGCCGCCGCCGACTAATTCACCTTTAGCACAGTAATCAACAATATAGAAATTATGATGGAGCGTTTCCGTTGCACCTGTATTATCCCAAGTGGTGGTGCTGTTGGTAACAACAGAAGTATAATTGGTAGAAGCGCCTGCGCTGCCACTTGTTACCGTGATAATCTGACAATCTTTTTCATCTTCTCCGTATTTTTCAAATCCGCTGGATACATAGCGCGCTTTATAAGTTGCACCTATTGCCAAAATTTGTCCCCTGCTGTCCTTCCAAACCGGATTGGAAATGCTGCTCGGCGCGGTTAATTCAACCTCCTGCTGATAATAACCTGTATTCTTAACAGAAGTTTCGCCGCCTAAAACGATGATGGTGTAGGGATGCGCCTCATTTTTAAACTCTGCAGTGACAATCAGCTTGCTTTCATCTTCCAATTCGCCGTCTTCTGCAATCTTGGCAGAATTATCCTTATAGTAATAATCCAGATAATTGCTGTGAATAAAAGGCGCATTCGTCTTGACAATCGTTTCTAAATCTTCCTTCACCTGCTCAAAAGTTTTATCAGTTACTTTAATGGTCTTTGTGTAGGTTTCCGCATTCAAGCTTTTGTTTGCATCGTAGATATAATTGCCGTCTGAGGTATCATAATCCATAAATTTGTAGGTCACCTCAATGCGCACAGTAGAGTCATCCCGCTGCACTGCCTTATACAGCGCAACATAGGTATATTCACAGTTGCCATCGTTAAACGGAATTGATTGCGTAAAGCTGAAATCAGGAGACTCGGAGAAAGTCGTGCTCTCGCTTAAATCAAATGCGGTGTCATGATTGTCGTTTTTAACCAACTTGTTTTGGGTTTCGCTCACCTTTAAGCCTTCAACAGGTGTTGCGATTTTAACCCATTTGTCAAAATAGTAGGTAGTATTACCTTGTTTTACCTCGTCATTTGACACAACCTTTAACACATAGTTAAAGTCCATTAAACCATCGTAGGTGTCTCCGGCAGCATATTTAGCGTGATAAATCTCATCATCATCAGTGACAATACCCGTACCCTTGACGCTGTTAATCGCGGAGGAAAGAACAGAATGATTTGCATCATCAGTCACCGCAACAAAGCTTGTCGTAACAGAACCGTAGGACAAGGTTTTGAATGTGGTCAAATGTGTTGAATCCGCTTTAAACCACATTTCGCCGTCAATACGCGCCTCATTGTCAATATAGAAAGGAATGTCTTCATTTGACGTATTCTTTCCATAGATTTTTGTATTCTCAACCATGATGTAATCAATCGGAAGCGGATGATTACTGTCGAACTGAATCAGGTACTCATTTTTCAGCTTTGAGGTCTTGACAGTATATCTGTATACCGACTCACTGCCCGTTACCAAATCCATTTCGTAGGGAAGATAACTAATATTGCTCTCCGTAATGGGATGTTCAGCGTTATCTGAATCTTTGTAGTACAACGACCCGTTTTTGATATAAGCCGCTGTAGGATTCAGATAGTTCTTGCTTGAGGGCGTGGTGTCGATATAGTATTTAAAGCCGAGAATCGGCGTGCCGACGTTGTCGTTCATATCGACATAAATAGTAATATCGTCATACGCAACCCACAGCGTCATCGGTTCAGTGCGCTGAATTTTGGCATTGCTTACGCCACCCTCATCCGTACCAAACACGGTAGTATAGGAAACAGAATATCGTCCCTGTACATCAGCCGGGAACGCTGCAACATAATTGTCGCTGGTGGTGTCAACCAATTCATAGGTTCTTGCTCCCGCTTTGCCGACAGGTCCGCTGATTGTAATGGACGTCACCCTTGTTTTTATCGAAGGCGGAGGCGTCATGACAGAACCGGAATACCCAACCTCAAACAAAGCGGTAATCGCATCCTTATCCTGCTCCTGGTTTAATTCGACAAACACCTTACCGGATTTCTTTTTGTGACCAAAATCCGTCCAATTACTGAAAGACGTTGCGGTACCGCTGCCGGCACTGACAGCATATGCGTTAACATAATACGCACCGCCAATATTGCTCGCATTTGTCATGACATTGGTTAGCATTCCGCTAACACTTGAAGCGCTTGCGCTGTTGCCTTTCCAAATCTGAGACTTTGCGCGGCCGGCATAGCTGAATTTATACAAATAATAGTATGTGCTGCTATTGCTCGCGTCCTGCACCTTGCCGTCGTAGGACATATGGAAAGCATAATTGGAAAAGTCAGAAGAAATTTTGCTGCTGTTTGCTGTCAACAGCCCTTGGTCAACCACAAACATAGTAAAGCGCTTCCAGTCAGTATCGGCGCCATTGGTACTGAAGGTGATGTTCACCGGGGCGCTGCTGCTTTTTTCAACATTTGTAAGCACATAAACCGTTGTTTTATTCGCTTTTGAAATCAACGAACGCAGTTTGTCGACCAGATTATCGTAAATCTGTGTGGACACTGTATCATTATAGTCCGGATATTTTGTTCCGCCTCTGTAGAACGTTTCTGCATCGTCATATGCAGCGTTATAATCTGCAATTTGATCCGCAGCATCGGAATAGTATGGATTATTGACGGTTTCTTCTCTGCACAGCGAATCATAGATTTTGGAAAGCTTAAAGAACGCCTTCTGCTTGTTGTTAAAGCTGACCTGAATCGTAAAGGTTTGCGCAGCGGATTCGGCAGAATCTACACCAATCTGCTGATTGACGGCTTTTACTGTAAGTGTATAGGTGACCGTTCCGTTTTCAGCAGTCGGAATCTTACTCGGATTTGCGTCGAGCGTTGCCTCTGCACCGGAAAGGACGTCGCTTGCCGAGCAATACGCATTTGTAACAGTCAGCGTGGCAAAGCTTTCAGTTGTCGCTTTTACTACATCCGGCTGATTGTAATAGTGAGGAACTGTTGCGCCGCTGCTGTAGGTTGCAAACGGGAAGCCGCTGCTGTTGTTCTTAATCTGTACACCGCTCACGGTTGGCGTTTTTGCCTTTAAAGAAATCACAGCATTGACATTAGACGCACCCAAGGTGTATTTCACGGTATAGGCGGTTTCTGTGTTTGCTATAACTGTTCCGCCGGAAGGAACACCTGTGATTGATTTCACCTCATAACCGGGAGCAAGGTTGACTGTGATGGTAAATTCTTCACCAATCGTGCCGCCTGCTTTGGACAAGTCAATCGTGTTCGCATCGTTATATGTTGTTTTATCAAAGCTTGCCTGAATTGTGTAAGGCGTTTTCTTTGAAGTTAATGTTACCGTAGTTGCAGCATTGATTGCAGCTGTCGTAAAGGTTTGATTACTGTTAGACGCGGTGGCATTAGCAACACTATTAAACTCATAACCGGTTGTGTAGGTTACATTAAAGGTTACTTCTGTGCCTTCGTCAACAGTAAAAGGTGCAGTGTAGTTTGAGGTTGTGCCATTAACAGTATACCTCTTTGTTGCAAAGCCTGAATCCGCGTCAAGAGTAACCGTATATATTTTTACAGCCGTGATGGTGATGGTTACATTTCCGGCAGGCATAGAAAAGTGATACTCATGATTGCTGCCTGCGGTTGCGTTTTGTGCAGTGCCGCCTTCAACTGTGTATGTGACACTCTTAATACGGTAACCGCTCGCAGGCGTTGCTGTAAAGCTGACATTATCCTCATAGCCTGCCGTTGCGGGTTTTGTTCCGGCTAAGGTATAGCCCGTTGTTGCGGTGGGATAAGTAATATTGTACTGCGTTTTTGTCCAGTTTGCATGCAGCGTTTTATTTGCCGTAATCTTGGTATTGAAATCAAACACGGTTGTTAATTCCGAATCAGAATACCAGTTGTCAAATACCCAGCCTGTCGCCGTAGGGTCAGTCGGTCTGGTTGCCTTACCACCATATGCAACAATTTGTGATGAAATACTACTGCCGTGGCCATTCATGTCAAAGGAAACGGTGCGGGGATATTCGACATAGAAAGTATGATTAACATAATCGTAGTAGAAATTATATGTACCTGAGACGCTTGGCGTGAGTTTCGTGCTGGAATTATCGGTTATCTTCACACCGGATACTCCTGCAGTACTGAGTAATTTGTCAGATGCAATTTCGCTACTTGGCTTATAATTACTACTATTATCCCATGTGCGGATATAATATTCTTTTCCGCTCTCCAATGATGCCGATTTTTTGTAAATCAAGGCATTCGCAACACTGGCACGAACCGTTGTGGTTGCAGATGAATCAAACGCCATTGTGCCGCCGATGGAAGTTGAGCTATTCTCAAGATAAACATCAAAAATAATAGTCGGCGCAGCCGATACCGTTATCGTAGTCTGTCCTGTTGCACTGTAGGAGACACTGTTGTAGGTCAAGGTTCCGGTAACTTTTACGGTTACGGTTCCTGTGGTAGACGCAGATGGCGTGACAACACCCGTTGAGGTATTGATTGCAGCCGCTGATGTGCTTGCTGTAAATGAGTAAGATAAATTTGATAATTCGGAACCGCTGTTCGCGTTTGAAAATGTAACAGTGCCGGGCGAGGTTGATGCACAGCCATTGTAAATAGTGTTCGGCGTATAACTAAAGCTTAACGCAGGCTCATTGACCGTAACGCTTACGGTTTTGCTGGTCGCACCCGGCAAGCTTGCCGTGATGGTTGCTGAGCCGGGCTTCAGCGCCGTAACGGTTGTGCCGCTGATACTGACCACCGTTTCATCGGAAGAAGTGTAGGTGACGGAGTTGCTTCCATAGTTAATAGCCTCAGAAGCTAAGGTTGCCGTTTCACCGATATTTAACGTTGCTGAGCTGCTGTTGTTGATTGTAAATTCTTCTATAGTCGGAGTAAGATTAGGATTAACCGTTATAGTGGTTATCACATCTTCCGTTCTGGTTGATTTAGCGTTATAATCATTTTGGTGTGTTGAACTATTATATGGAACTATGCCGGTATCCGTAGCGTTAACCTTTATATAATATGTTCCGGATGTAGTAGGTTTCCATGCACTGGGTGATGAGATTGTTGTATAAGTTGATCCATCTGTAGAATAAGAATAGCTATTAATCGTCGCTGTTCCAACACCACCACTTATGCTAGCTGCCGAAGCTAAATCAAAATTAGAGTCAGCAGTTGGTGTACCTGTAATTGACAGAGTCATATCACTTAACTGACTATTTGAAATCGTCACAGCTCCTGTAGAGGTATTCAAGCCAACCGACACTTTATAAAACTTATTCTCTGTAAATGAACTTGTAGCGTAACGAATAGATGTATCGGTATTAGTAATTAGATTTGTACCATTCTTATCATAAACCTTAATTCCGGAAGAATACGCTTCATATCCATTGCTATTGCTGGTAGGTCCTAATTCAACGGAATCAGGACCATCCCAAAAACGAATATCTAAGCCATTGGAATCCGGTTCATTCTGCTTCAAATAAATTTCCCATGATTTTGTTACAGATGTATTCTCCACTTTTATTGTGTTAACACCCCATCCTTTTCCATCAGATGGAATATCACTTTTTAGATAATACGAACCAGAACCAGAAGTAAACGAGGCTAATTTAGGAACATCGTTCCATGTCCCTTTATCATAAATATACATATGGTTTTCAAAACCATTCCAGAAAGAGTTCTCATGAGCAGTTACATAATTGCCATTATTGTAATAGAACCTAATCTTTCCGGCTCCACCATATAAATCAATAGAACTAAGATTGTAACTATAAACCTTATAATTATCATCAAGCATTCCAATATACGTCATCTCTGCATCAGAAAAATTATTAGCTTGATTATTATCATACCCACGTGCGTAATTAATCATCAATCCATGATTGCTAATTGTACTCGACTTAATTGCACAATAGACATTGCCCGTTAAACTACCCACACTATCCCCATCAACCACAGCGGCATCAGTGGGAAGAAAGCCAACTGTCATGCATGAGGCTATCATGCACAAGGTTAAAATAACCGAAAGTACTGATTTTGAAAGATGTCCGGATTTTATTTTCATAACGATACCTCCATGACGGGGATTCTTGTTCGTAACGTGTGAAATATTGCTTTTGCTAATAGATAGACTTATCCATAATTACATATGATATATTTTAACATAAATTATTGAAATCCTCAATAACATATTCAGATTTTGTGCATGTTTTCTATATTTTGTATTGTTGCATAATTTTCCACTTTTATTTTTGAGCGTAATAACCATACATTTGTTAAAACGGAAAAAGCCATCCAAAACGGAAGGCTTTTACGATTCTTTCTGATTATCCGATTCTGATTTTTTCTGTTGCGCCGATTCCCGCTGAACGCGCTCAATAACCGCTTGGATATCCTCGTGCTCCTCTTCCTCACCAAAGCCAAACAAAGCCTTTGCGAAGTTGATAATCTCGTTAAAGAAAGCGAGAATAATTAATGCGATTAGGGTTAATAATCCCCAAGGCGTAATGAAAAAATCATACAATTTTTTCATCCAATCCAGCTTCGTCACCATAATGCCTGTGACTTGCGATAGCTCAACAGGGGTATCTTCAACAGGATTGTCGTCGCCCTTGGTGATGATATAATACTTACCGTCGGCTTGGTTTAAATAAGGTTCTTCTATGACGCGGTGGGTGACGCGTTTTCCGGCAAACTGCCCGCTTTTACCGTTATATGTGATAACATCGCCCCTTTTCAGCTGCATAGGGTCGCATTCCTTGCTGAGGATGATATCGCCTACCTCTAGATAAGGAACCATGCTGCCGGAGCTGACGCGATAAACTGCGTGACCAAACAGAGAAGGTGTTTCTCCGTTGATACGCGCGGTTAGTATCACAGATACTAAGCTGACAAGAAGCACCAGTATGATTACAAAGACAACGGTTCTTACAATATTGATTACTTTCCAAATGCCCTTTGCGGGCTTCTTCTCTCGCTTCGCCATAAGCTTAGAGTGTGATATAAATTGACGAAGTCGTCATAGTATCACGCGTGCTGTTGTTGCGGGCATACCAGAACACGTCAACACTTTCACCTGCAGGAACCTTTATGTTTTTCATAATCGGTACCTGATTAATCTCTGCCGGAATAGAGACCTTTGTTTCCTTAACAATTGAATCACCGAAACGACCGGTTACAGTCGTTCTAACTGTAATAGGCGTATCGGTACTTCCGCTTGTTGTGGTTGCCTTTGGCGTAATCAAGCCGTCAGTATTGACGGAAGCCTTTGCCAAGTCTGTGCCGCTGATGGAATAGGTGATTTGCGCTCCGTAATAATCAGGCACAAACTCCTCATCGTCAGTTTCGCTTTCTTTTTTCAGACTGATATCGGCAAATACGCTATCGCCCAAGCTCATACGGACAGATTGATAATAAGTGTTGACCGCAGCCAAGGTAGCGTCAACAGGTTGAACCTTATATTCCTTCCATTTTCCGTCAATGCTTGCGCCGGATAAATAGTATAATTTACCGGGAGAGAGATCGGTTATGTCGATGGTACAGTTCCACTCACGGTTTGAGTTAGAACGCAAATACCAGTGATTGAAAAAGAAAAAATGTTCCGCATTTGCCGGAATGTCGTAATAGTATACCTTCGTTCCGGTTTTGCTCCAATTGGTGTCAACAGAATCAGAATTGTTTTTCATGCACTTATTCATCTTGACCTGAAACTCTTTGCCGTCAACCGTGTATGAAAGATTAATATCATTGCTGGTTCCGGTGTTTTCAGCCGCGTGAGCGGATGCGCCGGCTTCCCAGCCTGACCCAATAACATTACCTGTTGATACATCATAAGTGCCGGATTCAGGATTAAGCACGCCGTTATCTTTAGACCAATAGGACGCCATGTCGGTGTTTGGTTTAAAATACACGCGCACCGTTGTATCGGAAACCTTTGTGCGTACCGGGCGGGACGCATACGCCTTTTCATTCAGCGTGGGTGAAACCGTGCCAATTGAAAAGTCGGCGTTGTTGGGAAGGTCGCCTGTTTCCAAATCCACCATAACATCATTCGTTCCGGAATTTGTTAGGGTCGATTTATAATATACAACGCTTCCCTGCGAATCAATGGCACGCGGAGAAACACTGACACTATTTACCTCCTCAGTAGAGCTTACCGTTCCGCCGGCATCACATACGACAGTGGAAAGAGTGACGCTGCTGTCAGACGATTTAACGGAAACATCCAGCTTATCCTCATAGTGGATTGAGCTGCCGGTTGCAGATTTGTTATGGGAATACCATGAAAAAGTCGCCGGGATAAAGCTGACAAGCGCTAAAACGCCAACAAGCGCTAAAACAAGAAGTCTTTTTGTTGTTTTCATGGTATCACCACCTTGAATTTAATAGTGAGTATTTTCGCCCTTTGCAAGATACAACTTCTTATCAACTGTATCAAAATATATTCTTAAAATATCGCCTGCGTTAATTCCCTTAACTATAAAGTTCTCTTGATGATCATTGTCGCTACTGCTTACATCACAGTAAGTAGGAATTAAAGTCCACTCATTATCCTCGTCAGGCTTATCATCAATGTAGTAGTTTTGATTTGGTGTAACGCGCTTATCCGCATCCTTATCTGCACCATACCAAACGCCATTATAGCAAAGCTTAAACTCGTAATCATCGCCCGCTTTACAATATATCTTACAAAGCATATGGGTACTTGTAGAGCCGTTAAAATCATCGCCTGTGGTGCTTCCATACTCTCCGCCATACGCAAAACGTGTATTCTTCCACTTATTATTGGTGGAAAAGTTTCCGTGAATATATGTATTTGAAGCACTATAACTCGGCATTTTTGTATTCCAATCCGTTTTTGTCGGATTTGTATGGAACCATGTTAGGGTTGCCATATCAAATGTGCCTCCGACTATACTTAACGGTGAGCCACTTGAATCAGTCAAATACAAGTCTTGCGTCTGATACTCTTGGTTTACTCCAACATTAAAGTCACCATCATTAAAAATGATTCGATCATACTTGGAATTATAAAAGAAACCATATGTTTTTAGACTCTGCGAAAGAGTCTTTGCCTTCATTAAGGTAGTCATTTCTAAACCAGGCCAATTAGCATTTTTCACTACTTTCGCATTAATGTCATCAGAATTGATAACACTATTACTATCCCACATGTAATCATACAAATTATTAAAATCTGTAGAATTTACTACATAGACAGAATTAACTTTAGCTTCCGGCTCCCATGTTGCAAAGTCTGTAGAATAAACTTTATAAGTTTCGCTGTGGAATGTATTTGGAAATGTTGTTTCCCATTTGTTCCAGTATTTTATAGTTTTGCCGTTACTTGTATAGGTTTTATCATCATCGCCTTTTCCCCAGCCATCCTTGTTACAACGAACAAACACAACGTCAGCGTTATTGTAAATAGCAGGAATGTCAGCATAATAATATTCGGAATCTCCGCAACTGGTTAATTGCCAATGCGTATCAAGGTCATCTTTTAATCCAAACCAAAGTGTTGAACTATACGTCGGGAGCCACTTTGCATTATCATAACCTTCTTGATGCACCGTCATATCCTTAACAAAAACTCTTCTCGTCTTTGCCCACGATGAAACGATATTAAGATTAATTGCAGACAAATCTGCCGCGTCGGTACTGTGGTCAGGGTTATATTCAAGCCAGAGCTTTACGGTAACAGTTTTAACCGTATTCTTGTTCGAAGAATCATATTTGTTAACAGTGAACAGCGTATTTCCGTTTAAGTTGCTTCCTGCTCCCTGATTGGCAAAAGAAGAGTTAGAAGCCAGTGAGCGCTTATTGCTGTCAAACTGCTCTGTGTAATAGGTAAAATCATTCAATCTTCTACCGTCAGTTTCAATGGGTGTTTGACCTGAAACGGTATAAAACTTTCCGGTGTCATTCAAAGCGTAAACATTCGTCACACCGTCAACCGTAATAGAGCAGCGAATATATTGTGCGAGTGTTGAAGAATTCGTTACGGTTGAATAATCTGTCGGCTCATAAGTTGTCGGGTCGGTCGCTGTGACAATCGCTTTATCTTTAAAGGTTACATAATCCGTATCATGATTTTGGCCGGATTTCTCAAACCAATATGCCGTGTCAGCGCCCGCAGACTGCACACGGAAGGTTGCACTGAGATAATTGACATTCGCGTCATCCTTGGTTCCTATGCGATATCCGGTTACTTCGTTTGTGCCGATTTCAACAGGAAAATAAAAATTCTCACCGTCGCCGTAACAAGGGGATAGGTGCATATCGCCCGATTTATTAAAAAAATCAGTCAGATTCACCGTATCCGGTGTATTGCTCATAACAGCGTCAGAATTTAAGATTTTATTTCCGATATGGGCAGGCGTTTGCTGCGAGTCATCGTTTGTAGAAAACTCAACCTGAGACACGTCTTCAATCCAGCTCGCCGTTGCAGTAACTCCCGTAACGGCAACAAGGAGAAGCGACACCGACGCTAAAAGTATGTTCTTTCTTCTCAAAACTTTCTTAAAGTTGAAACCTTTTTTCACAGTGTCACCTCCTTGATATCAAATTCAAAATTAGAAGTCGTCGCCTTCGAAGCCGCCGCCGCTGTCATGTCCCGCACCGTCGCTGTCACCGATAGCAATCCAATGACCGTAGCAAACGGTTCCTTCTGTATCAATAAAGTCAGCCTGATACAGTCTGTTTGTTTCTCTGTCAAGTGTTGAAACACTTTGACCGGCATCGCTGTACTTGAATTCATAAACTGTTCCGCTGGTTTTCGGACGAAGTACAAACGAGATGTTCTTTTTCATATCGCCGGGAATATTACAGGACCATTCGGTGTTATTCGCATCGCTTACACCGCTGTTGTATTTAAACATATTGAAGTCCATACTGGTATTTGTACCCACTTCACTGTAATGCAGTGTAAGGGTATAAGGATTCTCCTCGCGATAAATCAATTCTTTGATTTTAGAATTGTTAGTAACATCCTTAAAACGAATGGTTTCGGTCTTATCCCAAGACGTTGTAAACGCCAGATTAATTTGAATATCTTTGTTGCTGATTTTGTCGGTACACTTTGGGTCAGTACCTTCTAGCCAGATAATATAAGAAAACTTTGTCTCAACGCCTCTGGCAAGTGTAGCCACGGGCGTTCCGCCAAAGGTATAGTCGCTGAATGCATGTGCAACTTGTCTGCCGCTGCTGATAAACGCACCGGTAGAACGATCAACATCCTCAACCGCCGCCGTACGCAGTGTACTTGCTGTGGGATTAAATACAATCGGCGTATTGGGGACACCGTTCTCTTCCGTTGAACACCAAAGCGCCGAACGCAATGCCGCAGCCTGAGGAACACTCCAATTTGATTCACTTTTACCCTTAACCTTGATGCTTGTTTTATCATCAATTGTGTTGATATAAAGCGCCGTATGATTTTGCTGCGCCGTTAAGGTAAAGTCAATTTGAATATAGTTTTGGTTTTTGTCTCCGGCGTTTGCGCTGCGGAAGGTCATGTTTGCCGTTGTTGAGGAAAAATCAGCGCCATCCGTCGGAAAAAAGAGATTTCTGCCGTCTACTGATGAAGCGGGCGTTAGAAACTGGTTATTCTTTGTAAACGAAAGCTGACTTGTACCGGTATCATTAACCCGTAATCCTTTACCGCAATCCAGTTGAAAATTATTTGCTTCCAGTTCCGAAACCTTTAACGTAAACCACGAAAAAGAAGTTCCAACAAACAGTGAAATAACAAGAACAAGTGAGACTAGGAACATTAATGCAGGACGTATTGATTTGTTCTTCTGCTTAACAGAAACCAACACGCGGCGAAAATTCGCTCTTCCATTCTTGCCCATCATCTCACCTCATTTCTAAATAATGATAAATATGAAATTATCCAAAGCTGAGCCTAATACTGAACTTGCCGCCGTCCATCGCTCGACGAGCCTCGCTGTCAGTTCCCTCAATCCAGACTCTCAACGTATACTTTGTAACATAATAGTTTTCTCTAACACCTGTGGTGTCTATATTTAAGCTAACCGTGTCCCAATTTTCACTTGAAGGGTAGTGAGATATATTGGTTGGTTCGCCAAGTGATTTCACAGAAACATTGTTTACTGTTTCGGTTCCTGATGAAATTACCGCAGAATTGTCATCTTCTACCTTTGTAACTCCTCCTGATGTGGGAGTATAATAAGACGCCTTATAAGAATCTCCGGACGAAACTTCGGTAGACAGCGTCCAATCAGTTATGTTGCCTGTTTCCTGATTAACATTCAGTTTTACATCAGGTCTGGGAACCCATAAAAGCTGTTTTTCTTTTGCGCTGCGAACGGTAGTCGGAGCTTGATCCCCTTCTGTGATAAGCTGGTTAGTATTTGTCCAGTTTTGTATAACTTCCGTACAATATTCACCGATTAACGCTACACGAATTGCTCCGACTAAGCCATCGACATTAAAGTTGCCGTATTCACTCTTTTTCCCGTCTAGAACAGTTGAAAGGTTGTGACCACGCAACTCGGTTTCTGAAACTAACAAAGAATTAGCCTGTAAAGATATATCCTTGCTTTTTGAGCGAATATAAAATTCAAGCTCATAAAGCTTGCAATCCTTGTATTCATCCGGATAATTTTCGGCATCAACCGTAGGGTTTTGTCTGGCATACTGCGCTATATCCAGATTCGACCTCGCAGGACTGGATGCAAGATTCTCATTAACTTCTTTACCGTCATTTTTACGAACACTCTCAAAATCGTTTGTAACGTTAAACTCGGGTACAATCAAATCCATTCCGTTGCCGGTACAATCCTTGGAAAACTTAGCCAGAGAACTGAAATCTGTTGGGATATCAAAAACCACCTTATCTCCAAACGTACCGGGGCCGTCAGTTTTAACTGTTCCGTCTGAATTATAAGTTTTAATACAACGCGCAATCTGTGATTCTGTTGAAGCTGCTTTAACGGAAATGCTATCTGCCGTTACAGTCTTATACTGTGTAAACCACGCACTGACAGCCACGATAATCACGACAAGCATCACAAGCATCATTATGAAGTTTTTAGTCAAAAACAGATGCCTTTTTCGGCTTGTCTTTTTCTTCATGGCTTAACCTCTGTAGAAATAAATACCGATAATGGATTTACCGCTTTTCTGGGATTTGTTGTGGAAGGTTTGGGTGACGGCGATTTTGGCTTCGGATTTCAGAAAGGCGGCGATGTTGCTGACGTCGTTTTTCTCGGCGGATTTGTAGGTCAGGTAGGCGCAGCTTTTATCGGCGTTTGCCAGCTGCTCCTTTAACAAATCCTTGCAGACGCTGAAGCTGCTTTCGCCGCGGAAGTTTTTGAGAACCTCCATTTGGTTGTGTCTGCCGGAATAAGCCGTTATCTTTTTGTTGTCCTTCACAAGGAATATACAAGCGATTTTGCTTCTGCTCGGAAGCGAGGTGAGCGGAGTACCGGCGCTTGCCATCGAAACAGCCTTCAAGCCCTGTGCGCCGAGAGCGCCGAACGGGAAGTCAAATTTAAACAAGCCGTCGTTGCCGCGGTCGATTTTGAGCTCTTTTTTGTACATCGCGGCGGTTTCGTTTGCCTTTTTCGCCGCTTTTTTCGCTTCGTCCTGCGCCTTGCCGACTTCGGTCTTGATGGTGTCCTTTGCCTTCTTGTCGGCTTCCTTTTGGGCAGCCTTTACGCGGCTGTCGGCGTCCTTTTGGATTTTGGCTTTTTCGGACTCCTTTTGCTTATCCAGCCGCTCCATCGCCGTCTGATGGTTCTTTTTCAGCTGTTCGATTTCCTTCTTGTGTTTATTTTCAAGATATGCTCTCTCGCCGTCAAACAGCTTGTTGAGCTCCTCTTCCTTCGCCTTTGCCGCGGCGTTCGCGGCTTCAACATCCGCCGCTCTGCCCTGCTTTTCGTTCGCCAAATCGGCGGTCAGCTGAGCAACATTGCTGTCAAGCTGTGCGATTCTTTCGGTCTGGCTTGCTATCGTCGCGTCGCGCTGCGAGAGAGTGCCGGTCAAGTCGGCAATCTGCGATTTTGCGTTTGCAATTTCGCTCTCCAAGCCGGCAATCGCGGCAAGCTGCGTTGCGATGGTCGCCTCATGCGCCTGAATGGTCGCTTTCTGCTGCGCGTTCTCCGCTTCGAGATTGGCAACCTTTTCCTCGAGCATTGCCTTGGTCTTTTCCAAGGTTGAAACATAGGCTTCGAGTTCGTTAATGCGGTCGCGCTGTGCAACGATAATTCTTTCCTGCTCGGCGATTTTTGCCTTTTGTTCCTCGATAATCTTCTCGAGTTCGGCAATTTTCGCTTCCAGCTGCGCAACCTGTGCGGTGAGCGCCGCGACCTCTGCGGTCAGGGCGGCTACCCGTGCTTCCAGTTCGGCGACGCGCGCTTCCAACTCGGCGACTCTCGCTTCGAGTTCGGCGATGCGTTCCTTCGCCTTAATCAGTTCAGCCTTAACCTGCTGCAACTCTCTTTCGAGTTCCTTGATTCTGTCCTCAAGGGCTTTGATGGTGCTCTTTAAGGATTCAATCGTTTTGTCGCGCTTTTCGATTTCACGCTTTAAGGCGGCGATTTCGGATTTTTGGTCGCGGATAATCTTCTCGCGTTCGCGGATTTCCTGCAAGCGGATTTTCATTTCCTCGGCGCGAACCTTTTCAATCGCCTCTTCAAGCTCGGAATCGCCCGCTTTGCCGCGCCCTGTTTTGTTCTCCTGATAGCGCTCCTCCAGCATTTTCTTCAATGCCGGGTTGGTCGCAATCGAAATCATGAAATGCTGGAAGCCCTGCGAAATATAAACAGCCTCCTGCACGTCCTTATCCATTTTACCGGAGAAATCTCTGCCGATGATTTCATAGCCGGGTTTATTGTAGGCACCCAGATAGGTGAACAAATCCAAGCTCGCCTTGTAGTTCGGGTTTTTCACCATCAGATTGGTTCTGTTAATCGGGGGCTTGACTCTGATACATTTTTTCAGAGCAAGCATCATATCGGTGTTTAAGAAGGAATTGAGCTTTTCGCGGATACGGCGAACGCGGTCGAAGTCGGACAGCTTTTCGTAGTCCTTAACGTCCAGCTGCGCAGCCTGCGCGTCCTTTACCTCGTTGGAATACTCCATTTTGAAGGTGACGTGCTGGTTGTTGAGCACCAAATCGCGCTCCATTTCGACCTTGTTATAGGTATCGGTCGGCGCGTCAACCATCTTGCGGTATTTGTCCGCAACAAAAGCCAGCGCGGTTTCAATCAGCGTAATGAGAAAGCGGTTTTCGTAGGTTTCAAAGCTGTCTTCACGCTCGATTGTCAGCACCTTGTTCGGCGTAACCTTGCCTCTTTCGTCGATGTTGTCGATGAAATTGGTGTGCTGAATCAGGTGCTTAACAGAATCCTTGTTGATGATTTTCGCCTTGTCAATGCGGTAAACCTCATTGTTCTCAATAATGAAACGGCGCTGTTCGTCAATTGCTTTTTCGATATAGGGAATGGTGTCCTCAATCGCGGTAACCCACTCCATATCGATAACCTTTTCGTGGAGCTTACCGGAAAGAACGTCCTCTCCCTTATCGTTGTCAACCATGTTGGTTGTGAGGTAGTTCGCGGTAAAATCGGTGGCGAGGTGCTTTTGCATATACTTATAGGAACGGTAATACTGGTCAAAATTTTCCAAAACAATAACACCTCTGTTTCTCTGTCTTAAACACTGTAAACACCTTGTGGGATGCCCAAAACCGACGGACATCCCGCAAGTACATCAAATCAAATTATACAAGCTTCTTGAGCATGAGCAGGTAACTCTTGCACTCGCCCATGTTCTCCTCGCCGAATAACTCGTCCATGTATGCAATCAATCCATCAATTTCGTCACGGATATAGGACAGGTTGAGCGCTTCAAATTTACGCAGAACCTTACGCGCAAGGATGTAGTCCAAGCCGTCAATTTCCGTTCCGCCGGTGCCGACGTAAGCGGGAACATAGTCCTTAATCTGCTTCATGATACGGTTACCGAAAGCAACGCGGAAGTGGCTGATGATGTAGTCGTCAACCAGCGCAAGCTTGGTCAGGATTTCCTCTGAAACAGGATTCTCAGCCTTTGCCTTGTTGAGAATATCCTCAAAGTGATGGTAATTGATAACAACAGGCGGTGTGTCGGGCGCTTCGAAGGCAACGCCCTTGTTGTCGATGTTGATGGGCATTGCACGGTCGTATACCTTATCGGTAACGGCGAAGGTCGAGTCGTCGTTGTTGATGGTACCGCAGTACCACATGTTCGGAGGCAAGGTGAACTTGCCGTTTTCAAGCAGCTTGGGGTCGTTCTTCCACTGGGAAGGAACAAGGTCAACAACCCACTCGTCGCGTCTCGGCATTTCGAGAATGGAGAGCATTTCAGCGAAGTAATACTCAACACGCGCGATGTTCATTTCGTCGAGGATAACAAGATATACATTCTCGTTAAATCTTGCTTCGTACATGGCGCGGAGCAGCTCGGTTTCGTTGTACTTCTTGGTGAATTCGTTGAAGTAGCCGAACAGCTCGGAGCGGTCGCGCCACGACGGCTGAACAGGCGTGATAACCGAGGGATTGCTAACATATTTACCAAACGCGTAAGCCAGTGATGTTTTACCGGTACCGGAAATACCCTGTAAAACAATCAGTCTGGTGGAAGCAAAGGCTGCCACAAAGCGTCTAATCATAGCAATATCGTAGTACAAGCCAAGTCTGGAGCAAGCGAACAAACGGAAGCGGTCGCAGAACTCAGGCAGCGTAATGTCGTTGTCATACTCAGGCGGCTGATAATCTGCCCAAAGCTCGTCGAGCTGGGTAAGCTTGAGGAAGCGGACGCCGCCGGTATCCTCGTCGCCCTCGGCTGCTTCGCCCTTGTTGAGCGCTTCGATTTCCTCGCCCGTGAGCTCGGCAATTTCGTTGGGATTGAGACCAATCTGAGAAACCTTCATCGACAGAATCTTGTCTTTTTCAAGGTTAAGGCGCATAACCTCGCGGTTGAGAGCCTGCACTTCCTGAACAAGAGAGTTTGCATCCTTGCGGGCGCGTCTGTTTCTGATGAATTTCTTTAAGGAAACAATTATAAGGAATACAAGGAAACCCAGAACCGCCACCAAAAGCACAATCGCGATAATCGCGACTACCCAAGCCAAGCCGCCCAGGGTGTTGGTGTAGCGGGTGATGATGCTGATATATTCGGGGATATTAAACGCCCCGAGCATGGTGACAAAGCCGTTCCAGATGGAACCGAAGAATTGTCCTAAAAATTGAAAGAGAAATTGAAATACTGTATCCATAATTTTCTCCTTGAAAAAATTCCACTAATAAGACTTAAAGCCCTTCTGACCTCATTTTTACAGTCGGTAAAAGCGAAAACCGCTTTTTAATCGGATAAAAATGTAATTTCAGAATATGCGGCACTGCTGACATACCACATATTCTTGATTACATCATAAAATTATTCGGAGATTTCTTCGACAGAATCAGACTCTCCGTCCGCGGCGTTCGCTTTGGGGAGCTGTCCGTCGCTATCTTCGGTCTGCGCCGCAGCGCTTTCCTTTGATTTTTGCTGAGCGAGGTACTCGGCAATGGCTCTTGCCTTTTGTTCCTCGGTCAAATCAGCGTTTTCCACCGCTTTGCGTGCCTGCTCCGCACCCTTTTCTTTACTGTAAGCCATTGCGTTCATGATAACGCGGATTGCCTGATAGATAAAGAAGAGAATCATCGGCAGCAGGATAATCCAGAAAAAGCCCGTGGGCGTTTGCAGCAGGTTGATGAAGCCGCCGACCTTGGGAATTCTTGTGCCGTGGTAAACAGCGAGAATGTCGTAATCATGCAAATCCGGGAACACAATCGAGTTTGCGGGATTTTGGTCGTAGGTTTCGTTGTTGTCGCCCTTTGTCTGAAAGGTGCCGTCTTCGTTCACCTTGAAGATTCTATGGGTAACGGTTTCCTGTGTGCCGTTGCCGTCGAGATCCTGCATAAAGGTGACAACATCGCCGACCTTATATTCCACATCGCCGTAGTTTACCTTGTCGCAGATGATCAGGTCGCCTTCGTCAAAGCTGTCCGGCTTGTCGCCGTGCATGGAATTGGTCAAAACGCCAATCGGTGATTTGCCAAAGAGATTCGGAATGCCCCCGGACGCTCTGGAAGTCAACGCAAATATCAATGTGATAATTGAAAAAATCAAAACGGCGACAACCAAAACGTCAACTATGATATGAAGTATTTTTCTTACTGTCCGATTCATTGCGGGGTTTTCCTCATTTCCTTGGATTTAAGCAGCCGACCCTGTGCTGTCAGGGCAAGTTGCTTTTCAGCCCCGCGCCGGGTTTAACCGGCGCGGGAATGATAATCAATTAACTAATAGATTACGATTAATGAATTTAGATAAATTACATGTCGGTAGCTTCGAAAACTATCTTAAGATTAGCAAGTTTATTTACATTATCCATGTTACAATCGTCATCGGTTCCTTCAAACCAGACTACGAGCAAATAAGTGTTTGCGTTCCGAGCATCATCAACAGGAGCTAAACCTGTTGCGTCAGAAGCCCACGCGCTAACGGTTACAGAACCTGCTTTTGTATTGGAAGTACCGTTACATACGGTATCAGTCTCTGCAGTTGTACCATATACTTTTTTAACACCAGCAGCAGCAACCTCATTGCCCTCGATTAAAGCGGCACGAGCAAAAGGAACAGCATCTCCAGAAGGAGCGGTCACAGTAGCCTTGATTGTGTGAGAAGTACCTACTGCCGCGGATCTAACCTGTACACGATAGGTAGCAAAATAGGTGTTATGACCTTCAGCATATGCAGTATCAGAAGCAGCTGTTGCGGGGATACTAGGAGCTTTATCAGAAGCGGGAATTGCCAACTGATACTCTCCGGTATAGGCACTGTCTTTACCTTTCTCTGCGCTAACGTTGCCAGCAGGAATATAGCCTTCTCCACCGGGAACATAAGAAACGGGTTTAAGTGAAAACTCACTGTTTGAGAAACTTACTGAAGAATTCCAAGATTTTCCATCGTCTTTGGAAATTTCAAGGCCTGCAGTAGCAACAGCCTTTACTTGCATTGCGTCAGCATCTACAGTTTTAGAAACGGTGAACCATGCGTAGGTCGCGGAGCCTAACGCTACGAGAGCAACCAGAAGCATAGCGATTGAAGATAATAACATCCTCTTTCTTGATTTTGTCATAGAGAAATCCTCCTTAAATTTTTTTGCCGTTTTTACGGCTGGTTTTGTATTTATCCGGCATCCGCGGTGTTCAGCAACCACGCGCAAACGCTTAAGATACTATAACAATTAATAATTAAAAATGAATGATGAATAATGAAGGGTCGCTTCGCTCCGGATTTGTAATGTTGCGTGTGGTCAATCGCAACGGCATTATAAATCGGGTGCGGGTGTCCCGCCTGACACTATTCATTTTTCATTCTTCATTTTTCATTTAACTTCCGGTACTACGTCGAAAATCATTTGGGAGCGAACCTGGCCGCCTCGGATGGCGTCTACACATTCGGGGTCGTTGCCCTCTATCCAGATGACAACGGTGTATTTGTCAACTGTGCCGGCTTTCAGGGGCGTTGCCTGCGTGGTGAAAACGGTTGCTTCGTCCACAAAGGCGGTGGCGTCCTGTTCGGCTTGACTGCGGTCGTTGAAGCTGGTTTTGGCGTAGGTTTGATCCTCGCCGTTGCGGTAAATCTGGAAGCGAACCGCTTCATCGGCTGACTTTGAAGCGCCGGTGACCTCCATGCGGGTGTTGTATTCCAAATCCTTATCGCCTGTGTTTTTGAGATAGAACGTGTAAGCCAAGTAGTTTTCGCCGTTGTGCTGACCGTCCTTTTCGTCGTCAAGTCCCGCGGGCAGCCACGCCTTGGTGATGTTGGTGACATTCGCCACAGAGCCGCCGTTGAGCTTCACGCCGACGCCGTCTTCAAAATCGGCGTTTTCGCAGAGCATAATCGTTTTGCCGTCGTACAAATCGCCGATGGAAATAACCAAGTCGCCCCAGCGGGTTACGAGCATGGAAATGATGTACATGATAATCAAAATCGCGAGCAGCGACGCCAAAATAATTGCGTAACGCTTTTTGCGCTTTTTCGCGTCGGCAACCTTTTTGGCTTCTTCCTGCGAGTGAAAATGATCGTAAACAGAGGAATTTTTGTCCTTTGCCGCCGCAACCTCATGCTTTGAGCCGAGGTCTGCAACCTCTTCGGGAGTGACGGGATTTACAGGCTTATTCTTTTTTCCAAATGCCAATGGTATCAACTCCTCTGCTGTTCGAATTATATAAATCGGGTGCGGGCAGCGCCCGCCCTTCATTATTCATCATTCATTATTCATTGTCAAGCAACCGGCGTTCCGTTTTCGTCGCAGGCGACGAACGCAAGCTGAACCTGAAGCTGCGCGCCCTGAACGTCGTTGTCGCATTCGGGATCCTCGCCCTCCATCCATACGCTGATGGTGACCTCCTTCGGGGTCAGCGGGTCAAGGTGGAACAGCTGGTTTTCATTGCTGTAAACCATATTGCCGGAAGGCAAATCGAAGGTCGGCAGCGAGGTGCTTTGACCGTTCTTGTTCGGCTCCCATGTGTTGGAGCCGCTGTCGCTGTTGAAGCCAACGCGGATGGCGCTGACAATATCGCTTTGCGGCGCCGGAGAGGTGGTGGCGACGCGGGTTCCGACTACGCCGTTCTCAATGGTGGAAACATGCTCGCCCTCGGGCGCGTTTCCCTCGGTTGTCAGGTGAACATACATATCGCGTGTGCCGATGAACCAGCACTTGAATTCAAGATAGGTGCCTCTGCGGTTCGGCTCAACAGCCGTGCCGTTTTCAAAGGTATAATTGGCAACGTTGTTGGTGGTAACCGGGGCAAGCAAAAGGTCGTTGAGCGTGGTGTTATATCTGCCGAGGTAGGTGTTCACCATGTCGTTGGTGATAACGTGAGTATACTGCTCAATGTCGGCGCCGTGGTTTTCCATTGATACTCTCAAATCCTCACCAGTGCTGATGTTGAGCTCAAACAGCTGAACGCCCGCGAAGGTGTTGACGGTAAACCACGCGACGGTTGAGGTTACCATGGACAGAAGGGTGATAATCGCAACGAAAATAATCATTCTCTTGCGGCCTTTATGGGTGACTTTTTCGCTGACCATGCGGTCAATTGCTTTTTTGAACAGTCCCATTGTCAACTCTCCTCCTGTGAATTTGGTACAAATGCCCTATATACATGTTAAATTTTACTCTTTTTCCATTGACAAATCAATTGTTTTTGGTTAAAAAGAATATTTTTGTATATTTGGCCAAATTCAATGTGACGGATTTGTGCAGATTTTTTGATGGTTTTCTGATTTCGGGCAGGATTCGTTCTGCTTTTAGGGGAATATTACGTATAGTTTGTAAGAGTTAACAAATTTTATGGCTTTCAGCTATACAAAACGACAGGCTCTCAAAAGGGAGCCTGCCGTTGAAAAAATATATTTAGAAAATATTAAGCGTCACGTCCGCAGCAGCAGCGTGACGCTGCACCCAGTCCGCCTTTGGACAAGCTGCAATACGGAGGGTCAAATTACAAATCTCTGCCGCAGCACTTCTTGTACTTCTTGCCGCTGCCGCAGGGACAGGGGTCGTTTCTGCCGACCTTTTTGCCTTTGCGGATGGTTTTGTTGGCGGTGTCGGTGCCGTCGCCGGAGGTTTGGGTGGGCTTTGCCACCTGCTCGCGTTTGAGCGCCTGCTGAACGGCGGTGGGCTGCTGCACCACGGCGGGCTGTTCGGTCTTTTGCTCACTCTGCTGCAAGAGCTGCGCCTTATGTGCCGCTGCCGCCGCAGCTTCGGCTGCCTTGCGGGCTGCCTCAATCGCCTCCTGGCGCTTTTGAATCTCATACACGCGCTTGGGCATGATGAGCATCATCTTGACGGTGTCCTCGCGGATGTTCTCAATCATTTCGTCGAACATGTCGAAGCCTTCCAGACGGTACTCAACAACCGGGTCGTGCTGACCGTAGGAGCGCAGACGGATACCGGCTTTAAGCTGATCCATCGCGTCGATATGATCCATCCAGTGGGTATCAACCGCACGGAGCAGGTAAACGCGCTCCATTTCGCGGATAGTTTCGGCGGGCAGCAGTTCCTCGTTTGCCTTGAAGATGGCGAGCGCGTCGTCCTTAATCATCTGACCGATTTCGTCGGCGTCCATGTCCTCCAGGTCTTCGAGGTCAAGCTTATACTTCTCCTCGTCGGTGATAATCCAGCCCTTGTAGTACTCAACAAGGCTCTGGTAGTTCCAGTTTTCCTTGGGTCCTTCGGGCAGGTAATGGGTAACGGAGGTGTCGATGGTGTCGTTGAGCATTTTGAGCACGGTTTCGTGCAAATCCTCGCCGTTGAGCACCTGGTCGCGCTGACCGTAGATAATCTCGCGCTGACGGTTGAGAACGTCGTCGTACTGCAATACGTCTTTACGAATACCGAAGTTGCGCAGTTCAACCTTCTCCTGCGAGCTCTCTATTATATTAGAAAGCATTTTGTTTTCGATGGGCGTGTCCTCGTCAACATTCATGCGCTCCATCATGGCTTTCATGCGGTCGCCGCCGAACAAGCGCATCAAATCGTCCTCGGTGGAGAGGAAGAAACGGCTCACGCCGGGGTCGCCCTGACGTCCCGAACGTCCGCGCAGCTGGTTGTCGATACGGCGGGATTCGTGACGCTCGGTGCCGATAATCATCAAGCCGCCTGCCGCGCGCACCTGGTCGGCTTCGTCCTTGATTTCTTCTTTATATTTTTCGTTGAGTTCTTGGAAGGTCTTTCTGGCTTCGAGAATTTCCTCGTTGTCGGTTTCCGCGTAGCCGGTTGCTTCCTCAATCAACTCCTCGGGGTAGCCCTGCTTGCGCATGGAGGATTTCGCCATGTATTCGGCGTTACCGCCGAGGATAATATCGGTACCACGGCCTGCCATGTTGGTCGCAATGGTCACAGCGCCGAATTTACCTGCCTGCGCGATAATCTCCGCTTCCTTGTCATGCTGCTTTGCGTTGAGCACATTATGCTGAATTCCGCGGCGTTTGAGCATTTTGGAGAGCAGTTCGGATTTTTCAATCGAAATCGTACCGACCAGCACCGGCTGACCCTTTGCGTGCACCTCGGCAATCTGGTCAATAACCGCGTTGAACTTGCCGTTTTCGGTCTTGAACACCGCGTCGGGGAGGTCTTTACGGATAACGGGCTTGTTGGTGGGGATTTCAACAACGTCGAGCTTGTAGATTTCCTGAAATTCCTCGCTCTCCGTCTGACCGGTACCTGTCATGCCGGACAGCTTTTTGTAAAGGCGGAAGTAGTTCTGGAAGGTGATGGTCGCCAAGGTCTTGCTCTCGGACTGCACCTTTACGCCCTCTTTTGCTTCAATCGCCTGGTGCAAGCCCTCGTTGAAGCGTCTGCCGTACATCAAACGACCGGTGAACTCGTCAACGATAATCACCTCGCCGTCCTTGACAACGTAGTCAACGTCGAGCTTCATAACGCCGTTCGCCTTAATCGCTTGATTTACATGGTGCTGAACGGTCAGGTTTTCGGGGTCGGTCAGGTTTTCAATATGGAAGAATTCCTCCGCTTTCTTGACGCCGAGCTGGGTCAGGGTCGCGGTTTTCTGCTTTTCGTCAACAACATAGTCAATGCCGTTCTCCGCGTAATACTCGTCCATGTCCTCCTTGGAGTCGATTTCGGTAAAACGCTGCATTTTTAAGGTCTTGGCAAGCTTGTCGGCGCGCTCATACAAATCGGTGGACTTGTCGCCCTTGCCGGAGATAATCAACGGGGTTCTCGCCTCGTCGATTAAGATGGAGTCAACCTCATCGACAATCGCAAAGGCATGCCCGCGCTGCACCTTGTTCTCCTTATAGACAACCATGTTGTCGCGCAGGTAGTCAAAGCCGAGCTCGTTGTTGGTACCGTAGGTGATGTCGGCGTTGTAGGCTTCTTTTCTGAGGTCGTTGTCGAGGTCGTGGACAATCAGACCGACCTTGAGCCCCATGTACTTATACAGCTTGCCCATCCACTCGGAGTCGCGGCGGGCAAGGTAGTCGTTGACAGTGACGATGTGAACGCCCTCGCCGCTGAGCGCGTTGAGGTACGCGGGAAGGGTTGCGACGAGCGTTTTACCTTCACCGGTTTTCATCTCGGCAATTCTGCCCTGATGGAGCACAATGCCGCCGATGACCTGCACCGGGAAGTGCTTCATGCCGAGCACACGCCAGCTTGCCTCACGGCAGGCGGCAAACGCCTCGGGCAGAATGTCGTCAAGGGTTTCGCCCTTTGCCAAACGCTCCTTAAACAGCGCGGTCTGACCCTTTAACTCGCTCTCCGACATGGCGGCGTATTTGTCCTCCAGCGCAAGCACCTTGTCGCAGATTGGCTTTACGCGCTTTACTTCGCGCTTGCTGTAATTTCCGAACATTGCTTTTAAAAAATTTGCCATAGGAAAATTTCCTTTCTGTCTATATATTCTAACTGTCGTTAATGTCCCCTGATTGCCTGTGCGGAGGCTGCCATTGCCGCCTCAACAACCGGGCGGGCGTAGGTGTTGCCGAAGCCCGCGTCCTCAATGACGCACGCAAAGGCAAGCGGTGCGTCTTGGCTGGTGGAATAGCCGATAAACCAGCCGTTGGGCTGCTTTTCGTCGCCCACCTCGGCGGTGCCGGTTTTGGCGCGGATACTCATGCCGCCGAATTCATACTGCGGCATCACGCTGCCGAGGGTTTGCGCGGTGGTTTGATTGAGCAGGTCAAAGGTTTGGTTGCCCGTTACGCCGATTTCTTTGAGAAGATTGCCGGAGCCGCTTTTGATGTAGCCGGGGCAAACGCCCTTGCCGCCGTTGGCGATCGCGCCGCAAATCACCGCCATCTGCATGGGATTCACCTTGACGTCATACTGACCGGCGCCCGACCACGCCAACTCGTTCTCGGTGGCGTTTGAGGTATCGTAATGGCCCTTGGGCGTGCTGATGTCGTCAAAGGAGAAGGAGCTGTTGATACCCATGCGCTGCGCCGTCGCGTTCATCTTTTCGCTGCCCAGCTCAACCGCGAGCTTGGCGAACACAATGTTGCAGGAATGTTCCATTGCCTCTTGAAAGTTAATCTCGCCGTGCGATTCGCCGTCAACGCAGTTGACCGGGTGACCGCCGATTTCCTCGCTGCCCTCGCAGTACCAGGTGCGCTCAAAGAGGTCGGGAATGTTTTCAATCGCCGCCGCAGCGGTGACAATTTTAAAAATCGAGCCGGGGGTGTAGGTGGACGACACCACGTTGTCGAGGTACACGCCGTCGTAGTCCTTCTCGTTTTCCTCGGTGATTTCGGGAGGCGCCTGCGGGTCGTAGCTGTAGGTGCTGACCGAGCAAATGACCTCGCCTGTCTGATAATTATAAACCACACACGCGCCGCGCTTGCCGTAGCTGTTCATCACTTCATACGCCGCTTTGCAAGCGTTTGCGTCAACCGTCAGCCCGATGTCATGCGAGGAGCGCATGGACTGCGGCATGTTCAAGCCCCAAATCAGGCTGTAGCCGGTCAGCTTGGAGCGGTATTTGCTTTGGACGGCGGTGGAAATATTCAGGCTGTTGTCGCCCACTGTATGCAGCAGCGCGCTTCGCACGTCCGCGTCGCTGTTGTAAACGCGCTCGCCGTTGACGGTCTGCGCCAGCACATTGCCGTTCCGGTCGGTGATTTTTCCCGCCTGCGCCAAGCCGCCGCTGCCCGAAATATGGGCGTTATACGGTTGGTCAACCCACGCCTTCGCGTTGAAAATCAACTCGGCGGTAAAAAATCCGATACCCGCGATAAACGCGATGGTAAAAATCAATATCAGCGTACTGCGCCGTAAGGTTCGCTTCAAGTGCTCACCCGCCCTTCTTTAATAGAGTTGAAAGTTAATAGTTGAATGGTTAAAAATGAAAACCTACCGCTTCATGGAATAGGTTCGTTCGTCCGCCGCTTTGATGAAGGCGAGCAATCCCCAGCAGGAAATTAAGCTGGAGCCGCCGCAGCTGACGAACGGGAAGGTAACGCCCGTGAGGGGCAGGATGTCGGTTGCGCCGAAGATGTTCAGCGAAAGCTGCACCACCAGCAGTCCCGCCGCGCAGCAGGACGAAATGGAATAGAAGGTGCTGCGGCTTCTGGTGGCAATGGCGCGCGCGTAAATCATCAAAAGCGCCACGGCAAGCGCCGCGACAATTGCGACAATTACGCCCATTTCTTCCGCGACAAGCGCAAACACCAAGTCGCTCTCAGAGGCGAAATACTGCTTAAAATAGCCGTTGCCGATACCCACGCCGAACAAGCCGCCGCTGGCGATATAGGTCAGCACGCGCACCTGCTGATAGCCCGCGGCTTCGTTGGCGTAATCCCACACATGGCGGTACGCCTTGAAGCGGTTGAGCACATAGTTAAAGCGGTCGCCGATAAAGTTAATCCGCTCCGCAAAGAACCGCAGCGCCACAAACGCCGCCGCGACCGAACCAACCGGCAGCAAAACGGTTTTGATGTCGCCCGAACGCATGAATACCACCAGAAGGAAGGTGACGAAGAAAATCAGCGCGGCGCCGAAGTCGCTCATCAGCGCGAGCAAGCCCACGCAGACGACAGAGAAAATAATAAACTCAATGAGGTTGCGCTTTGTCTGCAATTTATCAAGCGCGCTTGCGCCGATAAAGATAAAGAGGGTTTTGACAAATTCCGACGGCTGAAACGAAATCGAGCCGATATACACCCAGTTTGCAGCGCCGTTGGTGACTCTGCCGAGCACAATACTCGACGCGAGCATCAGCACGGCGATAATCATCACCGGGAAACGGATTTTGTCGGCGCGGTCGGGGTCCTCGATAAATTTGATAATCACGCAGTAAAGCGCGATACCCAGACCCGCCGCAATCAGCTGGACATACGCCGAGCGCTCCACCTGCCGCACCAGCATCATCACGCCGATGCCCGTCAGGAAGAGTCCGAGCGATTCCAGTTCAAAATTCACGCGCCGCAGCGCAAAATAAGAAACGGAGAAAAAGCCCCATTCCACCGCCGCCAGTGCGCCGAACAGAATAAACGGAGAAAACACGTTGGTGCCGTCGTTCCAGAACATCGCCTCCACCGCCATGAACAGGTGGAACAGCGTAATCATCAGCATCAGCTTCCACGCCTGAATCGCGGGCTTGTCGCTGACCTTGGAGAAAAACCAACTGGAACGCAGCGGAGAATTAAAGTCGTCGCCGCGTTTAAGCTGATATTCGGTGTTGCCGACGCGGATAATATCGTCAATCAGCACCTGCGCTCTGCCGCGGATTTTGACGCCGTTAACAAAGGTGCCCGCCGCCGAGCCGACGTCGGAAATAAACCAGCCCTTGCTCCGCCTGAGCAGCACGCAGTGGTTTTTGGAAACGGTCATGTCGTTAATCACAATGTCGCTCGACTTGCTTCTGCCGATGGCGTTTTCCCAAAACACCACAGGAATCATGCCGCCCGACTTGGGATTATATAAGGAAACAAGCGGTTTTTCGGGACGTCTGCGGCGGCGCATTGCCGCGTAGCACTGATACACAATGACAATGGCATACAAGGGCATGAGCATACGAAGCCCCACAACGCCCGCGTCAAACAATACAGACATATCCATTTCCGGCAAACCTCCTTTTTTATCATAGCTATACATGGTATATCATACTCCAAAACTCTCCAAAAGTCAAGCAAAGGCGGCGGATTGAGCGGCAAAGTGGTGAGTGAGTTATAAGTTATAAGAAATAAGTTATAAGAAACGTAAGGGAGGAATTGAGGTACAAAAGCAAAAAGCAGTCAGAAAAACAAACCTTTCCTGACTGCTTACTTATAACTCAACTCTCAACTCTTATAACTTATAGCTTATAACTCACCGCTCACTCCGCCGGGGTAATCTTTCCCTGCCGGTACATTTCCAGCAGCAGGCACAGGTCGGCGATTTCGCTTTGCAGGGCGTCGCCGTCGTCGGTTGCGTAGACCATCACGCGGCGTCGCTCGGTTTCCACAATTTCGGAGCCGGAATGAATGTCAACATTCTCCCGCACCGCTTCGTCAATGGAGCGGAACGGCTGGTGCGCTTTCAGCCGCAGACCGTGGGAATTATAGATTAAGGTATAGCCCGCAATGCCGGTTGTCGCGTGATAGTTTTTGCAAAAGCCGCCGTCAATCACCAACAGCTTGCCGCCCGCGCGAATCGGCAGCTCGCCCTTAACGGTGCGCACCGGGGTGTGACCGTTGACGATATGCGCCGTGTCGGAGTGCAATCCGAATTCCGCGAGGATTTTGTCGCAGACCTCCTGCTCGTAATAGAATTGATAATACGGATTTTTCTTCTCCTGTTTTGCAGCCGCGTCGTCCAGATAAGCGTGCTCAAAGCCCTTGGTCTTTCTGCCGTTGAGCGGAGAGTTCTCGCCGCAGCACAAATACCACATGAAGTCAAGCTCCTGTTGGCGCTTGTGCCTGCGGAAAAAGGCGTTGCGGGCGGTTTCCTCCGCCATGTCAAAGAGCGCCTTGCCGCTGTACGCTTCTCCGAACAAGCGCACCGTGCGGAATTCGCCGTTTTCGTCCAGCGGCACACAGCCGTGATAGAGCAGGTTGCCGTTGTAAACGCGGTACATGCTGCCCTTGTCGTAGAGGAATTGAATATGCTTTTGCAGCTTGGCACTGCCGGTAAACGCCGCGCGCAAATCGGCAATCACCTCGCGCTCGCCGTCGGTCAGTTCATAGGGATTTTCCGTATCAACCGTCGGGAATTCCGTTTCGTTGAGCGGATACGCCTTGCCGTCAATCGTCACGGTATGCGCTTTGAGGTCGATTTTGTCGAGCAGCAGGCGGTCGTCCATGTCAAAACCGGGATTGCGGCGAATCAGCTGCCCCTCCGTTTTAAACAAAATCACCTTGATTGCCGCCAGCGCCGCCTGCATGGGCACACGGTCGGGGTATAACCTCTCGGCAAAGAGCGTAAGGCTGCGCAGACTGACGCCGTAGCCGCCCTCAAGCGTGCGCAGCCCGTTGTAATGCAGGCAATTGCGCACCACCGCGGCAATGCAGACCTCGCTGCCCGCTGCCGCGCCCATCCAAAGAATGTCGTGGTTGCCCCACTCAATGTCAAGCGAATGGTGGGTCAGGAGCAAATCGAGGATTTTGTCGGCGGAGTCGCCCCTGTCGAAGATGTCGCCGACGATATGCAGGCGGTCAACCGCCAGCCGCTTAATCAGTCCGGCAAGCGAAATCAAAAAATCGTCCGCGCTCAGGCTGATAACCGTGTCGAGAATACTGTTGTGATAGAGCACCTGATTGTCGTCCTCGTCCCTTTGGGCGTGGAGCAGCTCGTCAATGATGTAGGCGTAGTCCTCCGGCATTGCCTTGCGCACCTTGGAGCGGGTGTATTTTGACGAAAGCGCCCTCGCGATTTCAAGCATGCGCTCCAACGTCATTCTGTACCAATCCGCGTCGATTTCGCGCTCCTTTTTGAGCAGGCGCATCTTGTCGGCGGGATAATAAATCAGCGTGCAGATTTCACGGATTTCCTCTTTGGAAAGCACGCCCTCAAAAAGCCGCTCCACCTTTTCGCGGATAACACCCGAACAGTTGTTGAGGATATGGCAAAACGCCTCGTACTCGCCGTGCAAATCGCTCATAAAATGCTCGGTGCCCTTCGGCAGATTCAAAATCGCGTTCATGTTGATGATTTCGCGCGTCACCGAGCGGACGGACGGATATTTCTCCGCGAGCAGCCTGAGATATTTTTGATTGTTTTCGGTCATTTTCGCCTCAGCCATGACAAAACCTCCCTTGCTTTTTCTAATTATTATTGTAGCAAAACGAAAGAGGTTTGTAAAGGCAACACCGCACAATTTACGGTGCACGCCTTGCTTGAATATTGTTCCGTCATGTTGCCCCAAAAAACTCGGTAAGGCGTAAAGAAAAATCCGCTGTCAAAAGCGGCAGCGGATAAAGAATTATTCACTTTGAAACAGCGCCATTTGGCTGTAAATGCTCTTGCGCTTGGAAGCCTCCGCAAGCATTTTGGCGGTGTCCTTGTTCTTGCGCTGACCCGTCACCAGCAAACCGATGTACTTTCCGCTTTCGACAGCCCAGCCTATCGGCAGAAAAACCTTGTGCCTTTGGATAAAAGCGTAGTCGTCATACACCTTTTGGTTCAGGGTGGCGAACACCTGTGAAATGACGTTTTTGCCGTCCACCGTCCGCTCGCCGCGGTTGGAAATGTATTTTATCTCGCGGTAGCGGTTCATGTCCTTTTTTCCGAAATTGCCGCCGCCGAGAATGTCCTCCATCACGTCCTCCAGCTGCGCGTCGCTCACCGAGCTGTTCTGCGCCCACTCCTTGTGGCGGATGCCGAGATATTTTTCGGCGCAGAGCGTCATCATCTGCGCGAATTTCCACAGCCCATAGCTTTTCAGCTTTTCCTCAAACAGCGCCGAAAAGTCGCTGCTCCAAATGGCATTGGCAAACACCGCCCAGTCGCAGAGGTGCCTAAGACCGATTCCCTCGCTTGTCATGTGCGAAATCATGTGCAGCAGCATAATCAAGCCGTGGTGCAGCTTGTCGGGAATCAGACACGTCGCGCCGTCGAGGGTCACAAGCTCGGCGGTCGGAATGGTTCGCGCGATTTCTTCTTTGATTCTCTCGCCCGTTTCTCCCGACGGAATACCGTTAATGCAGCGGTGCTGCTCCCAAATGCTGCGCGGCGCGCGCTTGAAGGCAAGGTGAATACTGTCCTCCCCGTCGCCGTGGTCAACCGCAAAGCCCGCGTCAAGCACCAACCGCTTTGCTTTTTCAAAGTCCTTTTCCTCCACCAAAAAATCCACATCGCCCATTTCGCGGACGGCAGCCTCCGGGTAGTAATAAGCCGAGGCTAACCCTTTGAGAGTAGAGTAAGGAATCTTGTTCTCCGTCATCAGCCGGTGCAGTTCGTCGTGCTCCAAAAAATTCTCCGTATTCGTCAGCACGCTGCCGAAGAACCGCTCACTGAGCCGCGCAAACTGCGCGGGCTCCGTTTCCCTCAGCCTGTCGCGCACAAACGGAAAGACCGTCATCATCACCGTTTGCGCCTCGGCTTCTTTTAATACGGCGGAAAGCTCGCTGTCATTCAGTTGTGGTTTTTCGCCGCCGAACAATTGAAACCGTACAATTGCCAGCAGCTTTTGATATTGCTCAGTCATGTTTTCTCCGGTATTTAAGCCGCCGAATCAGGCGAAAAATGAAGTTGTGCAGCAAAAAGGAATTTGCGCCGAAAAAGGTGCCCAGCGTGTTCATCAGCACGTCGTCCGTTTCACATCTGCCCGCGGAAAAGAAATATTGATAGGCTTCCACGCCCACCGAAATAACGAACCCGACGCCCACCGTCAGCAGCACCTTATGCTTGATTTTATCAGGCAGCGCATAGGGCAGGCTGAGTCCCAGCGGGATAAACAGCGCCACGTTCATATACATGGTGCGGTAAAACTCCGGCTGCGTTTTTGCGTTGACGAACGAAATAAAGGGAATCAGGCTGAGCTCCCGGCTCTTGCTTTCTCTGCCCCAAACCGTGAAGAATACTATCAGTCCAACCGCCAAAACCGCAAAAACCGCCGCGACAATCCGCTTTGCCTTGCCGCGCAAAATCATCATTCCCAGCGTCCAGAGCAGGTACATCGCAAACATTTCGGCATATACCATATACATCGGCTGGGCATAAAAATAGTGTCTGTTAATCATTTTTTCACCGCGCCCTGCGGCGCTCTTTGTCCAAATAAATGTTAAATATATTGTAATGGAAAACGGCGGAAATGTCAACAGCAGCGTGACGTACAGCCAAGCCCGCCTTTGAACGCTTTTCCGCAAAGTTCAATGCAGCGGCGGTTGTGATAAAAGAAAGCAACTCCCGGTGGTTCCGAGAGTTGTCTTTCATTCTTTCAACAGGTAATGTTCAGCAAATGCGCGATTGACGGAATACTCTTTCCCTGTTGTGAGGTGGTGGTGCTCAGCAGCGCGCCGGTGGCGATAAAGAGAATATTTTTCAAGCTGCCGCTGTCAAAATCACCCAGAATCTTTGAGCAAAGCACCGAAGCGCAGCACCCGCAGCCCGACCCGCCGGCGTGAACGTCCTGCGCCTCACGGTCAAAAATCATCATGCCGCAGTCGCTGTGCCTGCCGCGAATGTCCAAGCCTTCTCTTTCGAGCAGTTCATACAAAACCGCACTGCCCACCGCGCCCAAATCGCCGGTGAAAACACGGTCAAAATCCTCCGGCTCCGCCCCCGTATCCGCCAAAAACCGCAAAATAGTCTCCGCCGCGGCAGGTGCCATTGCCGCCCCCATATTGTTCGCGTCGGTGATGTTCATGTCCGTGATTCTGCCGATGGTTGCCGCTCGGATTCCGGCGCCGTTTTCTCCGTGATTCACAACGCAGGCGCCCGCCCCTGTGACCGTCCACTGGGCGGTGGGCGTTCGGACGGAGCCGTATTCCATCGGATAGCGGTACTGGCGCTCTGCGGAGCAAAAGTGAGAGGACGTGACGGCAAGCGCATTGCGTGCCGCGCCGCTTTCGGCAAACACCGCTGCCATCATGAGCGACTGTGCCATAGTGGAGCACGCGCCGTATTGACCGAGATACGGAATCCCGAAATTCATCAGTCCAAAGCTGGAACCGACGCACTGATTGAGCAAATCGCCCGCGAACACGCAGTCAATTTCATCTGTATGCAGCCCGCATTTTTGCATGGCAAGCGCCGCCGCTTCTCTTTGCAGGGCGCTCTCCGCCGCTTCGTAGGTATCTTCGTCGCCGCGGCTGTTATAAACCACCTTGTCAAACAGCTTTCCGAGCGGACCCTCGCTCTCTTTTTTTCCGACGACCGAGGCATATCCCGCAATGCGCGGCTGATTTTCAAAAACGAGCGTTCCCGCTCCTGTCCGTTTTACCATATTAAAAACCTCCGCAGTTAGTTTTTGCGGAGGCTTTTGTCTTTATGCTTGAAAAATTTTGTCATTGATTTCATATGCTTTCAGGCGGTTTAAGGCGCTGTGGTGCATTATTTCAGTCATATGCCCGATAATGAATTCCTGCGCCTGCCGTTCATAGAGCACCAAATAGTATGCGCCGTTTTCGTTTTCGCGGTATTGGCGCAGCATGCCGCGCTGCAAGCCCTTCTCAGTCGGCAGCTTCAAAATGCGGTCGTTCATTTTGACGGTTTCCAGCAGATTCACCGACACCAGCCAATTTGTGATATCCTGCGCCGCCAGCTTCTTGCGCGTTGGATTTACAACAAGCGCGTTGATACGGTTCGCGATTTCCGAAGCATAGATTGGCTCGTCGGAGTATTCAAAGCCCCGCAGCTGCTCCCCGGTTATCTTAAACGGCATTTTGCCGCCCTTTTTCGGGTAATTCATGCGGATAACGTTTATGAACCGCTCGCCGTAGAGCTTTCGCTTTGTTTCGCCGACGCCGCTGATGCTGAGAAATTCTTCATCGGTCAGCGGCAGCCTTTGGCACATACTGCGCAGCGTGGCGTCCGAAAAGATAACGTAAGCCGGCACACCGCGCTGTTGGGCGATTTCCGAACGGACGGCTTGCAGCTCGCGGAACAGCTCTTCGTTCACATCGGCTTTTTCCGGTTTAGCGGTTGTGCGCGTTTGCAGCGCTTCGCGCGACTGCACCTGCACCTTGCCCTTTAGTACCAGCCAGCCGGATTCCGTCACCTTCAGCACGGGTCTTCCGGTGCCGAGATATTCAATATATCCCTGCGCTTCAAGGCTTTCTATCAGGCTTTTCAGCTGTGCGCGCTTGACATCCTTCAAAATACCATAGGTCGTCTGCGATTGCAGTCCAAAGGAGATGACCTTCTGTGATTCCCTGCCCATCAGCACATCGCAAATCAGCTGCGCGCCGAAGCGTTCCTTTGTGCGGACAATGCAGGAAAGGATTTTTTGCGCTTCTACTGTCACGTCAACCGTTTTAAAGCTTGTTTTGCAGTTGGAGCATTTGTCGCAGCGTTCCTCTGCTTCGTCGCCGAAGTATTGCAGCATAAACGCCCGCAGGCAGCCCTCGGTTTTGCAGTAGGAAATCATTTGCTGCAGGCGTTCGCCTTCCTTTTGCTTAAACGCGGCATATTGCGCGGGCGTCATTTCGGAATTCGGCTCGGCGTTTTCAATAAAGTAACGCGCAGTGGCAATATCCTGCAAGCCAAAGAGCAAAATGCAGTCGGAATCCTCGCCGTCTCGACCGGCGCGGCCTGCCTCCTGATAGTAACTCTCCAAATTTTTCGGCATGTTGTAGTGAATGACAAACCGCACGTCGGACTTGTCAACGCCCATGCCAAAGGCGTTTGTCGCGACCATTATCCTTTTGCGGTCGTAGACAAAATCATCCTGATTTTTCAGCCGTTCGTCATCGGTCAGTCCCGCGTGATAGCGCGTTGCCGAAAAGCCCTTTTCGCAGAGAAAATCGCAGATTTCCTCTACCCTTTTCCGCGTGGCGCAGTAGACGATTCCCGTTTGATTGTCGCGTTCTCTGACAAGCTTTAATAGTGTAATCGGCTTGCTGTCGGGGCGCATAACGGAGAAAAACAGATTGGGGCGGTCAAAGCCCGTTGTCAGCGCAAGTGGATTATTCAGCTGCAATAAGCCGATGATATCCGCTTTTACATCCTCGGTGGCGGTTGCCGTAAACGCGCCGATGACCGGCCGCTGCGGCAGGCGCTGAATGAACCGTGCAATGTTCAGATAACCCGGACGGAAGTCCTGTCCCCACTGCGACACGCAATGCGCCTCGTCAATGGCAATGAGCGAAATTTCCAGCGATTGGCACACTGCGACAAACTGCTCGCTCACCAGCCGTTCCGGAGCAACATAAATGATTTTGTACACGCCGTGCGCCATATTGTCGAGCGCCTTGTTGTACAGCGCCATACTCAGTGAGCGGTTGAGATACGCCGCACGGATGCCCATGGACGTCAGCGCGTTAACCTGATCCTTCATCAGCGAAATCAGCGGCGATATCACAAGCGTCACGCCGCTAAGCATCAGCGCCGGCACCTGATAACAAAGCGATTTTCCCGCTCCGGTAGGCATGACCGCAAGCACATCGTGCCCGCTCAGAATGCTGTCGATAATCTCCTCCTGCCCCGGGCGAAAGTGCTTGTAGCCGAAATACTGCTCTAAAAAATGATACTTTTCCTGAAATCTGTTCCCTTTTATCATGACCAACACCAGCTGACTTGCTTTTTATGCATAAATTTTAGCGCAGTTCCTGTCTGAATGTCAAGCTTTTTTGAAAAGAAAAAGAGCAACAAGCATTTGCCTGCTGCTCTGCGCCTTATTGTGTAATTACTTGGTCGATTGGATAATCAACATCATCGTATTCCGCGAAATATCTTTGCAGAATTGTCGCGTCCTCAATTGTCACATTGCCGTCGCCGTTCACATCCGCCGCGTGAAGCGCGATTCCCTCAAGCGTTTCCATCTCCGCGTGATAGCGCTGAATGGTGGTAACGTCGTTAATGTTCACCAATCCGTCACCGTTCGCGTCGCCGAGGAAAGCGCCGTCGAGCAGGACATACGGAATATTCTGCGCAATGGCGTATTCATGTGCATAAGAATTGGTATACACCCCAAGAGTAAGGTTCGTATCCGCATAAAATGCCGTTTGATCAATACTGGTAACTGCCCTCGGAATCTCCACATAGGTCAAGGAAGGACAGTATGCAAAAGCGATCCGCAGAATACTTTCCAGCCCATCATTCAGTTTCACCTCTGACAGAGCGGTGCAGCCATAGAAGCACTGATCGGGAATTGTTTTCAAATCACCTGTTAACATAACGCCCGGCAAAGAGGTACATTCCATAAATGCACTGTCATTGATATATTGCAGGGTTGCCGGAAGAATAATCTTTTCATTAATGCTGCTGCAGCCACGGAATGCATCCATTCCGATTCGCTTCAAATAATACGCCTGGGAAAAATCCACAGAAGTGATGTCTGTATTGTTTTTAAAGGCGTAATTTGCTACAGAAATCACATTCCTGTTTTCGATAGATTTGGGAATCACCAGCTTTGAATCTCTGTTGTCCCATCCGGCGAGAGAAATAGATGTGTTGTTAAATATGGTATAAGTATAGCCGTAATACTCATAATACATGTCAGCAGCCACATTGACAGCAGCCATTGCAGCAATGCATGTTACCAATACCAATGAAGTAAAAATACAAAACAGTTTTTTCATCAAATCACCACGCTTTACACATACAGGCAGTACGTTGCTGTACTGCCTGTATGCTGAATTAATCGAATTATTTAGTCTTAGTCAAGACCGGGATTACCGCCGTGTCCGCCGACTTCACCAAAGCTGTGAAGAAGAAGATGATCATTATCATCGCCGGCTTCAAGAATTGCTTCAAAAGCAAGACGGGTTACATCAAATTCAGGAGAAACATAGTCCTTTTTCAACTTTTATAGCCTCCTTTATCAAGTCGTAATCTTGTCAAAATCAAGACCTTCCTGTGCGTTTGTGATGGACGCCATATCATAAATGGTGAAATAGACAGGCTTGCTCAACAATTCAACTTTATTGGTCGAAACCTTCTTGATGTAAGAATATGCGCGGTAAACATAATTCTTTGCACCATTGTCTACAAAATCACCACTATGATTTCTGACAGACATACTGTAATAATACTCGATTCTGTTTTTATTATCGAGCTTATTAGCGTCAAATTCTGCCTTTTGGTATTTGTAACCGCCACGCGGATCATTGGTTGATATAGCATTTCCTTCGATGAAGTCCTTTAATGCCTTTGTGTGTGCATCGGTAAGCTCCACCCCATCATACATGCTATGATATACATCCTCTGCTTTGGTTACATAATCACCGTTTTCGTCAACGTCCAACTCAGCGGCTTTCTCGATAATCAAGCCCGCCATATAGGTGTTATTGGCATAGGTTTTGTACTGAATATCGCTTTCGCTTGCAAATGACAGCACAAAGTCGGTATACATTCTGTCGCCTTGTGTGTTCCAGCTTGATTTTACTTCTCCGCCGCCGCCGTTATTCCATTGATTTCGGGAATTCTCAAGGAAGGTAATCGTAGCGCCGGTTGCGTTTTCAGACTTCATTGCTTCCGCATGAGGTGAAGGTGTGTAATTATCCGTAATTTCTTTTTCCGTCAAGGCTTTAAATACAGGTTCAACAATTGTAGCCTGCATAATCGCCAAGTTAAATTCTCTTGAATAGCACTTAGTGTACTCAACGGAAACAGGATTTACATCGTTCGGAACGGTTTTTACTGTCCAATATCTAAAGTAAAGCGCAGTATCTCCGTCGTAGATGACGCTTGGCGCGGTCACAAACTGCGGTAATTTATTCGGATTATTATAATTCTTGACACCATTGTATGCCCACCAAGACATGTAATCCAAATCTTCTACATCCTTTTCTTTATAAGCAGGAGTATACAAAACCTTTCCGTCAGATCCAGGAATTGCTTTCCAGCCATTAAGCTTATTGTCCTCAATCGCATAGGGGAATCTGAAATACAGATCTACATATTGACTCGACTTTTCATTTGTGTTAACATCAATTATATATGTTTTTGATGCGCCTTGGTACTTAATTCCAACGCCGTTATCATCATCACCTTTCTTTAAATCCGTATTCCAGTAGAGTTTTTCTCTGTAATTATTCTCGTACGGTCCCAATTTGTTCAAAAATGCTTTTCGAGCACCGTCATCTTTGAACCAAAGTGCTGTTGTAGTCTTATTTTCGTTATCATTATCTTTTACTTCATTGGAAACCGTCAAATAATTATCAATATCATCCTGGGTAAACGTGCCGGTTACCGAATATTTCTGTTTCCCATACAGACTCTCATAAGACCTATATGTATAGGTAATGCTATACGTATACGCCACTAAATCCAAAGCAGAATAATAGATAATATCTTTCTTTGACGCGTCAAACACTTTCTCGCCGGTTTCATCATCTTCGATGAAGAAATAGGAAATCGGGATGGTGATGGTAGCGGTTTCGTTTGTGGTATCAACCACATAATCAATACCATCCGCTGTCTGAGTAGTTGTCATTGCCGTCGGAGTTTCATCAAGATAGAAGCCTCTGAATGTGGAGATTGCGGTTTCATGGTCAAGCGTGAGAGTGATTTGCAGCTTGTTGGTTGAGTTAGCCTTCATATAGGTGGAACCAACGCTGGTAAGGCTCTCGGACACGCCGTAATCATGCACAAGGACTCCATCCTTAGAGATAACCTTGACCTGATTCTTTGTCGTTCCTTTAGCGGCGGAGGTCGATAACAGCTTGTGTTCGATATTCACCTTGCCGACAGAGTCAATATCCGAATAGAAATTGATGGTGTTCTGTGCAAGATAGGTGTGGTCGGCATTGTAGAGGTCTCTAACCTTAACCTTATACGCATAAGATACCGGGTCATTGCTTCCGTAAACACTGGAATCAGGTGAAACCAATCTTTCATAAGCCTTGTTGTTGTTCTTAAACCAATCAACAAATACGTTTGTGCCTGCCATTCTGGTGGTAATGGTAATTGTCACTTCCGCATTTTTCTCATAGGGGAATTTTGTCGTGAAGTCTTCTATTAAGATACCCGAAGCGCCCTTTGCGTTGGGAAAGGTGACAGGATCGCCGTTGGCATCCGTTCCTGAGAAGGAAACATAGTAGTAGCCAAGACCGCCGTGGTTATCGGGACCGGCGTATTTTTCATGTGTGATGTGAAGGGCGGTGTTAGGAACCTCAGCAACAATCGCCACAATGTAATACTCGGTATCAATTGTCATGTCATGACCTGAGCCTTCGGACGGAATCTTGTCGTAATCGGCATAGGTTGAAGAATAACCGTTGTAATATGCTTTCAAATTACCGTCAGCAGACGCAGTTGACTTCATCTTTACAAACTCTACAAACTTATAGCCGTTGCCGATGTTTGCGCGCAGAGAAGCAGTTGTGGTACGGTTATCGTAGAGCGGGTCTGTTTTGTAGTCGCCGTTCTTGTCTGTCATATCCGCCACACCCGCTGCAGTTTCGCCGGTTGCAGAGGTGGTATCATCTTTGAGGTCAGTCGGGTCAAAGAACTCTAAAGTACCGCCGTTATTTTTTGCGACACGGATATGCGCTTTGGTAGGCTCCTTGGTGCTGGAATAGAGCCAGCGTCCGTCAAGTCGGATACCGGTATTAGTGCTAAAAGTACTATTACCGGCGGTGTCCTCTAATTCATAAGAAATCTTGACAGGCGTGTGACGGTAATTAGTTGTTTCCGGGCTTGTGCCGTTTCTCTCATAAATATAGTTGAAGAAGGGGTTGTCACCACCGCTGTTAGCAATGAAGTAAGACGGAGGTGCCTGCATCAAATATTTGCCGTTCCAGTCATAGACAATCCAAACTGTCGCCCACTCACCAATTGCCTCTTTATAATCGTCTTTGGCAGTGGTGCCGATATAGCCTTTACCGTTATCTTCTGTTTTATAGTTCTGATTACCTGCAACAACGACATAAAGGCACTTGCCATCAGCTCTCTTGGTTGCTTCAATATTCTCTCCGATAAGGTTAATGATGTGACCGTCGTAGTCCTTCAAATCTTCCCAATCGTTATACTTGGTCGCAAGAGTAGAAATGTCAGCAGTGTTGAGCTGAGCATTATTGTTATGATTTACGCCGCTGTAATCAGCTTGCTGATGGTCTCCGTTCCAATCTGCATTATTTGCCTTGTACTTCATATCAAACTCAATGACGTCATAGTATCCGGGTGTGGATGAAGTGCCGCCCTGAAGATTACGGATATTCACCAAATCCTTGTAGTCATAAGTCTGATAGTTTTTCTTCTGAGTTTCTGTCATGAACTGTCTGTGGACATGCTCATTCTCAAAATAGTTGTCCAACAGCAAACCGTTCAACGGCTTGTCTTCTTCCATTTCACCCGTTGCCGGGTTAATATATGCCTTGGCAACCAATGCATAGAGCTTGCCGGAACCGTCTTTCAAGAGCGGCTGACCGGGATAGGCGCCGTCGCCGGCTAGCTGACCGGATCCATACCACGTATAGAGCGCCACCGTCTCGCCCCAGTGCGTTTTGTAGGTTTTGTCGTTGGAGGGGTTAACATAGAATTTGAAGTATTTGCCGGCTTCGTCCTGCGTTTTATTGTAATACACAGGCGTGATTTCCACATTGCCTGTTCCGGCAGGAATGGTGATAACACCTTCGTAAACGCCGTCTGTCGCACCTTCAGTTGCCTCAAAGGTCTCGCCGTTTACAACAAAACCGTGCACCGCGTATCCACTGTTTTTATATGTGGTGTTCATTGTGACGCGCACCTTGATGGAGCTGTCCTCTGTGTCGTCATAATAATACTTTTTGTAGCCTTCGTAGCTATCGGTTGTATAGCCCGGAAGACCAAGAACATCATCTACATCAAGCGCCTCGCCCGAAACAACCGTAATGGTGCCATACTCGCTGGTTGCACCGGACATCTTTTTACTTGCATCATCCTGGTCATATGCAACCGTACCGTTCTTGGCATAAATAATTTTGTCGTGCGTATTTACGAAGGTCGGTGTGGGGGTGATGGGGGTGGGAGTAGAGTTCGCGTAAATTGCAATAGCAGTTGGATCAGAAGCCCAATCCCAATCTGTAAGTGCTGAGATGGTTCCTATTTTTAAGTAGACATGTTCTGCGCCGTTACTCTTAAACTTTCCGGCGTACTTTGTTCCCCCTGGGTTATAATTGTAGCTTTCTGTGCCTTGAAGCGCAGCTTTGTCCGTTTCGTTCGTTTGGGTTGCACTTGAATCATAAGCTGAGTTTTCAAGGGATACGGAATCTGGTTTAGGATGATTCTTGCCATAAATAAAGTAATACGTAGTATCATCCTTAATTACACCAGTGGATAAGTCTGTGGCATTCCCTACATCAAACTTCATGAATAAATCATATTTATTATCTGAATTTTGATAATAGTATAATTGTTGATCTACATATCCTTCCTGTTTTCCAGCTGAAACCGCTGCCCAAATTCCGGCTTTTTGTTCGACAGTATCGTCGGGGTTATAATCATGCCCGTGCACATATTCAACCAACGAACTCGGATCAAATGACTTTTTCTGGAACGTCGCCTCTGCATAGAAGCCCGCCTTGACTTTGACTTGCGTTGTTGCGTCAGTAGATTTCTTGCTATTGACATAATCAACTGCTGTTTCAGGATAGAACGCCCAGCCGACAAATTCATTGCCTGATGTTGGCGTTGCAACAAGTGTAAGTGTCTCACCGATTTGCGCGGTGGTTTTGTTGCTCGTCAAGGTCTTGTCTGTCACGGAAACTGTTCCCTTGTTGTTGTCATTGGAGATTACGGAAATGTTAACCGTCAAATCCTTTTGAAAGGCTGCGGAAATCGTAGTGTCGCCGCTTACCGTCGCCGTCTGCGTAGCAGCTACACCGTAGTTGCCGGATTTTGCATTCTCTGTGTCGTTGACAGTAATTTTTGTTACCTTGTATTTTGCCTTGGGGGTCGCGGTAATGGTGAGCACTTTGCCCTTATCCACCTTTTGACCGTTGGTGACCACATTGCCGCTTGCGTCGGTCACAACAATTTTACCCTCTGTTGTTGAAGGAGCGGTAATGTTGACGGTGTATTGTTCCACATAATGCGCAACGATAACCGCGTCATTCGCTGTCGGGTGGAAGTTGGTGCTCAGCGCAGAGGCATTGTTGAAGAAGCCGTTTGCCGAAGACCAGCCGACAAAGGTCATGTTGGCAATCTCTTTTGCCGTTACGCTGATATTGCTCTCAACCGTGCCGCTCGTTTCGCCTGCAGTCGCCGCATTTGTGCCTGTGATGGTTCCGCCTGTGCTGTCATTTACCGTTTGAATGGTAATGTTAGTAAACGTGGGTGTGCTGAAATGCGCTAAAGCAGTGTGAGCCGCTGTTACATTATTAAATGTATAGGGGTTAGTATTATTTGACTCTCCGTCAATTTCCCATGAGCTAAATCCATATCCGGGATTGGGATTCGCTGTGATAGTGGCGTTGGTGCCTTCTCTCACGTCGCCGCCGCCGGTGACAGTACCTCTCTTGGTGCTTTCGGAAGTAGCGGTAATCGTATGAAGAATCTCGTTAAAGTTTACGGTTACATTGAGGTTGCTGTTGAGCTCCTTAACCTTGTAAATCTTTGAACCGTCTGCTTCTGTGCTTTCAAGTGTGATTTCGATATCAGTGTTAGCTGTATCATCATGCGTAACATCGGCGATTTCCCAGCCTGTATTCGGCGTGACCTTGAAATAATAATCGGTGCCGTTTGCTGTGGGCGCCAAGCCGGTGAGTGAGCCGGAGCTTGCGGAAGCCAGAGCATCAACAGAATTAGCAGCCACCACCGTGCCGCACTCGTCGCTTTTAGGCGCGACGTTCAGGTCGAAGGTGCTGGAGAAAGTAATTTTTCCTTTTGGATAGGTTTCTGTACCTGCTGCAGACCAACCTTCGTCAGTATAACTCTTCGTTTGATCCAATGTTATCGTGTAGTTTCTTCCGTGCTTGAGTATAAATGAACCGCCCTTATTACTGCTGTTCATAGACACCAAGTAAAGCGTTTTGGGATTAGCGTCATCTACTGCATAATCCTGACCGTTTGAATTGTACCATCCGCCGTCATCTCCGGCTCTGAATCCCCATTGTGTATTGCCGCTATCCGCAATACCAATATAGATGTTATAGAAATTACCTTCACTGTCCTTACCGACAGTTGTTTTGTTCTGTGTGGTAATCTGCTTTGTGAACACACCCGGGGTTTCTGTTGCATCCTTGATTGCGAAATCTGTTAAATAGGTGCTCCAACGCGCGTTCTTGTCTTCAACGCTCGCGTCATCAGCCAAGGGTACAACGGTACTGCCGACAATATTCTTACTGTCGATATAACCTGTGAGCGCATATTTGGAAACAATAACCTGCAAATCTGCACTTTCCGACGCAGCAGAGGGTGACTTTGCATTTGCGTTTGAAGGAATCGCCTTTACCGTATACACACCGGCATTTTCTGCTGTGTTTTCAATCGTATAGGATGTTCCCGTGACAGGATCACCTACTGGATTGTCGCCCTTATAGACCTGATAGGAACCGGCATCTGCAGAAGCTGTCCATGTCAGGGTAGAGCTGCCGCTGGCGTTAACAGTGTCGCTGGCTTTGCCGTTAACCTGTACGTTTGTCGGCGCAGAAAGAGCCGGCAGCAAATTGAAGCTGCCTGTTACGGTTGAATCCGTACCGCCGGACGTAAACGTAGAACCGCCGCTCGCCACACTTACCGATTCCGCGTTTCCGGCATAAGACACCGTTGCATTGCCTGCGGTATAATAAGGATCAGGCGTTTCTGTTACGGTAACGGTTTTACCGATAAGAAACGTTGCGTGTCCGCCTTCGGCAATTGTCTGTGTTGTGCCTGCGTCGTCTGTGTACTGCGCCGTCACCACACCGTGCTCAACGCCTGCCACAGACAGTTGTTTCTGATAGGTGGTGTAGTTAGAGGCAGTTGTATCAGCATTGCTTCCTTTACCGGTAGCGCCCTTACATGCCGCATAAGTAGGATTATCTACTGTCCCCGGTGTTTTGGCTTGACCAACAAAATAGTAGCTTGTATCGGCAGACATAGAAAACTTTTTGAACTCTGTACAAATAGTTATTCCAACAGCGCTATAGATACTTTTACCGCTTTCGGTTTGTCCCTGTTCTTGACTGAACTGGAAAGCTTGATAATGTTCCCACTTATTAGATAGCGAATACTTATAAATATTACTTGTTCCTTCAACTCTTGTCATTTTATAGGAACTTGTATAGATACTATTATCATAATTATCATTTCGACCTATGCGAAAATATACATTACTCCACTGGGTAAGTGAATTATCATAATAAACAGTAACATTAGTACCTGTGTCGAGGAACGCTTCGGCTCCCACACTCTCACTCTGCACCTTCGCCGCATCAGTCGCAATCATGCCGACCGTCATGCAGCTGATGAGCATGCAAAGTGCGAGAACAATGGACAACACCGAGCGCGAGTGGCGTTTTATCTTTGTTTTCATGTTTTTTACCTCTCTTTCTTTTATATATAAAGATTTTATATACTATTTATATCAACAAATGCCGCGCCGCAAGACGCGCTTGGGGTTGGAAAGGGTTCAGGCTTGGTCTCCCTTGCCCAATGCTGCATTTGATTTTTTTCGGTGCGAAAGGTTTTGCGGATACTTTCGCATTGTTATGATTATTTGAATTTAATTTTAACACGAAATTAATATTTTTGCAACAGATTTTTAATAAAAACACAAAATTAATTTTTCACCAGCCGCTCGGCGGGCAAAAAAATAAGACCCCCGAAGGCTCGGGCGTCTTTTCATATATATAAGGAAAACCCCGCCGTGGTTCGGCGGGGTTGGAATGTGAACTATATCGGGTTGTTTTCGGTTTGCTGTTCGTAATACGGCGTTTCTGTCACGATTTCGGGCGCTTCCGGCTCGGTGGCGACAGGCTCCGGCTCATACGCGGGCGCTTCGGTGTAGGTTTCCTGCGCCGGTTCGTTGTAGGTTTCAGTGGAAGCGGAGCTGCTGCTGTTGGTCGAGGTGTCGGTGAGGTTGTCCACATCGGTTGTGACAACGCCCGGATCGCCCTCGGCGCTGTAGAACGAAATACCCTGGTCGGAATCGTAGGTGGAACTCGGAAGGTCTTCCTCGCCTACCTTTTTGCCGTCCTTGTAATAGATGCGCCAAGCCTTGACGCTGTAGGTCGAGCCGCCGGTTTCGCCAAGCTCGTTGGCAACGGTAATCTCGTCATAATCCGGGCTTTGATAGCCCCAGAAGGTCGCGTACAGGGTGTAGTCAACCAGCTTGCACTCCAGGAACATCTGATAGCCGGAGGTGTTTTCGAGCGTGAGGTCAAGACCGGGATAGTCAATCGTCGCGTCAAGCCCGGTGGGAACATAATAGGAAGCCCACTGGTGACAATAGCGCTCAACAATCTTCATATTCGCGCGGATTGCGGCGTTATAGATGGTGGAGCTCGACTGGCAAATGCCGCCGCCGATGCCCTGAATCACCTTGCCCTCGGAGATAACGTTCGCGGCTTTGTAGCCGTTGGATTCCAGGTTGGAGTCGCCGGTACACTCGTTGAACGACCACTGCTCGCCGGGGTCGATAATCGAGCCGTTGCACGCTTCAAGCGACACCTTCATGTTGCTGGTGCCGTTCTCGGTGTTGTTGGAATAGGTTTCGTAGGTGGAGAGCTTCACGATATTCTTCTTTAAGAAATCGGAGGTCACCTGCGCCTTTGTCGCCTCGGTTTTTGCCTTGATGGTGCTGTAGTTCTGCGTGCCGGAAAAGCTGTTTTTCATTTGGACAAGCAAATCGTCGCTGTCAACCTTTAAGCCGTCAACCGCCTCGGCATACTCAAAGCGGGTTTCGGCATAGGGGTGGAACTTTGTGACATAGGCGTTCACCGCGTCGGAGGTGTATTCCTCGCTGATGGCGCTGACCTGCTTTTTGACCGAATCCTCGGTGACGGTCGCGGTCACGGTATATTCGCCCTTGGAGCCCTTTTCGCTCTCGGTGTCCGCCTTAATCTGCGACAGCACCTCGTCGATATTATAGGTATATTCAAAATTATCCTGCGTTAGCTCCACCGTGGCGTCCGCCACCTCAATTGAGAGCTTGCGCGGGGTGACAAAGGTTTTTTTGCTGTTTTCCAGCAGCGCCTTTGCTTCCTTCAGGTTCTTGGAAGAAATGTCAATGCCGTTCACCTTGGTGTTTGCGGCAAAGGTGAATTCCTTGGGGGTGTTGTCCACCGGATTTTGGTTCTTCTGCAAGGCGTTGAACACGCAAAAGCCCGCCACACCCAGCGCAGCAATCGCCGCTACCGCAATGGACACAATGATGACAATCTTCTTTTGGCTTCCGCTGCCGCCCGATTTTTGGTGCTGACCGCCGCTTTTCGAAGCATAACGCGCACCGCCCGACGCTTTTTTGGTCGAACTGATGTCGGTCATGCCTGCTTTTGGGGTCTCTTTAGCGTATCTCATAACCCACTCCTTCGAAAAGAGTTTTGGAAACTATATAAAAAAATTCTATCTCTATTTAGTAATATTCTACTACAATTCTTTCCAAAAATAAAGTGGCAAAACAAAAAATCTGAAACGAATTTCGAAATGATTTTTGTGTAAAATATAGCGTTTCCGTAGGTAATAGAATTTTTCGCCCACGATTGGAGAAATTCAGAAAATAGACATTAAGAGAAAATTATCTGTTGAAAAATCTGTACGAATTCGGTATAATAGTAATAATAACCATAATTTTGTTGCTTTAAGGAGATGGTTTTCATGAATATACTGATTTTTTCCGCTTCTACGGGAGGCGGTCACAAGCGTGCGGCTGCCGCCTTGCAGGACAGCTTCAGCCGCCGCAATCCCGACATTCACGTTGAGGTGGTGGACGGACTGCGCGCTATCGGTGAGTTCTACAACAAAACCGTGGTGAGCGGCTATTATTTCCTCGTAAAAAACACCCCGAAGATTTACGGCGAGCTGTATGACATTGCCGACCAGCCCACGCCGCTTTATAAGGCGCTGATGACCTCAAACGCCTCAATGTCAAACCGCCTGCTCAAAATAATCGAAAAACACAAGCCCAACGTGATTATCATGTGCCATCCGTTCATCACGGCAATGGTGTCCAAGCTGAAGGGACAGGGCGAGTTGAAGGACGTCAAGGCGATTGCGCTGATTACCGACTATGACGCGCACCGCACCTATGTGGCGCCCTACATTGACGCCTATGTGCTGGCGGAGCCGCAGATGGCACCCAAGCTGATTGAGGAATACGGCGTTGACGAAAGCATTATCTATCCGCTGGGTATTCCGACCTTTGAAAAGTTCAACATTCCCGGCGCAAAGGAGGACATTTGCCGCCGCGAAGGACTTGACCCCAACAAAAAGACCGTTTTGCTGATGGCTGGCTCCTTCGGCGTGACTGCCGTGCTCGATTTTTATGAAGCGCTGGCAAAGGCGGCGCCCGAATTGCAGCTGATTGTGATTACCGGAAGAAACGGCAGGCTGCTGGAAAAGCTCGACGAGACAGTGGACGAAATCGGCGCGCGTAACCGCACCAAGCTGCTGTTTTTCGTCAACAATGTTGAGGACTACATGCATGTGTCCGACTTGATTGTCACCAAGCCCGGCGGACTGACGATTACCGAAAGCCTTGCCTGCCATTTGCCGATGGCGATTTACAGCGCCTTCCCCGGTCAGGAGCAATACAACGTCAACTTCCTGCTCAAGCAAAATGCCGCCATCAGCGTTGACAAAGAAACCGGCGCGCAGGAAATCGCGGCGCTGCTGAACAATCCCGAAAAGCTCGCGGAAATGCGCGAGAACTGCAAGCGCCTTGCACGCCCCAACGCGGCAAAGGATATGTATGACCTCGCAATGGAGCTGAGCGGTCACCCTGTCAATAAAGAAAAAGAGGAAACCGCCGAATGAGGCGGCAGATTTCGGCGGCGCTTGCCGGCGTTTTCTGTCTGCTGACGCTTGCCGCCTGCGGGAATCCCGCGGAATTTTCGGACGGCGAACGGCTTTTGAGCAGCTACGAGCGCAAAAACAGCGCCGACGTCAACTACAACTATTCCGACGGCGCGCAGGAACCGCCGAACAGCTATAACACCTATCTCAGCGGCGCGAAAACGCTGGCGCTCAAGCAGCTTCGCGCGCGTTATGAGGCGGGCAAGAGCTTTGTCTTTTCCCCTGCCGCCACCGCGCTGCAGCTCGGTATGCTGGCAAACGCCGTTTCTTCCGACGCACGGCAGGAGATTCTTCTCTCGCTGGGCGGGATTTCCATTGACGACCTCAACGCCTGCTCCTCTTACTTCAAGAGCCGCATGGAGGGCGTGAGCGCCGACAGGGAAAGCGGCGCTGTCAAGTTCGGCGGCGCTATGCTGATTGACGGCGGGCTGGACGTGAAATCCTCTTTTTTGCAAACGGCGAAGGAATATTACGATTACGACGTGCTCCGCTTTGACTACAGCGGCGAAAATGCCGCGAAAAAGCTGGAAACGTATCTGAAAATAGGCAAAGCGCCCGAATTGCAGGCGGACACCGTTAATTTGATTTCGACCGTTTCGGTAAAGGACGTGTGGCTGAACGCCTCGGCGGAGGCTCCGGCGGCGGCTTTTGCGGGTGCGGACGGCACAAAGGAGCTGCCCTACTACACCGCCGACGTCAAGCGGCTGCAATCGAAAAAGGCTGTGGGCGTTTTGCGCTACACGGCGAACAACCCGCTGAAGCTGCTGCTGGTTATGCCGAACGAAGGGGTTTCGCCGGACGAATACATCAAGGGCTTTGACACAGACGAGCTGACCGCGCTGCTGGAAAGCATGGACGTCACCAAGGACAGCGCGGCGCTGATTCCCGATTTTGAGATTGCGGGCGGCGGACAGCTTTCGCTTTCCGAAACGCTGACGAAAAACGGCATGTACTCCCTGTTTACCGACAAAACCAAATTCGCTTCGCTCAGCTACACCGACAGCGCGAAGATGGGCGAAATGACAGAAATCACTCCCGGCTTTACGCTCGACAACAACGGCGTGAACCCGCAGAACAGCAAGCCGAAATCCCCGTCGGTTTCCGTCAGCACCAAGGACACCCTCACCTTCAACCGTCCGTTCCTTTTCCTGCTGCTCGACAACGAATCGGATTTGCCCGTTTTGGCAGGCGCGTTTTTCGGCTAAACGCAGGAACGAACATCATCACATACAACAAATCAAAAAGCAGTTAGGAACACAAACCATTCCTAACTGCTTTTTTTCACTTATAGCTTATTTATTTTTCGCACACGATGGAAAGTCCGGGAAAAGATAATCTTTGGGTCTGCTTGTAGGGGCGAACCCATGTGTTCGCCCGAGCCGCGTTTTCCTATCAAACCGTATCTTCAACGGAAATGAACGGTATCCTATCCCGGGCGCACACATTGGTGCGCCCCTACGACGTCGAAAAAAACGAAACGATACATTATAATAATCTGTAGGGGCGAACCCATGCGTTAGCTGTTCGCCCGAGCCGCACTTTCCTATCAAACCGCATTTGCCGCGGAAACAAATGGCTTCCTATCCCGGGCGACCAAAGGCTGTTACTCATAAGAATGATTTATAATCACACATAGAAACAGCCGAATGGGAATCTAAAATACTTCGGTCAGCAGTCATCATAGAAACTGCTGACCGGTTTTTTTATAGTATGTTGACAAGCTAAAAGTTATTAGCTATAATAACGCTAAATACTATCGGATAATAATAAAAAGAAAGAAATTTAACGGAGAAATCAAAATGCAATATCATAAAACTATTCAATTAAAAAACGGAAAAACCTGCGTCCTACGCAACGGAACGGCACAGGACGGACAGGCGGTTCTGGATATCTTTATTTTGACGCACGAACAGACAGACAACCTGCTGAGTTATCCGGACGAGGTAACCTTTACCGTGGAGGAAGAGGCGGATTTTTTGCGGAAGAAAGCCGAAAGTGAGAACGAAATCGAGATTCTCGCTGAAGTTGACGGCAAGATTGCCGGAACAGCAGGAATCGGGCAAAAAAGTCCTAAATTCAAGCTCAGGCACCGCTGCGAATTTGGAATCAGTATTGATAAACAATATTGGGGTCTCGGTATAGGACGCGCTTTAACCGAAGCCTGTATTAAGTGCGCGCAAATAGCCGGTTATGAACAGATTGAGCTGGAGGTAGTTGCCGAAAATGACAGAGCGGTACGGATGTATGAGAGAGCCGGATTTACGGAATACGGCAGGAATCCGCGCGACTTCAAATCCCGCCTGACAGGTTATCAGGAGGTCATCTATATGAGGAAGGAACTGACATAATCGATATTTTATACTATACACAAAGTCTACTTTTTAATGAAGATTGGTATAAAACATAGCAAAAAGCAGTTAGGAACACAAACCTTTCCTAACTGCTTTTCTTATAACTTATAACTTATAACTTAACTCACTACTGCCGCTTAACGCTCAAATCCTCCACCTTAATGCACTTTGTTGTGCAGTTTTCGGCGCAGGTGCCGCAGCCGGAGCATTTTTCGTAGTCAATGACGGCGACATTGTCAACAACCTTAATCGCGCCGTCGGGACAAACCCTTTCGCACTTTTTGCAGCCGATACAGCCCGCCGAGCAAACCTTGCGGGTCACGGCACCCTTGTCGCGGTTGCTGCACGCGACAATCACCTTTTTGGTGTCGGGCACCAGCGAAATCAGGTGGTTGGGGCAGGTTTTCACGCAAATGCCGCAGCCGATACAGTCGCAGGTGTAGACCTGCGCCACGCCGTCCTTGACAAAAATCGCGTTTTGCGGACACGCCGCCGCACAGTCGCCCAAGCCCAGACAACCATAGGTGCAGCTGCCCTTGCCGCCGTAGAGCATTTTTGCCGCGGCACAGGTTTCAATGCCGCTGTAAACAACCTTGTCCTTTGTGTGCTGACAATCGCCGGAGCAGTGGACAACCGCCACCTGCTCTACCACCTCGCCGACCTCAACGCCGAGCACCTCGCCGAGCTGCTTGGCGACGGAGTCCGCGCCGGGAATACAGAGATTCGCGGGGGTGTCGGGATTTTCGCACAATGCCTTTGCGTAGCCGTCGCAGCCCGCAAAGCCGCACGCGCCGCAGTTGGCGCCCGGCAAGCAATCGCGCACCGCCGGAAAACGCTCGTCCTCCTTGACCGCCATCACCTTTGAGGCAATCACCAGCACGGCGGCGCAGAGCACGCCGATAATGACTACGGGGATAACCGCAATCAGAATTTCATTCATTTCGCGTCACCTCCGTTAAGCCGCAAACATGTTCTCAATCACGCCGCCGAAGCCCAAGAAGGACAGCGAGGTGATGGAAGCCGCAATCAGCGTGACAGGCAAGCCCTTGAAGCTCTCGGGAATGTCCGCGCCCTCAATTTTGGAGCGCACGCCGGAGAACATGACCATTGCGAGGAAAAAGCCCAAGCCGCTGCCGAGGGAGTTGACCATTGCTTCAAGGAAGGTGTAGCCCTCGTCGATGTTGAGAATGGTAACGCCCAGCACCGCGCAGTTGGTGGTAATCAGCGGAAGATACACGCCCAAGGATTGGTGAAGCGAGGGAATGTAGCGCTTGAGCACGATTTCAACCAGCTGCACCAGCGCCGCGATAACCAAGATAAACACAATCGTCTGCAAATAGCCGAGATTGTTGGGCGTGAGCAGGAAATACTGAATCGGATACGTCACCGCCGTGGCAATCAGCATGACGAAGATGACCGCCAAGCTCATGCCGGTGGCGGAGTCAAGCTTTTTGGAAACGCCGAGGAACGGACAAATGCCCAAAAACCGCGAGAGCACGTAGTTGTTGATGAACACCGCGGAGAGCAGAATGATAATCAGTTTTGTCATTTCGCGCTCACCTCCGCCGTTTCAGCGCCCGCACAGCCGCCGCCCGCTCTGCCGCAAGCCGCCGCCTGCGGACAGCCCGCACAGCCGAATTCCTTCTTTTTGGGCTTGTGCTTGCCGAATTTATTCACCAGCGCAATCAGGATTCCGAATACAAAGAAGCCGCCCGGCGCCATGGTGAGAATGGAAATTTTGTTGTCAATCAAGATGGGTATTTCAATGCCCATAAAGGTGCCGTTGCCGAACACCTCGCGAATCGTCGCCATCAGCACCAGCGCCAGCGTAAAGCCCGCGCCCATGCCCACCGCGTCAATCGCGGAGTCGAGAACGGTGTTTTTGTTGGCGAACATCTCCGCTCTGCCGAGAATGATACAGTTAACGACAATCAGCGGCAGATAAATGCCCAGCGCCTGGTCAAGCGCCGGCGCAAAAGCCTTGACGAGCATTTGCACCATGGTGACAAAGCCCGCGATCAGCACGATATAGCAGGGAATACGCACCTTGTCGGGGATAATTTTGCGCAGCGCCGAGATAACGATATTGGAGCAAATCAGCACGATGGTTGCCGCAGCGCCCATGCCCAGCGCGTTTGTGACGCTGGTGGAGGTGGCAAGGGTCGGGCAGGTGCCCAAAACCAAAACCAGCACCGGGTTTTCTTTAATCAAGCCCTTGGAAAAGTTTTGCAGTTTGTTCACTTAGTCCGCCTCCTTTACCAATGCATACGCTTCAAACGCGGCGTCTATCGCCTTTTTGTATGCCTTTGAAGAAATGGTTGCGCCCGTCACCGCGTCAACGCTGTCGTAATCCTCTGCGGTTTTGCCGGCATACTGCTGGCGGTAGGGGCTGTTGTTGTCCACAACGCGCGAGCCGATACCGCTGGTTTCGCTGTGGGAAAGGGTCTGAACGCTTTCAATCGTGCCGTCCGCCTTAACGCCGCAAATCAGGCTGATTGCGCCGCCGTAGCCCTTGGTGGTGAGCATGAACACATAACCCGTGCCGTTTGCGGCCGCATAGGCTTCGGTTACGCCTTCGGGAAGCTCCAGCTCCAGCCGCTCAAACGCGTCCGCCTCAGAGAGCACCTCCTGCCGCGCCTTTGCGGCGGCAGCTTCCTCAGCCGCCTTGATAATCGGAGCGGTGACAGAGTTGATAAAGGCGAGCAGAGCGGTGACAACCAAGCAGATAGAGGCGAGCACCGCAATAGGCTTTACAATGTCCTTCATCAGTTGTCCACCTCCCCAATGAGCGGCTTTTTGCGCGTCAGTTTTTCAATATAGGGCGTGAGGATATTCATCAGCAGCAGCGAAAAGCTGACGCCCTCCGGGAAGTTGCCCCAAAAACGGATAAGAATCGTAATCAGTCCGCAGCCCACGCCGAAGATAATCTTGCCCCACTTGGTTGCGGGAGAAGAAGAATAGTCGGTTGCCATGAAGAACGCCGCAATCATCAAGCCGCCGGAGAGCAGCTGCGCGAGCACGTCCTGTCCGCAGACAAGCGACATCACCGCCACGGTGCCGAGAAAGGCAACTGGGGTGTGCCATGTAATCACACCGCGAATCAACAGATAAACGCCGCCGAGAATCAGCGCCAGCGCGCAGGTTTCGCCCAGACAGCCGCCGGTGTTGCCGAGGAACATGTCCAGATACGACGGCAGGCTTTCGGTTTCGCCCTTTGTCATCAGCGCCAGCGGCGTTGCGCCTGTGGTCGCGTCGGGCATGAAATTAAACGGCTGCGGAACCGCCCAGTTTGTCAGGGAGCTTGAAAACGCGGTCATCAAAATGATACGCGCGGTTGCGGCAGGGTTGGCAAAGTTCTGTCCGATACCGCCGAACAGCTGCTTAATCACAACAATCGCGATCACGCTGCCGAGAGCCGCCTGCCACAGCGGAACGCCCACCGGCAAATTCAGCGCGAGGATAATGCCCGTTACCACCGCCGACAAATCGCCGAGGGTGTTTTCTTTTTTGCAAAGCTTTTCAAAGACCCACTCGGAGAGCATACAAACCGCCACGCAGTCCGCAATCACCATCAGGCTGCGCAGGCCGAAAATCAAGACGGAGGCAATCATTGCGGGAACAAGCGCGATAATCACGTCCAGCATAATCGAGCGCGTGGTGCGCGGGTGGTGAAAATGCGGGGATACCGCGGAAATCATCTGACTCATTTTGCACCCTCCTTTGCCTTTTGCTGCGCCTGATAGTTGCGCAGCACCGCCTTGGCAAGCTTATTGGTCTGCACCAAATGCCGCTTTGCGGGACAAACATAGGAGCAGCAGCCACATTCCATGCACAAATCGACGCAGAGGGTCTTTAAATCCTCCGCCTCGCCCTTTTTATACGCCTTTGCAATCGCGCGCGGGTCAAGCCGCAGCGGGCAGTGCGTCAGACAAGCGCCGCAGTTAATGCACGCCGTTGTCTTGGGCGGCTGCGCTTCTCTTTCGTCCATTGCGATAATCGCGTTGGTGTTTTTGAGAATCGGCGCGGTTAAGTCCGGCACCGCGATACCCATCATGGGACCGCCGTAGAGCACCTTGGCGGGCTCTGATTTGAAGCCGCCCGCGCTTTCGAGCACGTCCGCAATAGAAGCGCCGATGGGCGCAATCACGTTCTTCGGCTCCTTCACCGCCGAGCCGTCAACCGTCAGGCATTTTTCGACCAGCGGCATACCGGTTTCCACATACTTTGCGATAAAGGCGAGCGTGGTGACGTTGAGCACCACCACATGCACATCAAGCGGCAGCCCGCCCTGCGGAATCAGCCGCCCGGTGGTGTTATACACCAGCACCTTTTCACCGCCCTGCGGATACATGGGCGGCAGCACATGCACCTCAACGCCCTCGGTTTGCGAGGCAACCGCCTGTGCCTTGGCGATTGCCTCCGGCTTGTTGCCCTCGATACCGATAATATAGCGCTTGACGTTTAGGTACTTTTTCAGCAGCGCAATGCCGCTGAACACGTCGTCGGTGCGGTCAAGCAGCGTGCGGGTGTCCGAGGTGATGTACGGCTCGCACTCGGCGGCGTTGATCACCACGGTGTCAACGGCTTTTTCGTCGTTGTTAAAGCTGAACTTCACAAAGGTCGGAAAGCCCGCTCCGCCCAAGCCGACCGAGCCGCTCTGACGCACCGCGTCGATAAAGCTTTTCAAATCGTGCACGTCGGGCGGCGCAACGGTTTCGCTGACCGTTTGCAATCCGTCGGTTTCAATCACCACACAGGCGACCTTTGCGCCCATTGCGGTCATCATTTCGTCAATCTTTTGCACCTTGCCCGAAACACTGGAATGAACCGGCGCGGAAATGTATCCGTCCGCCTCGGCGATCAGCTGTCCCACCTTCACCTCGTCGCCGCGCTTGACAATGGGCTTTGCGGGTCTGCCGATGTGCATTGCCATTGGGATTGTCACGGTTTTGGGAACCGGAATCCGCACAGGCGGCATTTGCGCCGTGTGTTTCTTGTGAGGTACTCTAATACCCTTTAATTTCATAATTTTCCTCCGAATTCAGAATCGGCAAATATGCGCCTTCGCATACATCTTTATTGTACCATATATTTTTTATTACGCCAATGTGCACATTTACCATATATAAATTTCCTTTTTGTGCAATTAGACAGTTTAATCGCAATTTTCTATGAGAATAAAGCCGCAATTAAGTTGCATTTGCAAAAATATGTGTTATAATATGAAGCAGTGTGTCTATAGGGAGGACAAAATGGGAAATTACAAGGATTTGCTGCTGACGGAAAACAGGAAAATTTTGAAAAGCCATTCGTTCTTTTCGGGGCTGAGCGACGGGGAAATCACGGAATTCATCAACTTTGCCAAGCCGGAATTTCTGGAGCTTGCGCCCGGAGAAATTGTGTCCATGCAGCCCGGCACCGAGCCAAAGCTGGGCGTGGTGCTTGCGGGCAACATCAAGCTGTACTCAATTGATTATGACGGCAACAAAATGATGATTAACTCGCTGTACGGCAAGGGAACCGTGGGCTCCATGCAGTTTATGATGGAACGCTACAACCTGCTGCTTGAAATCGTCGCGGATTCCGCGAGCAAGCTTGCGCTTTTTTCGCCTTCTTCGCTGTTAGTCACAAATGAACAGGCGGCGGCGCTTCAGCACAAGGTATTTGTCAATGTGGTGATGTCGCAGCGGGAACTGTTTATCCGCCTGGCGGAGCATTTGATGTGCCTGTCGCAAAAGTCCATTCGCGGCAAGATTTTGCGCTTTTTAAAGATTCAGAGCGAGCACTGCTGCTCCTATGAATTTGACATTCCCTTTACCCGCGAGGAATTCGCTTCCTTTCTGGCGGTTGACCGCGCTTCACTGTCGCGCTCGCTGGGAGAACTGAAACGCGAGGGCATTATTGCGTTCAACAAGAACCATTTTAAGATTCTGACAACACAGCATTTTCAGTTTTGACCGTCTGCGGCTGCAGCGGCGGCGGAGAAGTTATAAGGTATAAGTTAGCGCGAATGGAACAGTAAGGATATTTTAAAACAAGAGGGACAACTATGACAAAAAGAACCTTTCGGCGTGCCTTTAAGGACAGTCTGCCGATTATGGCGGGATATTTGGCGCTGGGAATCGGCTACGGCGTGCTGCTGCAAAGCAAGGGCTACAGCTTTTGGTGGGCGATTCTGATGAGCGTCACCATGTTTGCGGGCTCGGGGCAATACGCGGGCGTTGACTTTATGGCAAGCGGCGCGTCGCTTTTGACAACCGCGTTTATGACGCTGATTATCAACTGCCGCCACTTTTTCTACGGCGTGTCGCTGCTCGACAAATACCGCGGCACAGGTGTGTTTAAGCCTTATTTGATTTTCGGCTTGACGGACGAAACCTATTCCATCACCGCCACGGTGAAACTGGACGACACCATTGACGCGAAAAAATATTACTTCTTCCTCACCGCTCTCAACCACAGCTACTGGATAACCGGCTGCGTGCTCGGCGCGGTGCTGGGCATGTTTCTGCCGTTTTCAAGCGAGGGCATTGACTTTGCCATGACCGCGCTGTTTATTGTGATTATGGTGGAGCAATGGCTTGATTCCAAGGAGCATTTGCCCGCGCTGCTGGGCGTCGGCACCACGGTTTTGTGCCTGATCATCTTCGGCGCGGAATACTTTATTGTGCCCGCGCTGGCGTTTATCGCGGCGGAGCTGATGATTTTCCGCAAAAAGCTGGACAAAACAACAGAGGAGGCGAAGGCTGATGACTAACCTCCACCCCCTGTTTCAGGTGCTGATTATGGCGGCAGTGATTGCCTTTACGCGGTTTTTACCGTTTATCGCCTTTCCCGAAGGCAGAAAAAGACCCGCTGTGATTACATATTTGGGCAGTGTGCTTCCATATGCTATTATAGGTATGCTGGTGGTGTATTGCTTTAAGGGCGTGTCGGTGTTTCAGTATCCCTACGGATTGCCGGAACTGATTGCCGCGGCGTTTGTGGTGGGTATGCACGTTTGGCTGCGCAACACGCTGATCAGCGTATTCGGCGGCGTTGCGGTGTATATGCTGCTGGTGCAGCTTGTGTTTTAAAGAAGGGAATTTTTATGAGTATCATTGAACTGTTTATTCTCGCCGTGGGGCTTTCAATGGACGCCTTCGCGGTGTCAATCTGCAAGGGCTTGTCTGTCAGAACGCTCAAAGCGCGGCACTGCGCCGTTGCGGGCGCGTGGTTCGGCGGCTTTCAGGCGCTTATGCCGCTGGTTGGCTGGGCGCTGGGCAGGCAGTTTGAAAGCTTTATCAAGAGCATTGACCACTGGATTGCCTTTGCCCTGCTCGGCATTATCGGCGCGAACATGATTCGCGAGGCGCTGAAAAAGGAGGAGGAAACGCTCAACGACTCCTTTTCCGTCAAGGTCATGCTGCCGCTCGCCGTTGCCACCAGCATTGACGCGCTGGCGGTGGGCGTGACCTTCGCGTTCCTCTCGGTCAGCATTGTTCCCGCGATTTTGCTGATTGGCGTCACCACCTTTGCCCTCTCCGCCGCGGGCGTAAAAATCGGCAACGTGTTCGGCGCGAAATACAAATCCAAAGCGGAATTCGCGGGCGGCGTGATTTTGATTTTGCTGGGCGTTAAGATATTGATAGAACACCTCTTTTTCAATGCGTAACAGCGCAAAAAACACACTCAGCCGAAACCGAGTGTGTGGAATTCGTTGTTTATCCTCCTATGCTTCTGGTAATCCATGTGTTTATTATTTTACCATGAATCAGAAAATATAGCAATAACAACTCACAGTTTTCTAATAACGGCAGCCACAGAAAAATCAGCTCAAAGACTGCTTATAAATTCTAATGCTGCACTCCGCAAAACCACCGGGTGCAGCATTTTGTTTTTGCTCTTTAATTACCACTAAAGCCAACAACAGCATTTTCAGCACGGCTTTCTTTGTTTCAAGCGGTGCAAATTTTGAACGTCTTAACCGGTATCAGCCAATCTCTGTTAAGAGGATGAATCAGCGAAGAAAATGAAAAATATATATTGACATACCCTATTATATAGGGTATAATATCTTTGAAAGAAGTGACAGTATGACAAGGGAATTTATTATGCTTCCGGAATTTGACCGTAAGTGGGCTGAAATGGGGCTCACTGACAAAGAGCTTAAAGCCTTGCAGGAGGAACTGACGATTAATCCCACAAAAGGTGATGTAATGCAAGGCACCGGAGGTTTACGAAAAATCCGAATTGCCTTTGAGGGCAGAGGAAAAAGCGGCAGCGCAAGAGTTTGCTATGTCGATTTTGCGGTTTATGAGCGTATTTATCTAATCACAGCATATGCTAAAGATGAGAAAGATAATCTGTCTAAATCCGAGCGCAATGAAGTAAAAAAGCTAATCAAAATTTTGGAAGCAACTATCAGGAGATGATGATATGAGCGTTTATGAAAGCATTTTAAAAGGCTTAAATGAAGCAATCGAATACGAAAAAGGAAATATTCCGGCACGGACTGCAAAATGCACGGTTAGCCCTGTTCCCGATTTCAGTTCGGAAGAAATCAAAGACATCCGTCTCGGCTTTGGTATGACGCAGATTACGTTTGCCGAGGTGATGGGTGTATCTGTCAAAACGGTTGAAGCGTGGGAAGCCGGCACCAATAAACCGATTGGCGCGGCAAGGCGGCTTCTCAGCGTATTGAAAGCCGACCCGAATTTGCTCGTCAAAAACAATATTATCAGTGCATAAACCAAAATGCTACGCCCCTTGATAAGCAGATTGACTTATCAAGGGGCGTTTTTATATAATTTCAAAAATGCTTATGAACAGCCTGATACCATACACTGCTTTTTAATCCGATTTGTTTTGGTACCATTTTGATTGCCTTAGATTATACCGGCAATAACAGCCTAATACTCTCTCTTCAAGTTCCTTCCATTTGTAGGAATGAACGTTTCTTTTGCTATGCGGAACAAACTCATTCGCGGGCGGTTCTGCGTCTGAAAAATTACCCAGAAAAACCAGTGACTTCGGAATATTTCTTTCAGATGTTGTAATCATACTCATTCGGTATTGCGGCAAAAATCCATATTCATCTGTCGGATATGAAAGCTTTGATTTTTCAGCAATATCTTCTTCATACCGCGAGCAGTCGATTGGAAAAAAGCGTTCTTCATATCTTGTGAATGTTGTCTGCACATATGGCAGCTTATTAAAGTCTTCCGTACTTTTGGGAAGCTCACGGTTAACGCAGAGTTTTATCCGAATGATTGGAATGGTATGATTAGGATACCATACGCTTTCATCAACCTTTTGCAAGAGCAAATATCCCTCATAAAAGCCCAACTCCTTTGATTTTTCCGAGTGCATTTGGTAAGCGAAAACATCGCCTGTTTTCCAAGAACAACGGAACTGCTTTTCCTTTTTCAGCCTTTTTCGTTTCGGCTGAGGCTGCATAAGCTTATCCTTTAATTCCAGCAAGACTTTTTCTCTTTCGGCTGCAAGAGGGTTATTATCTCTGTTCCATTCCTCTAAATCCGCACCGTTGTCAATGATTTCGAGCGCGGCTTCCTTCACTTCCGTTTCCAAGCGTCCATAGTTCCATTGTATGTCAGCTAAAGCAAGCCAAAACAGCACACTGTCTTCTTCGTCCTCCAACTCTTCACTGAATGCTGCTTTTAAATTCGCATACGCGTCTTTATCCGAAAACCCTGACAATAACATTTCGTCATATTCTGTTTTCACATCTTGTGCCAAATCATTTTCATAGATTCCGGGTCCCCATACTCCCATCGTTTTCTCCTTTCGGGCTTGCTGCGTATCACACAAACGATTATTTCATCTTATGTTTCTTTTAACGCCCTCATATAACACGCGACAACAATCATCAGGATAATTTTGAATAATAAACCAATCAATAAACAATTTCCCCTGTTCCAAACATTAAAAGCATAAAAAAGCAGCGGTACCCTGTTAATCATATCGAGCGCAAGGATAATCAAAGCTATATAACACCCGGCTTTTTTCTTTAAGAACAGCAACACGCAGGCAGTCAGTACCGCCGCCATCAAAATGATGATAATTGCAAGCATGATATAGATCTCATAAACGCCGTTTGCTTCATCATCGACTGCCAAGAAAAGCAAAAGCGTATATACCGGTTCAAGTAAAAATGCCTGCAATAAATTATCAATGACGTTAAGCGGTACAAAAGCGATTAGCAATGATGACACAAATACAACCAACATAGAGATAGAAGTTATCACTCTTAGTGTATTCTGCTTTATATGAATATCCATAAATCACACTCTCCGTCCTAATCATAACACAGGAACATAAGTAAAACGAAAGCAGCCGATATAGTCATCAATTCCAAGACTGCTCGAAATGAAGTTTCAAACT
>CAMVLW010000009.1 GCA_947168445.1 uncultured Clostridia bacterium
AGCGTTCTGCTGTTGGGCAAAACGCTCTTTTATCATATAATTATTTGTTTGTCGCTTGCGCGACATCAGATGCGCCTTTATACCGACTTATGAATCAAACCGACTGCGCCAAAGGCGCACTGGATGCAACGTCACGTTGCTTAGTACATGCCGCCCATGTCGGGAGCGGGTGCGGCGGGAGGTGTGGGTTCTTTGATGTCGGCAACGAGGCTTTCGGTGGTGAGAACCATCGCCGCAACGGAGGAAGCGTTTTCCAGAGCGGAACGGGTGACCTTAGTCGGGTCAACAATGCCCGCTTCCAGCATATCGGTGTATTCCTCGGTCAGCGCGTTGAAGCCGTAGCCGACCTTGTTTTCCTTCTTGATGTTCTCGACAATCACGCTGCCCTCAAGACCCGCGTTCGCGGCAATCTGACGGAGCGGCTCCTCAAGCGCTTTGAGAACAATCTGCGCACCTGTCTTTGCGTCGCCCTCAAGGGTGTTGACGAAATCGGCAACCGCGGGAATCGCGTTCATGCAGGCGATACCGCCGCCGGCAACAATGCCTTCCTCAACGGCAGCCTTGGTTGCCGCGAGCGCGTCCTCAATGCGGAGTTTCTTTTCCTTCATTTCGATTTCGGTGGCTGCGCCGACCTTGATAACCGCTACGCCGCCCGCAAGCTTTGCAAGACGCTCCTGCAGCTTTTCACGGTCAAAATCAGAGGTGGTGGTTTCAATCTGCTGACGAATCTGCGCAACTCTGCCCTTGATGGCGTCCTTGTCGCCTGCGCCGTCAACAATGATGGTGTTTTCCTTTTCTACTCTTACCTGACGCGCGGTGCCAAGCTGATCCATTGTGGTGTCCTTCAGTTCCAAGCCGAGGTCGGAGGTAATCACGGTGCCGCCGGTGAGAGTGGCAATATCCTGCAGCATTTCCTTTCTTCTGTCGCCAAAGCCCGGAGCCTTGACAGCAACGCAGGTGAAGGTGCCGCGCAGCTTGTTGAGCACCAGCGTAGTGAGCGCCTCGCCCTCAACGTCCTCTGCGATAATCAGCAGCTTTTTGCCGGACTGCACAATGCCTTCGAGAATGGGAAGGATTTCCTGAGTGGAGGAAATCTTCTTGTCGGTGATAAGAATGAGCGGATTGTCAAGCTCCGCAACCATTTTGTCAGTGTCGGTGACCATGTAAGGCGCGATATAGCCGCGGTCAAACATCATGCCCTCAACAACCTCGCTGTAGGTTTCGGCGGTCTTGCTCTCCTCAACGGTGATGACGCCGTCGGTGGTGACCTTTTCCATTGCCTCGGCAATCAGCTTGCCGATGAATTCGTCCTGAGAGGAAACGGTGGCAACACGCGCGATGTCGGCGGTGCCGGCAACCTTCTGGCTGTTCTTAATCACCGCGTCAACGGCTACGTTAACCGCGTCCGCAATGCCCTTTTTCAGAATCATGGGGTTTGCGCCCGCGGTGACGTTCTTCATGCCCTCGCGAATCAACGCCTGCGCAAGCAGGGTCGCGGTGGTGGTGCCGTCGCCCGCAACGTCGTTGGTCTTGATGGAAACTTCCTTAACAAGCTGAGCGCCCATGTTTTCAAACGGGTCGTCGAGTTCGATTTCCTTGGCAATCGTCACGCCGTCGTTGGTGATCAACGGAGCGCCGAACTTTTTGTCGAGCACAACATTTCTGCCCTTGGGTCCGAGTGTGATTTTTACGGTATCGGCGAGTTGGTCAATACCCTTCATAAGCGCCTTTCTGGCGTCTTCTCCGTATGCAATTTGCTTAGCCATAATGCAATACCTCCCGATAATTATTCAACTGTTGCGAGAATGTCGGACTGGCGGACAATGGTGAATTCCTCGCCGTCAAGCTTTACGTCCGTTCCCGCGTATTTGCTGGCGATAACCTTGTCGCCTACCTTTACGTACATTTTTACTTCGTTGCCGTCAACAACGCCGCCGGGTCCGACAGCGACGACGGTCGCAAACTGCGGCTTTTCCTGTGCCGCTGTGGAAAGGATAATGCCGCTTTTGGTTTTTTCTTCGGCTTCCTCCACCTTTAAAACAACTCTGTCAAGTAACGGATTGATTGTCATTGTGGGTTCCTCCTGTAATTAATAATATGGTTTTAGCACTCGCAATCCCTGAGTGCTAACAATTATATTATACACCATTTTTTTGAAAAATCAAGTAAAATTTGACCTTTTCTGTCCTTTGTAACTATTTATGTGATATTGAACATTTTTATGTTGACTTTTTCTGTGAATTATATTAAAATTGTTTTTGAAACAATGATTGGAGGCATATAATATGCAACTCAGTTCATGGATAAAGCGCGGCGTTTGCGTCGCTTGCGCGGCAGCGGCGGTTTTGAGTTTTTCCGCGTGCGGGAAAAATAAAAAGGCAGAGGTTTCCGAGGTCAACCCTTGGTCGGTTTCCGACCCCGGCAAAATGGTGAGCGAGGGTTATGAGCTGCCGTATGACTACAGCGACAACTACAAGGCGATTATGAAGGTGGTGGACGGCTCCGAATTCAAGACCGCCAGCAAAACACCCGCAGGCAATATTGTGTTCCATTTTACCACAAGCAAAACCGAGGACGAGGTTAAAAAATTATACGACGATTATTTTGCCACACTGCCGAAGGTGAAGGCGAAAAATAAAAACGACATCTCCACCGGCTGGTTTGACAAAGAAAAGCGCATGGTTTTGTTCAATCTGAACATCTGGACAGCCGACGGCAAAACCAACTACAAGCTTGGCGCCGAAGCCTGCGACAAGCTGGAGGACAGCGCAACGTGGGAAAAAGCGGAGTAAATTTGTAATTTGTAATGCGTAATTCGTAATTGAATTGTAAAAAACAAGCAATAAAACAGGGACGTGTCAGCAAGAAACACGTCCCTGAATTTTTATATTTTTTTCAAAATGCGGTAATTACGCATTACGAATTACGCATTATGAATTAAATAAGGTCTTCGTTGTTGAGCGACTGCATACCGTTGTCGTCCATCAGCTGCTGTGCGTGCGGCACGTCGTCTACACGGAATACCACGTAGGCACCGAGCGCGTCGGAGGCGGTGAAGGCATACATGTACTCAATGTTGACGCCTGCCTTGGAGAGAATGTCAATCACCTTGTAGAGCGCACCGGGGCGGTCTGCCATTTTGACGGCGATAACGTCGGTGGTATTGACAACGGTGTTCTCGCTGAGCACCTCTTTTGTTTTGGCGTTGTCGGAGGTAATCATTCTGAGAATACCGAAATCCTTGGTGTCGGCAATGCTCATAGCACGGATATTAATACCGTTTTCGGCAAGCGTTTTGACGGTTTCTACCAGCTTGCCCTGCTTGTTTTCTACAAATACGGAAATCTGCTGAATAGCCATAACAATCTCCTTTCTGCCTTAATCGTGCAGCTTGCGGTGGTCGATTACGCGCACTGCCTTGCCCTCGCTGCGGGCAATGGTTTTGGGCGGTACAAGGCGAACCTTGGGTCCGATACCGAGCATGGTGCGCATTGCCTGTTCAAGCTTCTTTTCCTTTGCCTGGTTGATGGAAACAATATCCGAGAACTGCTCGGGCGCCATTTCAACCTTGATTTCAAAGGTGTCGGAATTATTGATACGGTCAACCTCAATCTGGTAGTTGGGGGTGTAGCCCTCTTTGAGCAACACCGCCTCAATTTGGCTCGGGAACACGTTGACGCCGCGGATAATCATCATGTCGTCGCTTCTGCCCATGGGCTTTGTCATCTTGACATGCGTTCTGCCGCAGGCGCACTTTTCGCGGGTGAGAATACAGATGTCGCGGGTGCGGTAACGGAGCAGCGGGAAGCCCTCTTTATCCAAAGAAGTAAAGACAAGCTCGCCCTTGGAGCCTTCGGGGAGCACCTCGCCGGTGTCGGGGTCGATAACCTCAGCATAGAAGTGGTCCTCATTGATGTGCATACCGCTCTGCGCTTCGCACTCGAACGCAACGCCGGGACCGCTAACTTCGGTTAAGCCGTAAATGTCATACGCCTTGATGCCGAGGCTCTTTTCAATGCTGCGGCGCATTTCCTCTGTCCACGGCTCCGCGCCGAAGATGCCTGCTTTCAGGCAGTTGTCCTGGGGCTTGCAGCCCTTATCGGCAAGAGATTCACCGAGATAAGCGGCATAGGAAGGGGTGCAGCAGAGAATGGTCGCCTGCAAATCCATCATAAACTGGATTTGTCTTTCGGTGTTGCCGGAGGACATGGGAAGGGTCAGACAGCCGACCTTGTGAGAGCCGCCGTGAAGTCCGGCGCCGCCGGTAAACAGACCGTAGCCGTAGCTTACCTGAACAACGTCCTCCTTGCTGCCGCCTGCGGCAACAATCGCTCTGGCGCAGCACTCCTCCCACAAATCAACGTCATGCTGCGTATAGAACGCAACGACGCGCTTGCCGGTGGTGCCGGAGGTGGATTGGATTCTGACGCAGTTTTTGAGGTCTGTGCCGAGCAAGCCATAGGGATACGCTTCGCGCAAATCCGCTTTTGAGAGGAAGGGCAGCTTGTGAATATCCTCTACTCCCTTGATGTCCTCGGGCTTGACTCCCTTTTCGTCCATCAGGTCGCGGTAATACTTGACGTTTTCGTAAACATGCTTGACCTGCTTGACGATTTTTTCATTTTGAATTGCCAGTATCTCCTCGCGGGAGGCTGTTTCAATTTCGGGCTGAAAATAATTTCCCATTGGTATCACTCCTTCTACATAAGGGAATCTCTAATAATTCAATGTCGTGCAGAAGCGCGGAAGATTTATGGCAGAATTTTGTCAAAATACCGCAGGTATACTGACGTATATCAAGGGTTTTTGGCGAAATTATGCCGTGAAGATTTCGTGCTTATGCGCGGCAGGGAATTGTTAGAGGTTCCCAAAAATTTACCCTATATCTATTAATAGTTATAGCCTAAATCAAACGCCTTTAAATTGACATCGACAAACTGAGGCTTGACGGATACCTTAATCGCCTCCACCCACTTGTCGTAGGCAATGTCGAAATACTTTGCAAGTCTGCCCATCAAAACAATGTTGACGCTCTTGGCGTTGCCTGCCTGCTGTGCTAAGGAAAGCGCGTCGATTTCATCAACGAACACGCCCTTTTCTTTCAGCTCGTCAAGCACGCCCTCGGGATACTGCGCCGCGCCGGTGATAACGGGCATGGGGTCAATCATCTGGGAATTAACGATGATTTTGCCGCCCTTTTTGAGGGTGTCGGCATAACGCGCCGCTTCGATTTTTTCAAACGAAACGATAAAATCCGCCTCGCCCTTGGAGATAACGGGAGAATACACCTTGTCGCCGAAGCGGACATAGGTGACGACGGAGCCGCCGCGCTGACTCATGCCGTGAACCTCGCTGACCTTGACGTCAAAGCCCTCCTGTGTGAGCAGCTTGCCGAGCAGCTTGCTGGCGAGGAGACTTCCCTGACCGCCGACGCCGACAATCATTACATTCTTTGTTTCCATGCTTATCTCTCCCCTTTCTCAATCGCACCTAAGCGGCAAAGCTGTGTGCAGACGTCGCAGCCGACGCACTGGGTAAAGTCAATGTGCGCCTTTTTGTTCTTCATGCTGATGGCGGGACAGCCGAGCTTCATGCACTGACGGCAGCCGACGCACTTGTCCTCGTTGACCTTGACAGGCGGCTTAGCCTTGACATATTTCAGAAGCATGCAGGGACGGCGCGAGATAATCACGCTGGGAGCGTCCACGCTGAGTTCCTCGAGGATAACCTCCTCGCACTCCTTCAGATTATAGGGGTCAACCACGCGCACGCGCTCAATGCCGATGGATTTGCACAGCGCTTCAAGATTGACAGCCAAAGCTGGGTCGCCCTTGATGTTGTAGCCGGTGGTGGGGTTCTGCTGGTGTCCGGTCATGCCCGTGATGGAGTTGTCGAGGATAATCACGGTGGAATTGGACGCGTTGTAGGCTATGTTAATCAAGCCGGTCACGCCCGAGTGCATGAAGGTGGAATCACCGATAACGCAGACGGTTTTGTTCTCGCTGTCCTTGCCGCCCGCTTTATTAAAGCCGTGCAAGCCGGAAACGGAAGCGCCCATGCAAAGGGTGGAATCCAGCGCGAACAAGGGAGCAGCCGAGCCGAGCGTGTAGCAGCCGATGTCGCCCAAGCAGGTGATTTTGTGCTTGGAAAGCGTATAGAACAAGCCGCGGTGCGGACAGCCCGCGCACATAACAGGCGGACGGACAGGCACAGGTGTGTCTGCCGAAACGCTCTCCGGCTGCGGCAGTCCGAAGGCTTCGCGGATGGTAGTTTGGTTATATTCACCGATGGGCGTGAACATCTCCTTGCCGGTGCAGGGGATTTTCAGCGCGTTGAGGTGGTTTTCAATAATGCCGTCGAGTTCCTCAATGACATAAAGCTTGTCAACCTTTGCGGCAAAATCCCTGATGATGTCAACAGGCAGCGGATTGACAAGTCCGAGCTTCAGCACGGAAACGCTGTCACCGAACACCTCCTTGACATACTGATAGCAGGTGCCGGAGCAGATAATGCCCTTTTCGCATCCGCCGTATTCCACGCGGTTAAGCGGCGTGGTTTCGCCGTACTGCGAAAGCTTTTTGGTGCGCTCCTCCACAAAGGGGTGGCGGCGAATGGCGTTGGCGGGCGCCATGATGTATTTCTGCGGATTCTTTTCGTAGGCGGGCAGCGCGCGCTCCTCGCGGTCGCAAAGCTCCACAGCGCCCTGAGAGTGGGCGATTCTGGTGCACATTCTGATGATAACCGGGGTGTCGAATTCCTCGGAGATGGCAAACGCAGCCTTGACAAAGTCCTTCGCCTCGGCGGAATCGGCGGGCTCCAGCATGGGAACCTTCGCGGCGATTGCGTAGTGGCGGGAATCCTGCTCGTTCTGAGAGGAGTGCATGGCGGGGTCGTCGGCGACAAAAATCACCATACCGCCGTTGACGCCGGTGTAAGAAAGGGTAAACAGCGGGTCGGCGGCGACGTTCAGACCGACGTGCTTCATCGCGCACGCGGAACGCGCACCGCGCAGAGAAGCGCCGAACGCAACCTCTGTGGCAACCTTTTCATTGGGTGCCCACTCGCAGTAGATTTCATCATATTTTGCGGCAAACTCGGTGATTTCCGTTGAGGGCGTGCCGGGGTAGCTTGAAACCAGCGTTACGCCCGCTTCATACAAGCCTCTGGCAATCGCTTCGTTGCCTAACATCAGTTTTTTCATGATGTGCTTTCCTCCAATTTCAACATAATTTTGCATTAAGCAGCGTGACGCTGCACCCAATTCCGCCTATGACAAGCTTTTTATCAAAAATTCATCAACGGCGGAGATAATACAGTTTTACAAAACAAAAAGTATTATATCATATTTGTATATGAAATTCAAGAAGCTAAAGAATTAAGTGATAAGTTTTAAGTAAACGGATAGGAGTAGTCCGTAACCTTACACTGTCATTCTGAGCGGTGCCCGTAGGGCAAAATGCGTAGCATTTAGTCGAAGAATCCCCCTGATAGGAAACAATGGTGCGTCACCGAAGGGGATTCTTCGACTATTTGCTGTCGCAAATTCGCCTATCGGCGACCGCTCAGAATGACAGCGAACGGATAAAACTGCCTGCGCTGTTCCAATCGTCCCATGCCCCTAAGGGTAGTTTCTTATTTGGGATTATTGATAGAAATGGCTTAAACAGTGGCTTTCTTCAATGTTCCCAGCCAAATGCTTATTTGGGATTCTTGGCAATATTATCATATTTGCGCAATAATATATTATTAATACGCTGCCTATGAAACTGTTCTTTTGTGCCGCGTACTTGATTATTATAATATTGTTTTGTTCTGCGATAATATTATCGTTAAAAATCCCAAATAAGGAACAAGCTGGAAACATTGATAAAACCCGCATAAACACTGGGTTTTTATCAATAATCCCAAATAAGAATTTGTCCTTAGGGAGCATTGGGACACATGGCGGCAGCGTTAAGTTCCGCTTCGGCGGTGTTTTATATCTCCCAAAATCTTCTCCGCGTTGCGGTGGAAAATCATTTCCTCGGCTTCCGCTCCCAAATCAAAGCTTTTGAGAATCGCCGCATAGTCGCTTGGGCTGTCCCACGGCGAATCGCTGGCAAAGAGGATTTTGTCGGCACCGTGGCGCAGGATAATCTCTCTGCATTTTTCGGGGTAGAGCCGCAGCACGGCGGCGGTGTCCATCCAGACAGGCGCGCCAATCAGCTTTTGCAGCACCTCGCCGGGCATATCGTAGCCGCCCAAATGCGCGAGAATCAGCTTGTTGTCAATCACGCCGCTTAGTTCCTTTAAAACGCGAAGAACCATGTCGGGCGTGCAGTGCACATGGTCGCGGTAGGCGACGTCATAGCCCGCGTGGGTGACGATATAAAGTCCCCTTTCGGCTGCCTGCCGCATGATGTTGACATAGCGCGGGTCGTCAAAGTGAACGCCCTGATAGTCGGGGTGCAGCTTAATGCCGAACAGACCGCTTTCTTTGATGCAGTCGAGCGTGCCGGGAACGTCCGCACAGTCGGGATGAATTCCGCCCGCAAAAAAGACGTGGTTTTTGCCGTTGTTTTCCGCCGATACGCGGTTGATGGTTTTCTCCTGCTTGGGAAGCGTGGCAACAGGCAGAACAACACTGTAATCAATGCCGCTGCGCCGCATGTTTTCAATCAGCGAGCCGAGCGTGCCCTTTCGATAGGGCTTAATGCCGCCCTTTTCGGTGAGGTAGGCAATTGTTTTTTCCGCAATCGCGTCGGGAAAGGTGTGGGTGTGAAAGTCGATAATCATTGATCGCTCCGTTTTGGTTTATTTGACGGCGACGTTGTTGTCGCCAAGCTGGTATTTCAGTTCCTTAATCATCACGTCGTTGAGCGTGACCCAAAGGTTGGACGGCGCTTTGACCTTGCGCTTGGAAGCGGTGAGATAGAAAATCACGGGCGTTCTTCCCTCAAAAATATCCAGCACACGCCGCGCCCTTTCATAGAGCGGGGTGTTTAAATCGTCAATGCGCAAATGCAGCGCCGCGGGCTGTGCGGCGGGCGCGTTCTGACGCGGCGCGTTGGGTCGGTAACGCTTGGCTTCCTCGTTGGTGCGCGCCTTGTCAACGCTGTCGCAGAGCAGCTTCGGCTCCTCGTTCTCCTTGAAATTGAGCGAGCCGCGCATGATGACGACGCTTGTTTCGCCGAGGTACAGACCGTATTTTTCGTAAACATTCGGAAACACCACCGCTTCCATCGAGCCGTACCTGTCCTCCACCGTGACGAACGCCATCAGCTTTCCGTTTTTGGTGGACTGGGTTTTGACGCGGGAAACGACGCCGACAATGCAAACCTGCTTGCCGTCGGGATAGGCGTTGCCTTCGTTTTGCAGAATCGCGCCGATATAATCCGCCTTGACAAGCCGCGCGAATTCGGTGTAATCGTCGAGCGGGTGACCGCTGAGATACATGCCCGCGATTTCGTTTTCCATGTGCAGCAGCTCCTCAACAGGGAATTCGTCAAGCTGCGGAAGCGCGGGCTCGCCGCTTTCTCCGAGAGAATCCGCGCCGCCCATATCGAAAAAGCTGAGCTGACCGCCCATATTGCGGCGGGCGTTGAATTCCAAATCGTCCAGCACGGTTTTCACAATTGCCAAAAGCTGCCGGCGGTTGGCGCCCATGCCGTCAAAGGCGCCGCATTTAATCAGGCTTTCCACCGCGCGGCTGTTCATGTTTTTGCCGTAGAGCCGCTTGCAGAAGTCGTAGAAGGAGCGGTAAGCGCCGTTTTGCCGCTCGTTGATAATGTCGAGAATGAACGCCTTGCCGAGATTTTTAATTGCCAGCAAGCCGTAGCGGATATTGCTGCCGCTGACGGCAAAGTTCAAAAAGCTTTCGTTGACGTTCGGCGGAAGTACGGCGATTCCCAGACGGCGGCACTCGGCAATATAGGTTGCAAGCTTGTTTTGGCTGTCGAGCACGCTGGAAAGCAGCGCCGCCATATACTCGCGCGGATAGTAGCATTTGAGCCACGCTGTTTTGTAGGACACCGCGGCATAGGCGGCGGCGTGGGATTTGTTGAAGGCATAAGAGGCAAAACTCTCCATCTCGCTGAAAATGGACGCGGCGGTTTCGCGGTCAATGCCGCGGCGCACACAGCCGTCAACAACAACTTTGCCGTTTTCGTCCGTCATGCCGTTAATGAAGATTTCGCGCTCGCGCTCCATCACGTTGTGCTTTTTCTTGCTCATGGCACGGCGCACATTATCCGCTCCGCCGAGGCTGTAGCCCGCCAGTTCCAGAAAAATCTGCATAACCTGCTCCTGATAGACAATGCAGCCGTAGGTCACGCCGAGAATCTTTTTCAGCGACGGGTGCTTGTAACGGATATGCGAGGGATGGTGGCGGCAGTCGATATAGGTGGGAATACTGTCCATCGGACCCGGACGGTAGAGTGAGAGCACGGCGATTAAATCCTCCATGCAGTCGGGCTTTAGCTGAGTGAGCACGTTTTTCATGCCCTGACTCTCAAACTGGAACACGCCCTCGGTCGCGCCGCGTGCAATCATGGCAAATACCTTTGGGTCGTCGTCGCGCAGGGCTTCGGGCGAATAACCGGGATAGTTCTGCTTTATCAGCTTTTCGGCGTCGTCAATCACGGTGAGGTTGCGCAAGCCGAGAAAGTCCATTTTGAGCAAGCCCAGTTCTTCAAGGGTGGTCATGGTGAACTGCGTCACCACGTTGTCGTCGTTTTTGGCGAGCGGCACATAGTCGGATACCGGCTTATCGGTGATGACAACGCCCGCCGCGTGCATGGTGGCATGGCGCGGCATACCCTCCAGCTTTTTGGCAATGTCGATAATCTGCTTTGCCTGCGGGTCGGTTTCGTACTGCCTGCGCAATTCGGCGTTCTGCTTCATTGCCTTGTCGAGCGTGATGTTCAGCTCAAAGGGCACCTTTTTTGCGATAACGTCCACCGCGTTGTAGGAAACGCCCAGCGCTCTGCCGACGTCGCGGATTGCGCCGCGAGCCGCCATGGTGCCGAAGGAGATAATCTGCGCCACGCGGTCGGCGCCGTATTTGCGCACCACGTAGTCGATAACCTCTCCCCTGCGCCGCTTGCAAAAGTCAATGTCGAAGTCCGGCATACTGACGCGCTCGGGATTGAGAAAGCGTTCAAACAGCAGGTTGTATTTGATGGGGTCAATCGCCGTAATGCCGATACAGTAGGCGCACAGCGAGCCCGCGCCGGAGCCTCTGCCGGGACCGACGGGAATGTCGTGCCGCTTGGCATACTGCACAAAATCGTTGACAATCAAATAATAATCCACAAAGCCCATGCGGGCAATGGTGGAAATCTCATATTCAAGCCGCTCAACAAGACTCTTGTCGGGATTGTCGCCGTAGTGACGGTACAAGCCCTCATAGCAGGCGCGGCGGAAGTAATCAAGATGATTTTCGCCGTCCGGCACGTCAAAGCGCGGCAGCTTGCGCTCGCCGAAGGTGAAGGTGACACTGCAGCGGTCGGCTATTTTTTGCGTATTGTCAAGCGCCTGCGGATAATCGGGAAACGCAAGGCGCATTTCTTCTTCGGTTTTGAGATAGAATTCGTTGGTTTGGAACTCCATCTTTTTGTTGTCGTTCACGGTGCTGCCGGTCTGGATACAAAGCAGGATTTCGTGGGTTTCGCTGTCCTCTTTTTCAATGTAGTGGCTGTCGTTTGTGGCGACAAGCTCCACGCCGGTTTCCTCGGCAATGCGCGCCAAGTCGGGAATAATGCGCTCCTGCTCCTCAATGCCGTGGTTTTGCAGTTCGATAAAAAAGTTTTCTCTGCCAAAGAGGTCGCGGTAATACTCCGCCTTTTTCTTGGCGCCCTCGTAATCGCCCGCAGACAGCTTTCGCGGAATTTCACCCGCAAGGCAGGCGGACAGGCAGATTAAGCCTTTGTGATACTTTTCAAGCAGGCTGTCGTCAATGCGCGGCTTGTTGTAAAAGCCCTCGGTAAAGCCGAGCGACACCAGCTTTATCAAATTCTGATAGCCGGTGTTGTTTTCGCAGAGCAGCACCATGTGGTAATAGCGCTCATAGGTATTTTTTTCAAAGCGGGAGCCGGGCGCGACATAGACCTCGCAGCCGATAACCGGGTGAATTCCCTCTTTTTGGCAGGCGCGGTAAAAATCTATCACGCCGTACATCACGCCGTGGTCGGTGATTGCCAATGACGAAAACCCCTTCCGCTTGGCGGCAGAGGCTATTTCGCTGATACGGCAGGCTCCGTCGAGCAGGCTGTATTCGGTATGAACATGTAAATGCGTGAAGGACATATCACTCACCCGTTGCTTTTGCTGTTATCTTTGCGTCGGAGAAGGTCAGCGTGAAGTCGCGCTCCCTGTCAAGCGCGGCGGCGGTACCAATCATTTTTCCGTCCTGTTCCACCGTCGCAAAGCCGCGGCTGAGCACGGAAAGCGGATTGAGGCTTTCAAGCTTGGCGGCGGTTTTCTTTAATTTTAATTCGTTATTCGAAATTATCTTATCCTCCGCGCGGCGCAGACGCTGTGCGGAAAGCTGTAGCTGTCCGCTCAAACGCAGCAGTTCTTCGGCGGGAGACGCTGCGGAAAGACGGTTTTGACGGTTCAGCTGTTGGTTATGATAAGAATTCAGCCTGCTCTCCATCAGGCGGTGCAAAATCTGCGCGCGGGAGAGATAGCCCGCTTCCAATTCGCGGATGTCGGGAACGGCAAGTTCTGCCGCCGCGGAGGGCGTCGGAGCGCGCAAATCGGCGACAAAATCGCAGATGGTAAAATCGGTTTCGTGACCGACAGCGGAGATAACCGGCGTATGGCAATTATATATCGCATGCGCGAGCGCCTCGTTGTTGAACGCCCACAAATCCTCCGGCGAGCCGCCGCCCCTGCCGATAATGATTACGTCGCACAAGCCGGAGCTGTCGAGCCTTTTCAGCGCTTCAATCAGCTGCGGCGCGGCTGCGTTTCCCTGAACCGACGCGGGCGAAAGCAAAATCTTAATGAACGGCGCACGGCGGGAAATCACATTGCGGATGTCATGCAGCGCCGCTCCTGTCGGAGAGGTGACCACGCCGACGGTTTTCGGAAAACGCGGCAGCGGCTTTTGGTGCGCCTGATTGAACATGCCCTGCGCTTCCAGACGTTTTTTGAGTTGTTCAAAGGCGAGCGCCAAGGCGCCCACACCGTCGGGCTGCATATTCTCAACAATGACCTGATAGCTTCCGCTCTTTTCATAGAGCGACACCTTGCCATGGCACAGCACCTTCATGCCGACCTCCGGCGTAAACGGCAAACGGCGGAGATTGCCGGCGTACATCACCGCTTTCACAACGGCGTTGCTGTCCTTTAAATCCAGATACATATGCCCACTGTAGCGGTTTACGGTTGCCTCTGCAATCTCGGCGGAGAGCACAACCATGCTCAGGCGCGGGTCGTTTTCCAAAACGGATTTGACATAATAATTCAGTTGTGAAACCGACAGCACGGTCGGCTTATTCATTTTCGGCGTATACATGACGATTTCCTTTGTGCGCTTGATAACACAGAAAAGCGATTCCCGCCGCGTTGTCGGAGGAATAGACAGGCGGCGCGAAACCTGCGTTGTATTTTTCTTCAAAAGAATTTTTAATGATGGTGTTCGACATCACGCCGCCCGCATAAACAAGCGGCAGAGCGCCGTATTTTTCGAGCAGGCTGTCTGTCATCAGCGACAGTGCCTGACGGATATATTCCAGACAAAACGCGGCGATATAGGGCTTGTCCCTGCCCTCGCTCAGCAGCTTTTGACAGAGATTTTCCACACCGCTCAGACAGCAATCGCTGCCCTTCAGCTTGGGGTGCGTTTTGATAGCTGCGCGGTTTTGCAGGGCAAGCTGTTCAAGCGCCATGCCGCACGGAAAGCGCAAGCCGAGCATAAGCCCCACGCGATCAATTGCCTGACCCGCGTTCAAATCGAGCGTTTTGGCGATTAAATCGCACGAAAAGCCGCTGCCGCTGCCCTTGGCAAGCACCGCCTCGGTGGTGCCGCCGCTGACATGAAAGGCGATAAACCGCTTGTCGAGCAGGTCGGTTCTGCCGGAACCGAACAGCGCCGCCGCAATGTGTCCCTCCTGATGGGAGAAGGGATAGAGCGGAAGGCGCAGGGCGGCGGAAATAATTTTTGCCGTGTTTTCTCCCACGGTGAAACACGGCATGTATGACCCGCTGACAGGGCGCGGCTTGGTTGAAACGCCCACAGCGGCGATGTTGGTGCAGTCAATGTCGCGCACCAGCTGTGCAAAAAGCGCGTGAAGCTGCGCGGTGTGATGAAACACCGCGTCGCTCTGGCGCAGTCCAAGCTGTCCTTCCTTTACGGGCAGCAGTTTTTTGCACTGGCGCATTTCTCCTGTTGCGCTGTCATAGAGCGCGGTGGAGGTGGTGTAGTTTGAGGTGTCGATTCCGAGGTAAAGGCTCATTTGCTCTCCTCTGTGCGGCTGCGGATAAACGCGCCGAGAATTCCGTTGACAAAACCGCTTTCGTCAATGGTGTATTTCTTTGCGAGTTCCACCGCTTCGTTGACCGACACGCCCTCGGGTACGCTGTCGAGGTATTTGATTTCATAGACGGCAAGGCGCAGAATGGCAAGCGAGGTGCGGGAAATGCGGCTGAGCGTCCAGCCCTTTTTCAAAAAGCGCGCAATGTCCGCGTCGATTTCCTCTTTCTTCGCTTCAATACCCATGACCGCCGCCTGCGCATAGCCGCAAACGCCGCCCTCAAAAAGCTGCGCGGCGTCCTCTAAGGTGCTTTCCAGCGGCTCGTCGATAAAGGAGCGCGAAAACAGCAGCATAAACGCCTGCTCGCGCATTTCACTTCTGCTTAATTTCACTTCTTTTTCCGTTTCACACATAGTATCCCAACTTTACATTTTTATTCAAATTAATTATAACACAATGCGCCGTAAATGTAAAGTGATTCATAAACGCAAAACAGGGCAGATTCCACTCTGCCCTGCCGCACAAAACAATTAATATTATTCCGCGCCGACAATGCTGATTTTGTCATAATCCACGCTGTAGTGGGAGGTGACGGCGTCGTCAATCACCAGCACGGCGGTGTCGTTGAGCTGCTCCTGCGGCACGATAACGGTCACACCCTCGTCGCTGATACAGCACAGGCAATCGGAAAAGCCCTTTGCCTTGACGATACTCTCCACGCTGTCCTGCACGGTGAAGTTTTTAAGCAGCTGCTCCACGCTTTTCTGCGCTTCGCTTTTGTCGCTGTCCGTCGCGTTTTCCAAATCAAAAATCTCCTTTGCCTTGTCTGTCACCTCGTCCTGCATACTCTGCCGCTTGACGCGCTGCGCGGCAAAGAAGCTCTCCTGTGACTTGGTGAGGGCTGAGGTCAGGGCGCTTTCGTCCGCTGTGGCGGGAGAAACCGTCGCGTTGACATAGGACGCGGCGCCCAATTCCTTTTGCGGCTTGCGCGTTGTGCTGCTGTTCATCTGCCAGTTGACGTAAACCGCCGCGCCGAGCGCCAGCACCAGCGCCGCCGAAATCACATGCTTTTTTTGAATTTTCATCTTATGACCGCCTTTATTCTGATAATTGTTCAATACAAACCTTTGCCGAAGAAATGTCGAGCGCCTTGGTGACCGCACGGCTCAGGCGCTCGGCAACCACCGCGTCGCCGCCGCCCTCGCAGAGAATCAGCGCGCCGCGGATTTTCGGCTGGATTTCCTTTGTTTTGGTGGTGCCGTTGTCGAGATAAACCGACTCGACGCTGTTTTCCATCGTGAGGAGCACGCGGGTTTTTCCGGCGCCCTCGATTTGCGAAAGCAGCCCCTCCAAATCGCTCTCGATTTTGCCGCTGTAATCGCTCACCGAGGGCTGGCTGCTGTCAGGTTTGTCAAAGCTGATAAAATTGGACAAAAACAGCAGCGCGATTCCCGCCGCGCCGAGACAGAAAATCAGCCGGCGCAGGACGCGGTTGTCCATGAGCCTTGCGGCTTTTTGCTTGATTTCATTCATCTGTTTCACGCTTTCCCAAAAGAACGGACGGCGCAATCGCAAAATTTTCCTCGGTCACGCGGGCAATTGCGTCGCGCTCGCCATAGACCTCGCCGCTGACCGTGATGTTAATCTGCGAGATAATCACGCGGTTTTCGTCCGTCAGGGCGAGAATCACTTCCGTTTGCTCCGCCGGATAACCGTTTTGCGCGAGCAAATCGGACAGCGCCGCCTCCAGATTTTGCTTTGTTTGCCGCAGCACCTCGCGGTTGTAGGCTTCGTCGGCTGTTGCGGCGGATTCCGATTCCTCCGCATATACCGACAACTCGGCGGAAAGCCCGGTCAGCGCGCCGCGCAGCGGCAAAACCACCGTGCACACCATGAACGCGCCCATCACCAGACAGAGCAGCCGCTTGGTGCCGCCGTCCGTGACAAAGTGAGAGAGCAGCGCCAGCGCGATTGCTGCGCCGCAGACCGTGACCGCCGCCGCGTAAAGGCCGCTCATGAAGCGCTCCCGGCGCTCAGGGCAGCCGCCGTGCAGATAATAAACACCGCCAGAAGGCACAGCAGCACGGCAAGGATAGTCACAAACACCGTCCGCAGTCCTTCGAGCAGCGCCGCACAGCCATCAAGCCTCATGAATTCCGCCGTTGTTTTGCCGGCAAACAGACACAGCGCCCAACCGAAACCCTGTAACAGCAGCGGCAAAAAGGTGATTGCGAGCGCGAGCAGGACAAAAATCCCCAGCCCTGATTTCAGCACGGACACGCTGCCCTGAACGGTTTTGTACGCCTCGCTCAGCGCGCCGCCGACCATCGGGACAAACGAGCTGAGCGCGAATTTTGCCGTTCGCGAGGCGACAGTGTCGAGCGAGGAAGCCACGCCCTGACGGACGGAAAGCACCGCCGTGAACACCGCCATGACAAAGCCGAGCACCCATTTTGTCAGCCTTGCCAGCAGCGCGTTTAAGCCGCCGAGCCGCACCTGCGGCGCTGCGCCCGCCGTGATTCCCAATCCGAGAAACACATAGAGCAGCGGCACAATCACATCCGAGAACACCCGCGCCGCGCCCTGTCCCGCCGCCGTGACCGACGCCTGATAGGTCAGGGCGCTGACCGCCTTTCCCGAGGCGGCAAGCATGACCGTCACAATGGGGATATAGGCGAGAAACAGGTTGGCGCAGTGGGCGACCGTTTCTCCTGCCGAATGGATAAAGGACACGGCGGGAGCGGCAACCGCCGCGCTGATACAGAGCGCCGCGGCGGTGTTGAGAGTCTCGCCCACCTCGCCTGACAGCGCGCCGCGGTACATGGACAACATGGAGCAGAGCAGAAGAATCGCAATCACGGTGAGCATCCCTTTTAACGGCGTGCTCATGCTCTCGCCAGCCGTCTGCGCAAGCTGTTCCATGACGCTTTCAAAGCTGAGCTTGCGCAGGGCATTGACGTCCGCACCGCTCACGCCCAGTGCGCTGAGTGTTTCGCTTGCTTCATCAGAAAGATTTTCATAAACCGCCGAATAGTCGTAGCGCAGCTCCCCGGCGGCAGTTGTCAGCGTCGAATAATTCATTAACAGAAATATAATTAATAAAACTGCCGATAGCTTTTTCACGTCTTACCTCTGCAAAATTGACAATACCGTATTGAGAATGTTCGTGTAGAGCGGCAGTGCGGTCACGGTGACGAGCAGCTTGCCCGCCAGCGTGACGTTGGACGCAAGCGACTGACTTCCCGCGTCGCGGCAGGTGTTCGCGGTGAATTCCGTCAGCAGACAAATGCCGATAACCTTGAGCAAAACGGCGATATAGCCTGTGCTGATTCCCGTTGCGGCGACGATATTGTTGACCGTGGAAATAACGGACGACGCCGCGCCCAACAGAGAGAGCAGCAGCCCGACAGAGCACGCCGCCGTGAGCAGCAGCGCCGCCGTGCTGTTGGTGCGGCGCAGCAGGAGCGCGAAAACCGCAGCGGTGAGCGCCGCCGCGCTGATTGCAATGATATTCATCAAAAGCCAAACAGCCGCTTGATTGTGGTGAACAGCGTGCTGATTTGCGTGATAATCAGCGTGAGCACCACAATCAGCCCGGCAAGCGAGGTCAGCATTGCCTGCTCCTCGCGCCCGCTGCGAATCAAAAGCTGGCACAGCACCGCCACGATAATGCCGATTGCCGCGATTTTGAAAATCAGTTCTACGTCCATATGCACCTCTACAGAAACAGAATTGCCGCCGAAACGCCGGCAAACATTCCCAGTGTTTTATATAATCTCGCCTTTTGGCGCACGTCACCGTCCGCCTCCTGCCGCTGCTTTTCGCACGCCGCCATGTACCATTCAATATGGGCAAGCTGACCCGCCGCGTCGGTTTTGCCGAGCCCTGCGCCAAAGTCGCGCAGCAGCGCCATGTCGCCTTCGTTCAGGCACCAGCGCTTGGGGAGCGTTTTCAGCGCAGCTTCCCATGCCTGCTCAAAGGAGCAGCCGCCTTCGCTGACCGCAAACAGCCCGCCGGATTGATTCACCAGCGTGAAAATATCCTCGCCGCGGTAGCGAAGCGCGGTTTTTAAGGCGGTGAGGAACGCGCTGAATTCTCCGAAAAACCGCTTGCGCGCGGTAAGCCGCCGCGCAAACAAAAAGCCCGCCAGAATACCTGCCAATGAGAGCAGCGCGGCGCCGATCAGTTTAAGCGGCAAGGCGCTCACCCCGCATAATCTCCCGAACCTCTCCGGCGCGGTCTCTGCCGTGCAGAAAAATCACGGTGGAAAACGCGCCTGTGGAGAGAATTTCGCGCAAGCCCTCGCGGGCAAACAGTTCTCCCCGGCTTTTGGCATGTGCGGCGGCAATCAGCCGCACGCCGCTGTTGAGCGCCTGACGGACGGCAGCCGCGTCCTCGCGCGAGCCGATTTCGTCACAGACGATTATCTGCGGCGACATGGTGCGCAATGCCTGCTCCATTGCCTGCGCCTTTGGGTAGCCGTCGAACACGTCGCACAAGCCGACGTCGTTTTGCGCTTCGCCCGCTGTTATCGCGGCAAGCTCGCCGCGCTCGTCAATCAGGGAAACATTCTGCCGCTCGGACAGTGAAAGCCGGCGCGCCAAATCGCGCAAAAGCGTTGTTTTTCCCGAACACGGCGCTCCGCAGAGCAGCACGCCGCCGCTGTCGCGGGAAACCGCCTGAAAAATCCTATCCGCGCAGCCCTTGTGCTCTCTTGCCACGCGGAGATTGATGGAAGAAATGTCGCGGATGTTCACCGTGCCGTTTTCGTCCGTCACCGCTGTGCCGCAAATGCCCGCACGGTGACCGCCGCGCAGGGTGATGAAGCCGTTGAGAATTTCACGGCGGCGGGCATAGACGGAGTAATTGCACATTTTTTCAAAGGTCTGCCGCATGTCCTCACGCTCCGCACAGACAAGGTCGCCGCAGGGCAAATCCGTCAGGCTGCCGTGAACGGTGAGAAAGCAGGTTTGCTCAGGGCAGACAATAGAAAGCGGTCTGCCGAGCCGCAGACGGATTTCCTGCACTTTATTTTCCAATTCAGAAAAATACGGCTCAATCGCCCGGTACAGCGGCGGGCTGAGACAACCCGCTGCCTGTGCCAGCCGATGTTTTAACGCTTGGTTCATGTTCATTCCTCCCGTTGCTTTATTGAATTGTATGCGGACGGGCTATGGTTTAGAACAACAAAAAGGACAGAAAGGAAAATCCTCTCTGTCCTATAAATGACGGAATATCAAAAGTTGCGGTAACGCTTGACGTCCCTGTTTTTCTTTTTGCGCTTGCGGTGAATTTTGGAAGCGATAATATAAATCACCACGACAATGACAATCACACCGATGACAATCAAAAACCAGTAGGATTTGAAAATCTCACCCGCGATTTCAATTGTCGCCATAATGCCGCTGTGATCGACATTCTCGGCGGGCACCAGATTGACGGTGGCGATTGTCTGCTTCTCCCCTGTTTTTTCATTGACATAATAGACCGACGCGGTGCCGACCACCTGGTCGGTTTTCAGCGGCGCTTCCAGATATTCGGGAATGTCCGGCTCCAGCACGATATTGTCGGGCGTGCGGTCGGTGGGCAAAATCGCGTTGAGGTTCTTCTCAGGCACCAGCGTGACCTTTTTCTTGTTCATGGCATACTTCACGTTAGCCTCGCAAACGGGCGTTTCGGTCGTCTTGACGTTGCACAGCTCCAGCTTTGTCAGGCTCCAGCGAAACAGCGCCGCGGCGTCGGTAAAGGTGTAATACTCCTCCTGCACGCCCTCCTTGTAGGGAGCGCCGAGCAGAATCAGCATGTAGGACTGACCGTCGGCGGAGCCGGTGGTGACAAGACAGCGGCCCGCTTCGTCGGTGGTGCCGGTCTTGATGCCCTCGGCATAGGTGTAATAGTATTCCGAGTTGGCGTCAATAAGATAGTTGGTGGTGCGCAGTGCGGTGTCGTCGCCCTCGCAGGTGTAGCTGACGGTGTCGGAAATCTTTTTGAAATTCGGCAGCTTGAGCGCGTATTCGGTGATTTTCTGCAAATCCCGCGCTGTGGTGTAGTGGTCGGGGTCATGCAGACCGTCGGGGTTGGCAAAGTGGGTGTTTTCACAGCCGAGTTCCTTTGCCTTGGCGTTCATTTTGTCAACGAACACATTTATGTCGCCGCCGCCGATATAGTCCGCGAGCACCATTGCCGCGTCGTTGCCGGACGGCACCATCAGGCTGTAGAGAATGTCAATGACCTTGACCTTTTCACCGATATGGTCGGAGAGGTACGCCATTGAGCTGCCGGTGTTGCGCAGCTGATCGATAATGGGCTTTTTGATTTCAATGCGCGTGTTCTCCACGTCCTCAATGCTTTCATAAGCCACGATATACGTCATGATTTTGGTGGTGGAGGCAGGGTACATTTTTTCGTCCGCCGCCTGTTCATACACGGTCTGTCCCGTGTCCATACTGACCAGCAGCACCGCCTTGGACATGATTTTCAGGTCGCTCGGAAGCGGAAAGGTCAGCGCGCCCGCGCCTGTTACGGACATGCCGAGCAGCAGCGTCAGCGCTGTCAGCACGCTCAAAATGGCGGCTATTTTCTTTTTCATTGGCGTTTCTCCCTCTTTAGTTCATAATGTTTTGACCTCCGCGCGCGAACAGGCGGTCTACCTCTGCTTTCAGTGGACGCAGTTCGTCGTTGCGCAGGTCTTTGTAGGTGAACAGAATATCGTCCGCGATTTTTTGCGACAGCTCCAGCATTTTTGTGTCGGCAAAATCGGCAATGGACATTTGCGGCAAGCCGTGCTGACGTTCTCCGAAGAAGTCGCCGGGACCGCGCATTTTTAAATCCTCGTCGGCAATTTTGAAGCCGTCGTTCGTGGCGCACATTACGCGCAGGCGCTCGGTGGTGAGCGGGTTGCGCATGTCGCTGATGAGAATACAGTAGGATTGAAATTCGCCCCTGCCCACTCTGCCGCGCAGCTGATGAAGCTGGGATAGTCCGAAGCGCTCGGCGTTCTCTATCACCATGACGGAAGCGTTCGGCACGTCAACGCCGACCTCAATCACCGTGGTGGCGACAAGCAGGGAATATTTGTTGGCGGCAAAGTCGCTCATAATCCGCTCTTTTTCGTCCGGCTTGGTTTTGCCGTGGACGACCGCCACGGGAATGTCGGAAAAGTCGCGGAGCATCAGCTCGGCGGCGTATTCCTCGGCGGAGGCGACGTTGTCGGTTTCACCCTCCTCAATCAGCGGGCAGACGATATACGCCTGCCGCCCGGCGGCGATTTCCTGACGGATAAAGTGATAAATCTTCGGACGGTCGGCGGAGCCTCTCATCACGGTTTTGACCGCCTTGCGCGAAGGCGGCAGTTCGTCGATAACCGAAATATCCAAATCGCCGAAGATAATCAGACCGAGTGTGCGCGGAATCGGCGTGGCGCTCATAACCAGCAAATGCGGATTGTCGCCCTTGCCGAGCAGCTTGGCGCGCTGGGCAACGCCAAAGCGGTGCTGCTCGTCGGTGACGGCGACGCCGAGATTGTAAAACTCGGTTTTGTCGGTAATCAGCGCGTGGGTGCCGACGACAAAATCAATTTCGCCGTCCGCAAGTGAAGCGCGGATACGCTTTTTTTCGCTCTCCTTTAAAGAACCTGTGAGCAGCGCAAGGCGAAGGTCGGTGCCCGCGAACAGCTTGGAAAAGGTCTCGAAATGCTGCCGCGCGAGAATTTCCGTAGGCGCCATAAACGCCGCCTGAAAGCCGTTTTTCGCGACAGTGTAGCAAACGGACGCGGCAACGGCGGTTTTGCCGGAGCCGACGTCGCCCTGCACCAGACGGTTCATAGGCGCGGACTTTTGCGTGACGTCCGAAACACAGTCGGCAATCGCGCGCCTTTGGGCGTTTGTCAGCGCGAACGGCAAAAGCGTTTCAAATTCGGCGGAGAAATCCTTTTCGATTTTCACGCCGCTGACGCCGCGGCTCTGCTGCTTCATGCTGCGCATACCGAGGTTGAGCACCAGCAATTCTTCGGTGACAAGCCGCCTGCGGGCTTCCTCGAGCGCCTCGCGGGTGTGCGGAAAGTGAATGTCAAGCAGCGCCTGCTTTAAGCCGCACAGGTTGTATTTTTGACGGATTTGTTCGGGAATCGGGTCGTTGACCTGCTCAGGCAGCAGCTTCAGCGACTGCTCCACAGCGGCGGAAATGGTTTTACTGACAAGCCCTGCGGTGCTGCGGTAAACCGGGTGAATCACCGCGCCCTTTGCAACGGACGCAAAGGTGGGCGCGAGCATTTGCGCGCCGTAATTATCGACGGTTATTTTTCCAAAGAAGAAATATTCGCCGCCGTAGACAAGCATTTGGCTGATGTAGCGGTTGTTGAACCACACCACTTTCAACGCGCCCGTGTCGTCATAAACGGACGCTTTGGAAAGGATTCTGCCGCCCGCAATGCGGGTGTCCGACACCGGCGTGCCCAAAACAGCGCGAATACAATAGGTGCCGCCGTCCTGCACATTTTCAATTTTTTCAACGGAAGTCCAGTCCTCATAAGTGCGGGGATAAAACGTGAGCAAATCGCCCACCGAGCGCACCCCGAGCTTTTCAAACTGCTCCGCACGTTTTTGTCCGAAGCCCTTCAGGCCGGACACAGGCATTTTGTATAAAGATGGCATTTTTATGAGAGTTGAGAGTTGAGAGTTACTTATCACTTATAATTCGATAGGGTTCAGCCGAGACCGAACCCTACTTGTTTGTTATGTTAAATTTGAAGTTTTCCGGCAACGGTTTATTCTACGCTGAGGATGAAGTAGTAAACCGGCTGGTCGCCCTTGACGAGCGAGATGTCGGCGCGGGAGCCGAACTTGTCTTTGAGTTCCTCATACGCTTTGTTGGCGTCCTCTTCTTCGATGTCCTCGCCGTAAATCAGGGTGATGAAGGCGGTGTCGCGGGTCACCATGTCCTTTGCGAGCTTGACAAGCGCCTTGACCGCGTTCTTCTCGGTGATGGTCAGCTTGCCGTTTTCGAGCGCGATTACGTCGCCCTCTTTAATCTTCTTGCCGCCGAACTCGCTGTTGCGCGCCGCAAAGGTGACAAGTCCTGTGCCGACGCCGTGCGCCGCGTCAATCATCAGCTGGGCGTTGCTCTCGGCGGAGATTTCGGGGTCAAAATTCAGGAGAGCGGTCATGCCCTGCGGAATGGTGCGGGTGGGAACGATGACAACCTTTCTGTCCTCAACCATCGGAATCACCTGCTCCGCGGCGAGAATGATATTTTTATTGTTAGGGAGCACAATAACGGTCTTGGCGGGTGTACCGAGAACCGCTTCAAGAATGTCATCGGTGCTGGGATTCATGCTCTGACCGCCGGAAACGACGTTGGCGCAGCCCAAATCCTTGAACAGATTTTTAAGACCTTCGCCCGCGGCAACGGCTACAAAGCCAAAGTCCTCAGTCGGCTCGGCAAAGGGAAAGCTCTCCTTTTTTGCCTTTTTCTTCTTGGTGCTCTTGTTGTTTTTCTTTGCGTTTTTGTGCTGCTCCTTCATATTCTCAACCTTAACGGCGAGCAGCTGACCGTAGGTAAGACCCTTTTCCAGAACGACGTTCGGGGTTTCGGTGTGAACGTGAATCTTGATGATTTCCTCGTCGTTCACCATCACCACGCAGTCGCCGATGGTCTGGAGAAAGCTGCGCAAATCGTCGGGCTCAAGCGTACATTCGGGGTCTCTGCCGACGATAATCTCGGTACAGTAGGTAAACTCAATGTCGTCGTCAAACTCGGCGGCGGCACTGTCGAAGGTTTCCATTGTAAGCGCCTGGGTTTCCTCGTACTCAACGATTTCGCCGTCCTTGATGTAGCAGAGCATACCCTCAAAAATGGAGCACAAGCCCTTGCCGCCCGCGTCAACAACGCCCGCCTTTTTGAGAACGGGGAGCAGCTCGGGGGTGATGGCGAGCGCTTCGTTTGCCTTGTCAACAATCGCCTGCCAGACGGGAAGCACGTCGGTGTTCTCACGCGCCGCTTCAACGCCGGCTTCGTAAGCCATTCTTGCCACGGTGAGGATGGTACCCTCGGTGGGCTTGGCAACAGCCTTGTATGCTGCGTCAACGCCGATACCCAGCGCTGCGGCGAGGTTCTTTCCGTTGACCTCCTCCATATCCTTTAAGCCCTGACCGAAGCCTCTGAACAAAATCGAGGTGATAACGCCCGAGTTGCCTCTTGCGCCGCGCAGCATTGCTTTTGCGGCAATGGAAGCCACCTCGCCCGCGTTGGTGCCCTCGTAGTCTTCAAGCGCTTTCGCAGCCGCCATGACGGTCATGGACATATTGGTGCCTGTGTCGCCGTCGGGAACAGGGAAAATATTGAGGTCGTTAATGTGATTCTTCTTGACGCTGATGTTGTGCGCGCCGGAAATAATCGCGTTCTTTAAAATCTCTCCGTTAATCATGAAAGCACATCCTTTAAATTACCGTGTGTGATACACTGCCAACCCTTATTATACAAGTTTTTTTCGGCTTTTTCAATAGATTATTGGTAAAAATTTGGCTATTCCACACGCAGACTTTCGGCACTTTTGCACTTTCCGGAGCTGTCGTCAACGTCAAAAAGCACACATTCAAGCTTGCAATCGCCGTTTTCGAGGTCAAACCGCGCGGGCAGCTTGGTTTTGAATTTTTGAATGATAATATCGGTTTTTACGCCCAAAACCGAGTAAACCGTGCCGGTCATGCCGGCGTCGGTGATGTAGCCTGTGCCCTTTGGCAGTACCTGCGCGTCGGAGGTCTGCACATGGGTGTGCGTGCCGAACACCGCGCTGACCCTGCCGTCGAGATAATATCCCATTGCGCGCTTTTCGCTGGTGGCTTCGGCGTGAAAATCGACGATAATAATTTTACCCTCCGCCTGTTTGAGCACGCGGTCAATTGTGTCAAAGGCGCACTCCAGCCCGCTTTCGAGATACATGTTGCCCATCAGGTTGATGATGCTGACCATGCGCCGCCCGGTGTCGAGATTGATGATACCGCAGCCGGGTGTGGTGCTGTCGGGAAAGTTTGCCGGACGCGCGATAAAGGGATTTTCGTCCATATAGTCAAAGGCTTCCTTGCGGCGGAAGGCATGGTTGCCGAGCGTAATCGCGTCAACGCCGCTGTCAAACAGAAATTTGGCGGAGGTTGGCGTAATACCGTTGCCGTCGGCGGAATTTTCGCCGTTGCAAATCACCAAATCCACGCCCTTGACCCGTTTGAGCGCGGGCAGCTTTGCCCGCAAAAACTGACAGCCGACGCTTCCGACCACATCTCCGATACATAAAATTCGCATATTTTCACTCATTTCATTCAACTCTTAACTCCGATTATACTATTCCTCCACGCTGAAATCAACACTTTCCGCGATATTTTCGTTGAACACATAGTCCGCGTGACAGAGAAAGCCGCCGGCGGTTTCTTCGATTTTGACCTGCTTTGAAGTCTTTTCGGCGCTGCCGTGCTCAAAGAGTTCACAGAGCAAAAGCGAGGTATCAAACACGCGCTTTGCCTGTTCCGCGGTGCAGCTTTCACGGTGCGGTTCAAGCTCCCACTCGGTTTCGGTCACCAAGCCAAGCGGCAGCGGATTGCCGTTGAGCGTAAACACCGACGTGCTCCCGGTGAAAGCCGATTGCGCAAATGAGCGGAAGGAAAGTGAACAGGGCAGCTGCACGCCCATAAAATTCAGGCGGCTGCGGTTGATACTATTTTCTTTCAGAGAAATATACTCCTGTTCCTTCGACAGACTTAATTCTTTCTTAGAAATAACATCTGCCCACACCTCGCCCTTTGCACGGACATAGCGCACGGTGTTTTGCTTGGTGAGGTTCACGCCGCTGATGAGCAGCTCGCCCTTGATGACGCCGCTGCCGACTTTTGCTTCGGTCACGCCCTGTGCGGCGGTGATTTTTGTAATCACGCCGTCCTCGGAAGCCTTGATGTTGCAGGGCGTTTCGCTCTCCTCTACCTCCGGCTTGCGGGTTTTCTCCTTGACCTCCACGTCGGCGTGGCTGCCGCAGATATTCACACTCAGCCAGCCGATTTCGTCCACTTGAAGCAAAATATCGCGCTTTGCCTGCGCGGTATCGACCGTGTGCTTAAACGCGCCGGTTTTCACGCCGCTTTCCGTTAACAGCGAGCGCAGGCGCTGTTCGCTGACGGTGTGCAGCCCGGTGACGTTGATTGTCCAGAGAAATTGCGAGAGCACCACCAGCAGCGCAGCCCCTAACGCCGCGCCGACGGGAATTCCGATTCTGCCCTTGTATTTTGCCGCGATAAACGGCGCGCCGCGCTTGGAGAGCATTTTTGTTTTGACCCGCGCTCTGCGGGCAATGGGGCGAAGTTTTTTGTAGTCCCTTGCCGTGGTGACAGCCTCCAAGCCCTCTGCCGTCGGGCGGGCGTTCCACAGCGCAACGCCGCGTTGGGCGCAGAGATTGAGCAGGCGTTCGGGAGACTGTCCTGTTGCCCGAAAGCGCACGGAGCCTTTGAAAAACCGTAAAATTCCAACTAACATGTTTACCCTCACATTAAAAATTCTATATTCGAAATAAAACCGCTGATTTCGACGCAGGAGCCTGAAATGCAGCGCAGCCGCAATCCTCTGCCGTTCACGGAGAGAATCATTCGTCCTGTGCCGAGCTTGATTTGCTCGTTTTCATACAGCAGAATTCCCGTGGAGCCTTCGACCGTCAGCTGCCGGTTGCCTGTCATTTCCAGCAGCGGCGCAAAGCCCGAATTCAAGCGCCCGACGCGCGATTCTTTTGGCATTTTTCCTCACCTCATTAATAATTATGAGCCAAGTTGAATAGATATTAACGGGTGATGAAATGAATTTGCAACGGACGGCGGCTGCGGCAAAGGCGGCGGGCTTGGCGGCGGCGGGCTTGGCGCTGCTGGTGTTTTCGCAAAGCAGCCGCGAGGGAGTGAGCGCGGGCGTTTCCATGTGCCTGAACGTGCTGGTGCCGTCGCTGTTCCCAATGATGGCGGTGACAAACCTCTTTGTGAAAAGCGGCTTGTGCGCACGGCTCGGGAAACCGCTCAACGGGCTGACGCGCCTGCTCTTCGGCGTGAGCGGACAGCTGGCGCCCGTCATTGTGATGGGACTTATCGGCGGCTATCCTGTGGGAGCGGGCGGGCTTGCGGCGCTGTATCAAAAGGGAGCGGTTACCAAGCAGGAGGCAAGCCGTGCGGCGCTGTTCACGGTCTGCGCGGGTCCCGGCTTTTTGGTGAATTTTGTCGGAGCGACAGTGTACGGCAGCACGGCAACCGGGTGGATGATTCTCGCGGCACAGGTGCTTTCGGTGCTTTTGCTCGGCATACTGACGAGGGCGATTTTTCGAAAAGAGAAATATAATCATTCTCATTCGGAATCAAAGGAAATTCCTCTCCCCTTTTCACAGGCATTGGTGGAAGCTGTCTATGCGGCGGCACGAAGTATGCTGCTCATCTGCGCGTTTGTGCTGCTGTTCTCGGCAATCGCGGAAATATTGGCGCAGATGATTCCGGAGCAATCGGTGCTGAACGCGGCGTATGTTGTTCTGGAGATTTGCACGGCGGTGACAAAGCTTTCGAATGAAGCGCCGCCCGCGCTGATTGCTTTCGCGGTCGGGTTTGGCGGGCTGTGCGTTCACTTTCAGATTTTTTCGGCGCTGGGAGGGCTGCCTGTCAGCAAACGGTTATTTTTCCTATTTAGAATATTGCAAGGAATTCTGACCGCTGCGCTGACCGAGCTCGGCTTGAAAATGCTGCCGAGGCAAACCGCCGTTTTTTCTACAGCGCAGGCGGAAAACGCCGCCTTTTTCGGCGGGAGCGCATTGTCGGGCGCGGTGATTTGCGGCGTGCTGATTTGCTTTTTCATTTCAATGAAGCAAACAATAAAACAATAGATTACAGGAGGACATTTTATGTGCGGAATTGCAGGCTGGATAGAAAAGGATTGTGTGATGGCGGAGCGCGGCGCGGCGCTTAAAAGAATGTCGGAAACGCTGGAGCGGCGCGGTCCCGACGAAAACGGCACCTACATCAACGGCGACACGACGCTGATTCACCGCCGCTTGGTGGTCATTGACCGCGAAAACGGCAAGCAGCCCATGTCGGCGCGTCACGGCGACGCGACCTATGTGATTGTCTACAACGGCGAGCTTTATAACAGCGCGGCACTGCGCGAGGAACTGAAGGCGGACGGCTTTCACTTTCGCGGACACAGCGACACCGAGGTGGTGCTGAAAACCTTCATCAAGTACGGCGTGCACTGCGGCGAAAAACTCAACGGCATTTTTGCCTTCGCGGTGTTCAACACGCGCGACAGAAGTTTGTTTCTCTGCCGCGACAAAATCGGTGTGAAGCCGCTGTTTTACTACGAATACCAAAACGGTCTGCTGTTCGGCTCGGAAATCAAGGCGCTGCTCGCAAGCGGCATTGTCAAGCCGCAGATTGACGAACAGGGACTCAATGAAATCTTTTTCCTCGGTCCGGCAAGAACGCCCGGCTTTGGGGTGTTTAAGGGTGTGTTTGAACTGAACCCCGGCGAGTGTGCCGTTTATCACAACGGCAGGCTGACCCGCAAAACCTACTTTTCGATTGAAGCGCGTGAGCACACCGACAACGAAGCGCAGACGATTGAAAAAACGCGGTGGCTGCTCACCGACGCGGTGCAGCGGCAGCTTGTCAGCGACGTGCCGCTGTGTATGCTGCTTTCGGGCGGCTTGGACAGCAGCGTGATTGTGAAGGTCGCCTCGCTCTACAACCGCGAGCACAAGCTGGGCAAACCGAACACCTACTCGGTGGAATACCGCGATAACGCGCAGTATTTTCAGACGAGCAAGTTTCAGCCGAACCGCGATTATGAGTACATCAAGCTAATGTCGAAGAACGCCGGCACACGCCACACTGAGGTGATTCTCGACAACACGCTGCTGGCTGACGCGCTGTATGAGAGCGTGGAGGCACGGGATTTGCCGGGATATGTGGACGTGGATTCGTCGCTTTTGCTGTTCTGCCGCGAGATAAAAAAGGACTACACCGTGGCGCTTTCGGGCGAATGTGCCGACGAGCTGTTCGGCGGCTATCCGTGGTATTTTAACAAGGAGATTCTGTTTGAGGACTGCTTTCCGTGGTCGCGCAGTCAGGAAATCAGGCGGTTTATCCTCAAAGACGGCGTGCTGCCGCGCGGAGAGGAATATGTGCGCCAGCGGTATTTGGACACCGTGCAGAGCGCGCCGAAGCTTAAATCCGACAGCCCGGAAAACGCGCGTATGCGGGAAATGTTCTACCTGAATTTTTACTGGTTTATGCAATGCCTTTTGGAGCGCAAGGACAGGTGCTCGATGTTCAGCGGCTTGGAGGTGCGCGTGCCGTTTTGCGATTACCGCTTGGCGGAGTACGCCTACAACATGCCGTGGGAGTTCAAGGCGTGGGGCGGCAGAGAAAAGGGAATTGTCCGCAAGGCATTTTCCGATTTGCTGCCGGAAGAAATCGCGTGGCGCAAAAAGAGCCCCTATCCCAAAACGCACAACCCGGTTTATTTTGAGGAATGTGCCAAGCGCGTGAAGATGATTCTTCAAAAGAAAAATACGCTCACCGAGCTGCTTGACAAACAGGCGGTGGAGCGCATTATCGAAAACCCGGATTCCATCACCGAGCCGTGGTACGGTCAGTTGATGAAGGCGCCGCAGATTTTGGCGTACATTATCGAGCTGGATTACTGGTTTGAGAAATATAAGGTTGAAATTGTTTCGTGAGTATGGTAAAATAAGGAAAAATCACGTTAAAAAATTATCCTACGGAAAAGCGGAAAACAATGAACCGAAAAATTTTTGAATGGAGCGTGCGGTTTTTTTCTGAAAACAAAACCGCCTACAATATACTGCGCTTTGTGTATAAGGTGCTGCCACTGGTGATGTTTATCGCCTATCCCCTGCTGCTGGTGTATGTCTATTTCAATTCCATTAAGGATTTGAACAAGCTGATGATGGTGCCGCTGTGGGTGTTTGTGGGTGTGACCATTTTGCGCGTGCTTGTGAACGAAACGCGACCGTATGAGCGCTACGGAAAACCCTCGGTGTTTAAGAAGGACACCGTCGGCAAAAGCTTTCCGAGCCGCCACACCGCGAGCGCGTTTGTGATTGCAATGGCATTTTTGTACGTCAATGCGCCGCTGGGAATCGCCGCGCTGGTGATTGCGCTGTTGATTGAGATTTCGCGGATTCTCGCGGGCGCGCACTATATTCACGACGTGGTGGCAGGCATGGCAATCGGCGTGTTTTTCGGCTGGCTGCTGCTGTTTGCAGTAGATATTTTTGCAGTGTGACATTTCTATCATTTAAAAAGCCGGCTGATTCCGATGAAATCAGCCGGTTTTGTTTATACTAATACCTAATAAAAATTAATATTAGTCAACCATATTTTGAATTTTTACGGAATCGGTGGACTTAATCAGCGGGTCGCTGTGAATGGTAAACTCCACTCTGGAAAAGCCCTTGCCGTATTCGAGCGTTTTAAAGGCTTTGCCCTCAATCACGTTATCCGGCTCTCCGTATTTCTTGATGATGTCATCAGCGGTTGCGCGTCCGTCAAAGGGCAGACCGCCGGGAAGAACGACGTTTAAATTCTTATCGGGCGAGAACTCCACCTGCGCGATTTTGCACTGCGAGTACTTTTTCGGCGCGTCGGTGGGATTGTAGAACTGCACGTTGAGGTACTTTCCCTCGGCGTTTTCGGGATAAGTGCCGATGGTGTAGGACTGCGCCTTAACCTCCTCGTCCTCCTTCATGCTGAAGCCCATTTCGGTGAGCTGTGCGTAATCGAAGGGAATGTTGAGCTGCTTGCCGTTGACCTCAACCGAGAAGGTGAGAATGTCGGCGGGTGCAAGCTCCTCCGCGGTGAGCGGTGCGGCTTCTGTTGCCGCCTCGGTTGCCGCTTCGGTGGTGGGCTCTGCTTCGGTTGCTGCTTCGGCAGTTGTCTGCTCCGCTTCGGTTGCGCTTGCCGCGGGAACGCTTTCACTGTTCTGTGCACATGCGCCGAGAACGGTAACGGAAAGCATTGCCGCCAAAATAATGGCTGTTACTTTTTTCATAGATAATCTCCTTTTAGACATAATGACAATATTATAGTGAGAAAAGAAGCAACTGTCAAGCAAGTAAATAAATATTCGGCGCAATATACAATAAAAACGGCGAACTTCAAAAGAAGTCCGCCAATTTTTAAGATAAAATTTCATTTCTCCTCGGGCAGCGTGACGCTGCACCCAATCCCGCCTTTGGAAACGCTCTCAAGTCCGAAATATTCATCAACGGCGGGTTCAAATTATTCTTATTTCTCTTCAGGCAGCTCGCTGGTGCAGTGCGGGCAGCGGGTTGCGCGAATGTCGATTTCGGTGAAGCAGCAGGGGCAAACCTTGGTGGTGGGCTCGGGCTCGGCTTCCTTCTTCTTGCCGAGGGACATCAGCTTGTTGATACCCTTGACCATCAGGAAGATAATCAGCGCCATAATCAGGAAGTTGATGATAGCGGTGATGAACGCGCCGTAGCGGATTTCCGCGCCGTTCACATTGGCAACGAGGTTGCTGAAATCCATGCCGCCGAAAATGCCGAGGATAGGCGAAATGATGTCGTCGGTCAGCGAGGTGACGATTGCGCTGAACGCACCGCCGATGATAACGCCGACTGCCAAATCCATGACGTTGCCGCGCATGATGAATTCTTTGAATTCCTTTACAATTTTCATTTGATTGTTCCTTCTTTCCTTATTTTTAGCAGACAATGCTGCAAAATTAACGTGTTGAACAAGCGGAAAGTGAAAAGAAAACTTATAACTTATTACTTATAACTTATAACTCACTAACCACTTACCACTCAAAGAACGGCTTTGTGGAATTTCTTCTTACCCTTTTTGATGATGACGTGACCCTTTTCAAAGGCTTCCTTCGCAACGGTGGCGAGAACGTCCGTAACCTTCTCGTCGTCAACGGTGATACCGCCCTGCTCAATCAGGCGTCTGCCCTCTTTTTTAGAGGGAATCAAGCCGCACTTTGAAAGCAGGTCGAGAATCGCAATGCTGCCGTCGGTAAAGTCATCGTCGGTGAGCGTGGTGGAGGGCATGTTGTCGGTGTCCTGCTTGCTGCCGAACAGCGCGCGCGCCGCCTCCTGCGCCTTGTCAGCCTCTTCCTTGCCGTGAATCATTTCGGTCAGCTGATAAGCGAGGATTTCCTTTGCCTTGTTGATTTCGCTGCCCTCAAGCTTTGCGAGCTCCTCAATCTCCTCCAGCGGAAGGAAGGTCAGCATTTTCAGGCATTTCACGACATCAGCGTCGTCAATGTTTCTCCAGTACTGGTAGAACTCATAGGGGCTGGTCTTTTCAGCGGAGAGCCACACCGCGCCCGACTGGGTTTTGCCCATCTTTTTGCCCTCGGAATTGAGCAGAAGGTTAATCGTCATGGCGTAGGCGTCCTTGCCGAGTTTACGGCGAATCAGCTCTGTGCCGCCGAGCATGTTGCTCCACTGGTCGTCGCCGCCGAACTGCATGTTGCAGCCATATCGCTGATAGAGAGCATAGAAGTCGTAGGACTGCATAATCATATAGTTGAATTCGAGGAAGCTGAGTCCTCTTTCCATTCTCTGCTTGTAGCACTCTGCGGTCAACATTCTGTTGACGCTGAAGCAAGCGCCCACCTCGCGGAGAAGTTCAACATAATTGAGGTCGAGCAGCCATTCGGCGTTGTCAACCATCAGTGCCTTTCCGTCGGAGAAATCAATGAACCTGCTCATTTGCTCCTTGAAGCAGTCAACATTGTGCTGAATGGTTTCACGGGTGAGCATTTGGCGCATATCGGTTCTGCCGGAGGGGTCGCCAATCATGCCGGTGCCGCCGCCGAGCAGCGCAATGGGCTTGTTGCCCGCCATTTGCAAACGCTTCATCAGACAAAGCGCCATGAAGTGACCCACATGCAGGCTGTCCGCCGTGGGGTCAAAGCCGATATAAAAAACCGCCTTGCCGCTGTTGACAAGCTCTCTGATTTCTTTCTCGTCTGTCACCTGCGCGATTAAGCCTCTCGCGACAAGTTCTTCATAAACTCCCATCTATCTAATCCTTTCGATGTGTTATTGTATATTCTCACAAAAATATACCTTTTATAGTATAATCTTTTTTTGCGATAAGGTCAAGTGTTTTTTCGTATCCGCCAAAAGGAAAGAGCGCCTGCCGCAGCAAACGCTCTTGAGCCTTATTCTTTTTCTTTGATTGCGGCAACCTCGCGCGGAACGGTGGGGTCGTCAATCGGAATCGGCTGACCCTTTTTGACGGGGCGGTTGATAATATCAAGCTTCATTTCATAATCCGCCAGATACCGCTGCAGCTCGGTGACGTCCTTGATGGACACTCTGCCGTCGCCGTTGACGTCGGCAACCTTTGTTAACAGCCCGGTGTCGCTGAAATCAGACGGAAGCCGTGAATCATCCTCGGCGAGAAGCCGCTGCAGGAGCGTTGCGTCGTTAATCGTCACCCTGCCGTTGTTGTTGATGTCGCCGCAGAGGTAGATTTTCGGCTCCTCTGTCGGGACAGGCTCGGTGGAAGGCTGCTCTGTTGCGGGCTCCTCCGTGGCAGGCTCCGTTGCAGGCTGTTCCGTTACGGGTTCCTCGGTGGCAGGCTCCGTTGCGGGCTGTTCTGTTGCGGGTTCCCCGGTGGCAGGCTCCGTTGCGGGCTGTTCCGTTACGGGTTCCTCGGTGGCAGGCTCCGTTGCGGGCTGCTCTGTTGCGGGCTCCCCGGTGGCAGGCTCCGTTGCGGGCTGCTCTGTTGCGGGTTCCTCAGTGGCAGGCTCCGTTGCCGGCTGTTCGGTCGTAGGTTCCTCGGTGGCAGGCTCCGTTGTCGGAACGGTGACAACAGGCTTGTTGAGAATAAGAAGGGAATTATCCTTCATTGCGTTGAACACAATCTCCTCAAAGCCGTCCATGCTGATAGCGGAATTGGAGGAGGTGAAGGTATAGATTTCATCACTCGGCTCATAACCCTTGCCCGCTCCGGTCTGAACGGCGTAATAGGTGCCGATCAGCAGCGGCTTAATCGTAGAGGTAAAGTAGCCGTCCTGTCCTTCCTTGGTCGCAAAGACTTCTTCTCCCGGCGCTTCTCCGATACGCAGCCAGCCGACGCCGGAGGCATTGGTGAGAATCTGACCGAAATAGCTTTCTGTCTGCTTGCTGCGTTCCGCAGAGCCGACAGGAGCGGCAGCGGCGTCAAGCGCGTCCTGATAGTCGCCGTAAACGGTGAACCGTGCGCCGAGCAGCGAGTAATTCTCGTTGTTATCGGTCAGCGACGTGTCCTCTGACGCTGCGTGCACACGCAGCGCGGCGGCGTAATATTCGTTGACGGTATTGGCGACGTAAAAGCGGAGTCCGGCGGAGGTGCGCACCAGATTGTAGTCCGACCAAAAGCTGTCGGCGCTCTTTTTGGCGTCAATCAGCGGGTAGATTGTTTTGTCGGTGACATAGTTTTTGCCCGCTCCCCACTCGACAGCGTAATAGCTTTTTGTCGCGTCAATCGCCTGCGGCTTGCGCTTGAAATACTCATGCGCGCCGCCCGCGCTTTCCAGTTCGGCATACAGCGGCACTTCTCCTGTGCGCAGCACGCCGAAGCCGTTGCCGTCGAGGGCGATGGTGCCGATATTTTTACTCCACGCGGCGGTGTTGCCGTAATCGGCGGCAGCCGCCTGCGCATCGGCATAGCTTGTGAAAACTCTGAATTTGGTGCCGAGCAGCGAATAGTTGCCGTTTCCGTTTACGGAAGTGTATTTCGGAACGGTTTTGATGGCAAGCTGGGCGATTTTCGGCGGACGTGCGGGATGATATGCCTTTAACACATACATCTCAATGGCGGTGCCGCACGGCTCGATACCGGAAATGCGGTTAACGGAGGACAAGCCGTGCTGTGCGCCGGAATGCCAAAATTTGTTGTCAGAGGGACTGTCGCCGTAGAAAATACCGGCGTGCCAATCCTCGGTTCCGTTAATCCACAAAATGTCGCCTTTTTCGAGCACACCCGAATTCAGCGCGTCTTGGATACAATTGCTGCCCGGAAAATAATAGCGGTAAATGTCGTTATTTGCCCAGTAGTTCAGATGACCGCTGACAACCGGCAGGCTGTTCAGGGCGGTTTGCGACGCGCCGCAGCGCTTGCCCGCGTTCACCAGCACATTCCAGACAAAGCCGGTGCAGTTCATGCCGTGGCTGTTATAGGGCGCATAGGACGGCGGACGCATGCCGTAGGCGTAGGCTTCGCCGTTGGGCGTGCGGTAGTCGTCGCCGTCAAAGGGCGTGCCGACAAAATAACCGACATAGGGTGTGCCCAGATAATAATTGGGATAGGCGCCTGTGTTGTCGTGGTCTTCCAGCCACTTCATATACATGGCGTAGGTAATTTCGGCGGATTCAAGCAGCGTTTGGCTGCCGTAAACGGAATAGTTCACGCCCGCCGGCTCCTCTGTCTGCTCCGCTGCCTGTACCGTTGGCTGCGCGTAGCCCGCGATTGCGGTCATGCTCAAAAGCAGCAGAAACGACAGCAAAACAGAAACGCTCTGTCTGATTCTTTTTCTTCTCATACTCTTCCCCTTCCGTATTGATACACTCTATCATACTGTAAAATCCTGCAAATTGCAATGTGCTTTTTTGACAAAATTTATACCGCAATGCAGTCGTTGAGCGCCACCGAGCAGATAATGCACTCGCTGACCTCACATTCAAGCGAGCGGCTCATTGCCTCGCGGTAAAGCTGCAGCTGCTTTTGATAGAGGGTGACAAGCTTTTGCAAATCGCGCACCCTGTCGGTTTTGTAATCGACAATCACCAGCCTGCCGTTTTCCATGAACGCCAAGTCCACAGCGCCCTGCATGACGATTTCTTCCGCTTCAGTCGCGCTGTCGTCAAACACCAGCGAAGCGGGAATTTTGACGGTGAACTGCTCCTCGCGGTAGATTTCGTCGGAGGCGGTTACGCGGTCGAACAGGCGGGAATGAAGCAGCCCGGAAAGACCGTTTTTATCAATGAGCGCCGCCTGTTGGGTGCTGAGAAGCCCATCCTGCTGCAAGCGGTCAATTTCCGCTGTGATGTCGGCTCTGGCGGCGGCAAAATCGCAGTATTGCAAAAACAGGTGGTGGGCGGTGCCGCGTTCAACAGCGGTGGAATTGTTGTCGCTGAGAAAGCGCGGCTTGACAATGATTTTTTCAAAATAATCGCCGCTTTGACTGTGGGTAATCTGCGACGCGCTGACCTTTTGGGGCAGCTTGGTTGCCGCCGCGTTGGGATAGGTATAAGTGAGGTTTTCGCGCAGAATTGCGGCGTAGTCGGTGTCGGTGAGCGTTTTTTTCGGCTGCGTTTCCGTTTCTTCCTCCTGCTTTGGAGAGGAAAGCAGCCCGTCCTTGGCGGTCAGCTTGCGGAATTTCCAAGAAGGATACGGCTCACGCAGAGTGATTTGCTCCGCGCCGCCGAGCATTTCCCTGCGCGAGGACGGATTGGCAAGGGCGCAGAGGGTCAGCCAGTCGAGCTCGCTGTTGGCGCTGACGACGGTGAACGGGTCGATGATGTGACCGAACATCAGCTGTGAAGCCATTTTTCGGATATATGTATCGACGTCCTTCTTCGCCGCCACAATCATCAGCTTTTCGCGCGCGCGGGTCAGGGCGACATACAGCACGCGCAGCTCCTCGGCAAGCTTGTCGCGCTCGATTTCAATGCGAACCGCCAGCCGCGGCAGGGTGTCGTAACGCAAAACGCCTTCCTTGCGGCGGATGCCGAGACCCGCGTTGCTGTCAATCAAAATGTCGTCGCCGAGGTCGCGCTTGTAAAATTCCTTGCCGCTGCCCGCCAAAAAGCAAAACGGATATTCCAGTCCCTTCGACTTGTGGATACTGAGCACGCGCACGCCGTTGAGCGCGCTCGCGTTGCTGCCGGCGGCTGCGGGCAGATTGATTCTGCTGTCAATCACGCGGTCAATGTAAAAGACAAAATCAGAGAGGTTTTTGCCGCCGCCCGCCTCAAAGTCACGCGCATAGCGGCGGACAAGGTTTAGACTTTGCAGCGGAGCGTCGCCGCTGTTCAGGGCGCAGGTAATCGCGCCGAGCGAGCTGATTTCAAGCACCTTGCCGATTAAGTCGTCAACGGTGGAAACATAGGAAACAGAGCGCAGCGCCGCAAGCTGAGAAAGAAATTCCGCCGTTTTTCGGCTCTGCTTTTGATAGGCGCGCAGGGCGCTGTAAAGGCTTGTGCAGCGGTTTCCGGCGCGGATTTGCGCGAGTTCGTCGGGCGTGAAGCCGAAAATGGGGCTGCACAGCACCGAAAGCAGCGGAATATCAAGCGCGGGATTGTCGATAATGCGGAGGAAATTGAGCAAAATCTTGACCTCAAGCGTTTCAAACGCGCTCTCCTTTTCCTCGCAATAGGCGGGAATTCCGCAGTCGAGCAGGGTGCGCACCACCAGCGGCGCGTCGCCCTTGGCACGCAGCATGACCGCAAAATCGCCGTACTCCGGCGGGCGGGTGATTTTTTTCTTTGTCACGGGAAAGCCGGAGGCCATGATTTCGCTGATCCGGCGGGCAATGCAGCGCGCTTCCGTCACAGCGCTTTCCTCTCCCTCAAACTCGTTTTTTTCAATTAAGAGCAACTCGGTTTCACAGCCGCTCTGCGCCGCGTATTCGGCGCCGACGTTGAGGAATTCGTCGCGCGTGTAATCCATGCGCGCGGTTTCTTTATTCATGAGCCGCGAGAAGATGAAATTGACGGTGTCGCACACCTCTTTGCGGCTTCTAAAATTCTTGTCAAGAATTATCGTGGCGGGATATACGGGATTTTCACGGTTAAAGCGCGGATAACTCTCCTTTCTGCCGACAAAAATCTGCGGCTTTGCCTGACGGAAGCCGTAGATGCACTGCTTGACGTCACCGACGGTAAACAGGTTGTTTTCGTCGGTGGAAACGCAGTTGAAAATCAGGTTTTGCACATCGTTGACGTCCTGATACTCGTCCACAATCACCGCGTCAAAGCGGGAGGAAATTTCATAACCCTGCGCGGTTTTGCGCCAGCCGCCGTCCTCCGACGGCTCCGCAAGCAGGCGCACGGCGAGCAGCTCGGTGTCGGAAAAGGTGAGCACGTTCTTGCCGCGCTTCAGCGAATTGAGTTCGGTGATGTAGCGGCGGGTGAGGTCGAACAGCACGCCGACCAGTTCCTGCAATTCGCCGAATTCGTTTCGCGCCTGCTGTTCGGTGCGGCAAAAATATTTTTTGAGCCGTTCCATTGTCTTTTTTACGTTGTCGCGGTTTGCCGCCACCGCGCATTTACAGGGATCCTCCTTGTAACCGCGCGGCGTGCTCAGGGTTCTGGGCGCAAAGGCGTGAACCGTTTCGGCCATCTTGTCCCAGCTGTCGCCGAGCAGCGCCTGCTGCAAAAGCTGAAAATAGGCGAGGTCGTCCTCGATAACGGGCGTCAGCTTGTCACGCAGCTTTTCGTCCGCGTCCGCAAGCAGCTTGAGCGAGTTTTCGCACAGATTGATTGCGTGAGATACGGCGGGATTGGCATAATCGACAATGATTTTCCCCCAGAGCGAATTGGCGACGTTGCGCTCGCCGTAGCCCCGGTACATTTCGTCGAGCCACTGCTCCGGGAACGGCTGGGTTTCCAAAAAGCCGTGGACCGCCAAAACGGTTTGGCGGAGGTTTGCGTCGCCGTTTTTGCCGGAAAAGGCGTCGAGCAGCTTTTGAAACGCCTGATTGTCAGCGTTGTAGTAGGCTTCAAGCGCTGCGTCCAGCGCCGCTGCTTTCATCAGTTCCAGCTCGCTTTCCTCGGCAATGCGGTAATCGGACGACACGTCAAGCGTGTGAAAATACTCCTTGACCAAATCGCCGCAAAAGCTGTCGATTGTGCAGATGGTCGCGGTGTAGAGCAGCTTGCTCTGCCGCAAAAGCTGCGGGTTGAAGGGGTCTTTGTCGAGCAGCTCTCCCAGCGCCTTTGAAATGCGCTGCTTCATTTCCGCCGCCGCGTCGCGGGTGAAGGTAACGACCAGCAGCCTGTCCGCGTCAACGGGATGGGTAGGCGAGGTAATCATGCGAATCACGCGCTCCACCAGCACGGCGGTTTTGCCGGAGCCCGCCGCGGCGGAAACCAGCACAGAGCCGTCTCTTGCTTCAATTGCGTCAATTTGCTCCGGCGTCCAGTTTGTAGCCATTAATCCTCACCTCCGTCATTGCCGAGTTCTTCAAACACCCTGTCGTTATCCAGCTTAAAGACCGTCACCGGCTCGCCGCGGCGATAGCCGCACACGCTGTCATAGGGACAGTATTCGCAGGCGTCCGCCGCGCCTTTGAGCGGAATTGCCTGCACGTCGCCGTCAAAGAGCTTTTCGCCCATTTGCGCCACGGTGTCGCGCAGCTTTTCAAAAATCTTGCCGAACTGCGCAAGCGTGGCAAGGCTGTCGCTTTTCGCGGGGCTGCCGCCGCTGATTTTGACAGGGATATATTTTGCGTTTTCGGTCTTGTCCATGCCCTTAATCACACGCACGTCGTCGAGCAGCAGTCCGTTCATCTGAAATTTCTTGTCAATTTTATCCTTGATTTTTTCATCTGTCAGCCCGTCCGCCTGAATGTTCGGCACCACGGCGGGCATGTAGAGAATTCCCGCGGGCGTCATTTCGCCGTACCGCGCCTTGCCCTCGGATTGAATGGAGCAGAGGTACATCAGCATTTGCAGGTTCAAGCCAAAGAGAATGTCCGAAAGGCGGAAGGTTTTTTCGCCGGTTTTGTAGTCGATAATGCGCAAAAAGGTTTCGTTTTCGGCTTTCATTACGTCCACGCGGTCAACGCTGCCGCACACGGCGATGTTTTGACCGCCCGGCAGCTGCACGGTGTAGGACGGAATGTCAGCGCCGATTTTAAGCTCGCAGTCGGCAACCTCAAAGTCGCTTTGGCACAGCTCGGTGATGATGTGCGTCACCATCAGCAGAAGATTGGAGCAGAGCACGTCCAAACGGTAGAGAAAGGACTTCTGCTTTGTTTCGCTGCCGCCGAGATAGCCTTCCAGATAAGCGGAAACCGCGCTGCGGATAAAGTCGCGGACGGCTTGCTCGGAAAGCGCTGAATATTCCTTTTTAGAATATTTCGTAAAAAATTGTTCGAGTATGTAATGCACCAGCGTGCCGTATTCCATCGGGTTGATTTCCGCCTTGCGGCGTTCGCGGACATGCAGACCGTAGTTGCAGAAATAGGAAAAGCGGCACAGGCTGAATTTTTCCACCTGAGAGGCGGAGATTGTGAGGTTTTCTCCGAAAAGCAGCCGCGCGTTTTCGGGGTGCTCAATGCGGAACGGCTCTCTGTTGACCGCCCGCTGCACCGCCGCGCTTCCCGACTGATAGCGTGCGTTTTCCGCAAAGAAATCTCGCAGACCGCGCAGTTCCCCGCTTTCCGCGGAGAGCGAGCGGGCGTATTCCTCAAAGGCGGGCGTGAGCGCGAGCATGGCGTCCGCACGGTCGTCATAGTCCTGCCTGCTGCGGATGGGAAGCCTTGGAAAAATCTTGTGAAGTTCCGTAAAAATAACGGATTTTTCGTTTTTGCCGCCCTCAAAATTCAGCGCCGGGTAGCTTGCGAACAGCAGGTGCGAGGGCGCGGTAACGGCGCTGTATGCCAGAAAGGTTTCGAGATTGGCGAGATAGGAAAAGTCGTCACTGATGTTGATTTCGTTGAGCAAAAGCTGCTTGATTTCATAGCTTGAAAACAGCCCGGACGAATGGGGCACCGCGGGAAATTCGCCGTCGGTGCAGCCGATCAAAAACGCCGCCTTTTGCCCGCCGAGCCGCACGCGCTGGGCGGTGGTGACGGTCACGCAGTCGAGGGTTTGGGGAATCTGTGAAAATTCGATATTAGAAATTTGAATCGACATCAGCTCAAAATACCGCTCGGCGGACAACACCTGCTCCCCCACCGCCGCGACGGTTTTGTCGAGCGCGTTCATCAGCAGTCCCCAGACGCGGATTTGCTCGGCGCCCAAGCCCTTTTCCTGCGCTTCGAGCACGTCGTAAAGCTTGCGCAGCGCGTCCGGCGCATTAAGGGTTTCGAGCAGGCGGTAAAGTTCTTCGGTAACGGTTTTCGCGTTTTGTCCTTTGAGGGCTTCACGAAAGGCAAGCAGCGGCTCTGTCACCGCTTTGCGGACAGCCTCTACCCTTTCGAGCGCCTTTTCGTCGGCAGGCTTGAATTTCTCCGCATAGCCGCGCGGATTGAGCGTGAACGGCTCACACAGCCGCTTGCCGCTGATGTTCCAGACATAGAGATAATTCTCAAACGCGGCAATGTCGGACTCGCTGTGCACGGTCAGTCCGGTTTTGAGCAGCGAGAGCAAATCCTCGCGCTGAAAGCCGTCGGTGATCAGGCGGAAAATGCTGTTGACTAGCCGCACGGCGGGCTTGACGTTGATGTCGCGCTGCATGTCCATAAAGTACGGAATGTCGTATTTTTCAAGGGTCACGTCGAGAATGCCGCGGTAGTTTTTCAAATCGCGGCAAATTACGGTAATGTCGTTATAGCGCATGCCATGCTTCATGACAAGTTCTTTGACGCGCCGCGCGACAAACTCACACTCGTCGTAAAGGTCGCCGCCGCGGTAGAGCGTGATATTTTCGGGGATTTTGTCCGATTGATTTGCGCCCCGGCGGAACACGCCGCGCTCTAAGAACGCAAGCTCGCCGTTGGAAAAGCGCAGCGGCCGAGAAAGCTTGACAGGCGCTTTGATGTCCACAAAATCGCGCTTGGCAAGCGCCTTTAGCTGCTCATAGGTAGCGTTTGAAACCTGAAACACCGCCTCGTTTTTATCGCCGTCGGGGTCGAGTGTCAGGGCGACGTTGACCTCGCGGCAGCGGGAAAGCAAAACGCGGATGATTTCAAGCTGTGCGGCGGTGAAGCCGGAAAACGAATCAATGTATAACACCTGATTGCGAAACAGGTTATCATTCTCTAAAAGAATATTTTTCAGCCTGTCGAGGTTGTCGAGCGGGTCGATATAGCTTTGCGAGAGCAGCGCGTCGAAGGCGTCGAGCACCAGAGCGGTTTCCTGCAATTTGGCGCGGAGGGTTTCGTCCTCAATACGCTGCGCCGCGTCGCGGAGCATGTCGGTAGTGACGCCGCTCTTTTTGCACTCGGACAGCACGCCGAGCAGCATTTCCGTCACGCCGCGTTTGCGCTTGGTTTTCAGCAGGGTCAGCTTTTCGCTGAGCTGCTCCAGCGCGATATTCATCAGCACTGCGCGGGTACCGTTGTCAATCACGTTTTGCGGCACGCTGCGCGTTTTTTGAAACACATGGCGGCACATGCCGTCAAAACCGAACACGGTGACGCGCTTGCATAGTTTTGCGCCGAGCAGGTTCAAGAACGCCTTTTCTGTTTCAAAGGAGCTTTGGTCGGGCACGAGCATGAGAACCTCCTGCTCGCCCGCAAGCACCTGCTCTTTGATTTTTTGATAGATGGCGGCGGTTTTTCCCGTGCCGCCGGAACCGAGAATAAATCTAAGCATAATTTACCTTATTTCTTTTTGCGGGAGTAACGCGCAAACTTGTTTTTCTTTGCCTTTTGCTGCGGCTTTGCGCCGCTCTGTCCCGGCATAGGCGTGACAAGACAGTTTTTGCCGCTGCCGATCAGGTCGCGCCTGCCTGCGGCAATGAGCGCCTTGATGACCTTCGGCTTGTTTTCGGGAATGAAGTATTGCAGCAGCGCGCGCTGCATGGACTTTTCACCTTCGGTTTTGGGGACATAGACCTCCTCAAGCGTGTAGGGGTCAAGCCCGGTGTAGAACATGGCGGTGGAAATGGTGCCGGGTGTGGGATAAAAATCCTGCACCTGCTTGGGGTGGATGTTCTGCCGCTTGCAGAACAGCGCCAACTCCACCGCGTCCCTGAGCGTAGAGCCGGGGTGCGAACTCATGAGATACGGAACCACATACTGGTCCTTGTTTTCGTTTTGGGTGAGTGAATAAAATTTGTCGCAGAATTTTTTGTAGACTTCAATGTGCGGCTTGCCCATTTTGTCGAGCACCGCCGCCGAGCAATGCTCCGGCGCCACGCGAAGCTGACCGCTGATGTGATGGCGCACAAGCTCCTCAAAGAAGGCGTCGCTTTCGTCCTCCATCAGATAGTCAAAGCGGATACCGCTGCGGATAAAGACCTTTTTGATACCGTCGATTTTCCGCAGCTCGCGCAACAAGTGAAGATATTCCGCATGGCTGACCTGCATTTGAGGGCAGGGCTTGGGCGCAAGGCACTTTTTGCCCTTGCAGAGTCCGAGTTTTTTCTGTTTTTCACAGGACGGAAGGCGGAAATTTGCCGTGGGACCGCCGACGTCGCTGATGTAACCCTTGAAGCGCTTGTCCCGCAAAAAGCTTTTTGCCTCGGCAATGACGCTTTCCTCGCTGCGCACGGTAACGGCGCGTCCCTGATGAAAGGCAAGCGAGCAAAAGTTGCAGGCGCCGAAGCAGCCGCGGTTGTGGGTAATCGAAAACTGTACCTCGGAAATGCCCGGCACGCCGCCGAGTTTTTCGTAGCAGGCGGGATACCACCGCTCATAGGGCAGCGAATAGACCCAATCAAGCTGCTTGGTATCAAGCGGCGGCATGGGCGGATTTTGCACCAAAAGGCGCTTTCCGTGCCGCTGAATCAGCGTTTTGCCGCGCACCGCGTCGGCTTCGTCCAGTTCCTTGCGGGCAGCGATGGCATAGTCGCGCTTGCTCTCGCGCACGCGCTCAAAACTCGGCAAATCCACCGCGGACTGCGGCACATAGTCCTCGGTATTGATTTGATAGCAAATGCCGCGAATGTCGTGAAGCGCTTCCACGGGATAGCCCTCACCGAGCCGCCGGGCGATTTCAACGGTTTGCAGCTCGCCCATGCCGTAAACCAAAATATCCGCCTTGTTGTCAAAGAGAACCGACGGCATTACGCAGTCGTTCCAGTAATCATAATGCGCGAAACGGCGCAGAGACGCTTCCAGACCGCCGATAATAATGGGACTGTCGGGATAAAGGCGGCGGATGATATTGCAGTAAACCGTCACCGCACGGTCGGGGCGCTTGCCGTTTTTGCCGCCGGCGGTGTAGGCGTCGTCATGGCGCTTGCGCTTGGCGACGGTGTAATGCGCCACCATGCTGTCAATATTGCCCGCCGACACCATAAAGCCCAGCCGCGGCTTGCCGAATTGCGTAAAATCCGCGTCGCTTTTCCAGTTCGGCTGCGCCAAAAACGCGACCTTATAGCCGCAGTCCTCCAGCACCCGCGTAATTATCGCCGCGCCGAAGGAAGGATGGTCAACATAGCTGTCGCCGCAGACGTAGATGAAGTCGGGCTGCTGCCAGTTGAGTTTTTGCATTTGTTGTTGGTTCATTGGTAGGAAAGCCATGGTTTTTCACCTCCGGTGAAGTGGCAAGTGGCAAGTGGCAAGTGGTAAGTGGTAAGTGGTAAGTGAATGTGTACTCAACGCAGTTGTTGTAGCTTGAGAATGATTGAATTCAGCATTTTGTTAATTTCAACTGTTAACTGCATGGCTTCGGAAATATCATTCTCTGTCAAGTAGTTCAACCCGACGCAAATCAAAAGCTGTGTTTGCAATTCTGCCACTGAACCTCGTGCAATTGAAAGAAATTGAATAAATTCTCTGGTAGATTTTCTTTGCTGCCCCTCTGCTATATTGGACGGAACCGAAACAACCGACCTTCTGATTTGAGAGGACAGCGCGTATAATTCTTCTTTTGGCAGTCTTTTCACCAACCGGTAAACTTCATATACCAATTCCATTGACCTTTGCCAAACTAACAAATCACGATAACTTTTTATCATTTAACTATCCCTTTTATAGAATAATGGCTAATGAGGGTCAAAAACACTAACCACTTGCCACTAGCCACTAATCACTTATTCAGTCCGAGTGGTTTTGAAGGACATTCCTTCTCTCCAGCCACTCATTATAGGTCATGAGGACGTCGCGGGGCTTGGAGCCCTGGTGGGGGCCGACGATTCCCAGCTGCTCCATGTCGTCAATCATTCTGCCTGCGCGGGCGTAGCCGACCTTCAGGCGGCGCTGGAGCATGGAGGTGGAAGCCTGTCCCGCTTCAATGACGTACTGAATCGCTTCTTCCATTTTTGAGTCGATATTAATGCCGTCGCCGCCTTCATCATCAGCGGCGCCTTTCTTGCCGCTGCCGATTCCCTCGGCTTCAATGCGCTTGATATTTTCTTCGATTTCGGCGTTGTATTCCGCTCTGGCGCTCTTTTTGACATAGGCGGTCACGCTCTCGATTTCTTCCTCGGAGGCATAACAGCCCTGCACGCGAATCGGCTTGGGCGCGCCGACGGGAGAAAACAGCATGTCGCCGCGGCCTATCAGCTTTTCACCGCCGCCGACGTCGAGAATCGTGCGGGAGTCCATGTTGGAACTTACTTTCAGAGAAATACGGCTCGGAACATTCGCCTTAATCAAGCCGGTGATGACGTTAACCGTCGGTCGCTGGGTGGCGAGAATCAGGTGCATACCCGCCGCACGCGCCATCTGCGCCAAACGGCAAATGCTGTCCTCAACCTCGCTGGGAGCCGCCATCATCAAATCCGCCAACTCGTCGATTGCAATCACAACACGCGACATTTTTTCCTTGGCAACGGGCAGTCCGTTGATTTCCATCACAGGCTGGATCAACTCGCCTTCCTCGTTTTCAACCGGCGGATTTTCCTCGATATAGCGGAGGTTTTTCTCAATCAACTGGTTGTAGGAGTCAATATCCTTGCAGTCGTATTCCGAGAAAATTTTATAGCGGTTGAGCATTTCGCTGACTGCCCAGCCCAGAGCCGCCGCCGCCTTTTTCGCGTCGGAAACAATGGGAACCAGCAGGTGCGGAATACCCTTGTATTTGGAAAACTCAACCATCTTCGGGTCAATCAGCAGCAGCTTTACCTCGTCGGGCGTCGCCTTGTAGAGAATACTGATTAAGATGGAGTTCACGCAGACGGACTTACCGGAGCCGGTGGTGCCGGCAATCAGCAGGTGCGGCATTTTGGCAATGTCGGTCACGACAATCTGACCCGAGATATCCCTGCCGAGCACGGCGGTAAGCTTGCTCTTGGCGTTGCGGAACACGTCGGAATCAATCAGCTCGCGCATGGAAACCATGCTGACGACCTTGTTCGGCACCTCGATGCCGACCGCCGCCTTGCCGGGAATCGGCGCCTCGATACGCACGCCGTTTGCCGCAAGGTTGAGCGCAATATCGTCGGAAAGGTTGGTGATTTTGCTGATTTTTACGCCGGGAGCGGGCTGCAGTTCATAGCGCGTAACGGACGGACCGCGGCAAATATCGACAATCGTGGCGTTAACGCCGAAGCTGTTGAGCGTTTCAATCAGCTTGCGGGAGTTATTTTGCAGTTCCTCCATTGCGGATTGGTCGTTGGCATTGTTGCTCGGAGAGAGCAGCTGAACGGGAGGATAGTGATAAACCTTTTCGGGTTTTGTTTCTTCAAGAGAATTATCCTTGCCGTAGCCCACGCTTTCAAATTCGTCCGGTTCTTCAATCGCCGGCTGATTTTTCGGCGTTTTCTTGGTGGAAACAGGCACCGTCTGCGGGTCTGCCTGCTTTGCGCCGCCCGCCACGCGGTTAGCGCGTTTTTCCTGCGAAATATCCTCCGCGATATGCTCAATCGTGGTGTTCTTTGAACCCATCGGACGGCTGGCGCGGTCAATGATATTCTGCAAATCCTCGGACAAATCAACGTCCTTGGCGTTGCCCTCGTTTTGGTCAACGATGTCGTAATCCACGCCCTTTTTGGCGGTGTTTGTCTTGCGCGTTTTCTTTTTCTGCGCGGGAGCGTCGAGCGGAATGTCAATGCCGCCGTAGGCGCTTTCGCCGTAGTGAAGCGGAACGTCGATAACGGTTTCCGGCCGGCGGGTGGCTGCTGCGCCGGATACCGTTTCACGCTCAACCGCCTGTTCTCTTTCCTGCCGCCGTTCCTCCCTGCGCTCGCGGTGGTAGCGAATACGCTTTCCGCCTGCGGTGCGGGCGCGTTTGACAGCGCGCGCAACGTCGTTGACAGACAGGTTGGCGAGAATGAAAATCAGTCCCGCGAGCAGCAGCAGCGAGAGAATCGCGCCCACCACATTGCCGCACAGCATGGCGAGCGGATAGCCGAGAATACCGCCGAGGAAGCCGCAGCTGAACACGAAATAGCTGCTGCCGCTGACGGCGTTGTAGGCGTCGAGAAAGAGATTGCCGAGCGCCGCGAGATAGTTGACGTTTTGGTGCGGCGAGCCGCTTGCTATGTAAATCAGCGCGCCCGCAATCAGCACTGTCAGCACACACAGCGCAACCTTTGCCTTGAAGTGCGCGACATAGGTTTTTTCCTTGGCGGTCATCACCAAAAGGTAGATGAACACGGCGGGCACCAGCACAATGCCAAAGCCGAACACGCCGATAAACGCCGCGCGCGTCATTGTCCAAAAGCTTCTTCCCTTAAAGAGAATCATGACGATGAAGAAGCCTGCCAGCACCGCGTAAAGGATTGAACGGATACGCGGGCTCAGACCACCGCTTTTCGGCGGCGGCACAGCCTTTTTTCGCGTTGCCGAAGCGGACTTTGCGCGTGTATTTGTTTTTTTCGTTCCTGTGTTTTTATTTGATGCCAATCAAATTCACCTTTTCTGTTGAATTATGCGTTGAAATTCATTGTCTGCAGCAAGGAAGCGGGCTGTCCTGTAAACAGGTTAGTGCCGTTCATCAACTCAATGACGGAAACCACCACCAGCGCCGCGCCGACAAGTGCGGTATATACAATGAAAATAATCATCTTGTCGCTCTTTAAGAACCACTTAAACAGCCAGATGGAAAGATAGCCGACCACCGCGGAAACAATGATGCCCACAGCAATGACAGGGATTTCGACGTTGATACCCTCCGGGGATTTCACGGCGTCCAAGCCCTCGAGCAGCGCCGCCGCCAGAATGGAAGGAATACCGAGAATGAAAGTAAAATCAAGCGCTTTTTGCTTGTTGATGCCGCGCATTTCACCGACGGCAAGGGTGGAGCCGGAGCGGGAAAGACCGGGCAGCAGCGCCGCGGCAACCTGCATTAAGCCAACGAGCAGCGCGTCCGCAATTGTGTAGGTTTCACGACCGCCCTCGGCGGAGCCGCCCTGCATATGCTTAAACTTGCGTTCGCTGTTCTTGCGGTTGCAGTGCGCGCCGACAGCGAGCAAAACGCTGGTGAGCAGCAAGGATACCGCCGTGACAAGCAGAATCTGTGACGACGAGAACACGTCCGCCAAATCCTTGACCTTCATGCCGGTGCCGGGAATCGGGATAAACATGATAAACAGCGGCAGCAAGCCGATAATCAGCATGACAATCAGATTGCGCTCGTAGTTCATTTGGCTCCACTTGAATTTTCCTGTGAAAATGTCGCCGATCATGCGGAAAAACTCTTTAATCAGGCGCCAAATCAGCTTGTGATAAAAGACGACCACGGCAACCAATGTGCCGACGTGCAGCATGACGTTGAAAAACAGATTTCCCTCGCCCGCAACGCCGGTGATGTGCTGGGTAATGGCGAGGTGTCCGCTGCTGGAAACGGGCAAAAACTCGGTCAGTCCCTGCACAATTCCCTGAATAATCGCGTCAAAGATACTCATAATGCTCTCCTTTATGTACGGGCAGTCGCCCGTTATTATTTTTCTTCATCAGAATTTTTCGCCTATCATTTCATAAAGCGCGTCAATCGCGTCGGACACGGTTCCCACCGCGTCAATCAGCCCTTCCCCCACCGCGCGCTCGCCGTCGAGAATGGTTCCGACGTCCATCACCAGCTCGCCGGTGTTGAGTACCAGCTGGGTGTAGCGCTCACGGGAAATCGCGGAATTCTCCACGACAAAGTTAGTGATTCTGTCCTGCATGCGGCGGAAATACTCAAACGTCTGCGGCACGCCCAGCGTCAGCCCGGTGGTGCGCACAGGATGAACAGTCATCGACGCGCTGCGGGCGATAAAGCTCTTTTTGGCGGACACCGCCAGCGGAATTCCGATGGAATGTCCTCCGCCGAGCACAATGGACACCGTGGGCTTTTTCATGCCCGAAATCACCTCGGCAATCGCCAAGCCCGCCTCCACGTCGCCGCCGACGGTGTTCAAAAGAATCAGCAGACCGTCAATGCGGCTGTCCTCCTCTATCGACACCAGCAGCGGAATGATGTGCTCATACTTGGTGGTCTTGTTCTGTGATGAAAGGATATAATGCCCCTCAATCTGCCCGATAATCGTCAGGCAGTGAAGGATTTTGTCCTTGTGACAGGTGATAATCGAGCCCGCCTCGTTTATCGAATCGAGCTTTTCCTCGGTGTTTTCTTCCTTGTCCTTCGGCTCCTCGCAGGGATTGGGAACAAAGTCGTCGCGGCTGTTTGTTTTTCTCGGCATTTTCATGCACCTCCGAGAAAATTGTTCCCCGAAATCCACCTAAAATTTATGCGCGGAACGCAAAAATCATGCGCTTCTGAAAAATGACGAAATTTACGCAGTATTATTATAGCAGTAAATACTAAAATTTTCAAGATTTTATCGGTTATATTTCTAAAAAACAATAATTAATTTGTGTAAGCATAGTATCATAGCATTAATAATACATTTTTGGAGTGAATTACAACTTGGACGCTAACATAATAATGGGTGTTGTCATTATCGTGCTGATTCTGCTGTCGGCGTTTTTCTCCGCGACAGAAACGGCGTTTTCGTTTGTCAACAAAATCCGTATTCAGCAGAGTGCGGAGGACGGCAACAAACGCGCCAAAAACGCGCAGTATATCATTGAACACTTTGACAACGCCCTCACCGCCATTTTGATTTGCAACAATGTTGTCAATCTGGGCTGCTCGTCTATTGCAACGGTGCTTTGTCTGAATCTGTTCGGCGACATCGGCTCCGCGATTGCCACCGGCGCAACGACGCTTTTGGTGCTGACCTTCGGCGAGGTGATTCCGAAATGCCTTGCCAAAGAGCACTGCGACAATTTTTCACTGAGCGTTGCGGGCTTGCTGAAGGGAATCACCATTCTCCTCACCCCTCTCGTGTTCATTTTCATGAAGCTCAAGGCGCTGGCGCTGAAAATTGCGGGCGGTCAGAACGACACGCCGAGCGTGACCGAAAACGAGCTCAAATATATTGTTGAGAGCATTGAAGAGGAAGGCGTTCTTGAGGAAAGCGAAAGCGAAATGGTGCGCTCCGCGCTCGACTTTGACGAAACCATCGCCGAGGAAATCCTTACGCCGCGCGTGGACGTGGTGTTTCTCAACATTGAGGACAACCCCGAAAAAATCAAGGAAATTATCTTTGAAAACCGCTATTCGCGGATTCCGGTGTATGAAAACACCACCGATAACATAATCGGTATTCTGCACACGCGCGACTATCTGGAAGCGCTGGCGGACGGCAAGGTCCCCGAACTGAGCGGGCTGCTGCAAGACCCCTACTTCATTTTCAAAACTCAAAAGCTGAGCAAGATTCTCAGCCACTTCAAGCGCACAAAGGTGCACATGGCGATTGTCACCGACGAGTACGGCGGCACGCTGGGCATTGTGACAATGGAGGATTTGCTGGAGGAAATCGTCGGCGAAATCTGGGACGAGGACGAGGAAATCGAGCACACCCACTACAAAATCGGCAACAACGAATACCTTGTCAACGGCGACTTGGAGCTGTATGAGCTGCTGGAGCTTTACGACATGGACGGAGACACCATTGAAAGCGACGCAGTGACCGTCGGCGGCTTTATTCTGGAGCATGCAGGCATTATTCCGAAAAAGCGCGAAAGCATTGAAGCAGACGGCTTCCGCTTCACCGTGATGGAGGTCGAAAACCAGCGCATTATGCGCGTAGTTGTGAAAAAAATAGACACGGTTTCAAACGAAAAAAAAGAGGAAACGTCGTAACGGCGTTTCCTTTTCGTTTCCTTTTTTGGATTATTTTAAAAAAACACTTGACAAATAGATTTAGTTTTGGTATAATTCTTAATGTTGCATCGGGATGTAGCGCAGTTTGGTAGCGCACACGTCTGGGGGGCGTGGAGTCGCAAGTTCAAGTCTTGTCATCCCGACCAATATTTTAGAGTGGCTTTAAGCCACTCTTTTTTTAGTTAGATTAACTTAGATTGCTCAAAAATGGCTTAAACACTGGGTTTTAGAGACCTTCCGAAATCAATCTGAAACAATCTGAGTAAATAGAAATCAATCTAATTTACCCCCTTGGGGGTACGGTTGGGGGGAGCTTTTTCACCCGTTTACCCCCAAAATTACCCCCAACAATACCCCCAAATTTTTCAAAAAAACAAAGCGCTAAAGATACTTGGAACATCAATATCTTTTATTCTATCTGTACTGATTTTCTCTACCCTCTGCTGATTGCAGAGGGCTTTTTTTCAGAGGGAGATGGAGTTAATAGAATTAATAGATTATTTTTTGGCGAAATATATATAGTGAAATTCACGCCTTGTTCTAATATTGTCTTCAAAATTTAATTTATTTATTCAAGATACTTATTATATCTTCAATAAAACTTTTATTCAGAGATTGAATTTATTGTGCTCTATTGCTATATCTTTTCTATATTTTTTAGCATTGTCCGTTTTATGGGACAGTGCTTGGTGTAGAATAAGATAAGCAGATATGTTAATTGTCAAAGTGAACCCCAAATTTTTTCGATTTTTTGCTCAGTTAGTTGAGGCTCACCTTGACAAAAGTGCAGGGTATATATTTGGATATTTCCAGATAAGCATTTAAGTGAAGCAGAATATTTTATTAAGAGGTGATTTCATGTCATACGCTGCACGCGTCTGTCCGGACGGCAGGATACAAACTGTAAAAGAACATACCGACGGCGTTTGCCAAAAAGCAGAAAAAGACGCTCTTCTATTTGGCACAGCAGCTATGACAAAGCTGATGAGTTTGCTTCATGATATGGGAAAGAATACGGCGTACAGCAATCTCTATCAGCACACAGTAGGAGTAGGTAAACAATGGATGAATGATAAGCCGATTCATTCGCACGCGGGAGCCAGGTTGATTGACGAGCGATATGGAATCAACAGTATGGATATAAATTCCGTGATTCTCTCTGAATTATCCGAAACAGTTATTATGGCACATCACGGACTGTTTGATTGCTTGAGTCCCGTCGGACGGAATCATCTTCTTCGAAAAATCCAAAATCAAGATTATGATTTTGATGAAGCAAGACAGTTATTACTTAACGAAATTGCTTCGTCTGAACAGCTCGACAGCCTGTTTATAACAGCGACCGCTGAAATGCATACTAAGTTCCACAGACTACAAAAAATCACGGTAAAAAAGAGTGAGCTTTCGTTTTATGTTTCTATGCTGTTTCGCATGCAGCTCTCAATACTTGTTAATGCCGACCACGCGGATGCAGCTGAATTTGCAACCGGAGAACCAGCTCCGTTCGACAACGGGAATACCGCACTGTGGGAAGGATGCAGTACATTTTTGGAGAAGAAGCTGTCTGAATTTGATAATACATCGGATATTCAAAACATCCGCAGCGAAATCTCCCAAAGGTTGCTTAAAAAATCGAATGAGAATAAGCGAATAGTTCGGTTGACGATTCCGACCGGCGGCGGTAAAACGCTGAGCGGTTTACGTTATTCGGTGAATTATGCAAAATATTTCGATAAAAGGCGAATAATATATGTTGCACCGTTCAATTCGATTCTGGAACAGAACGCTGCGGTTTTCAGGCAATTCTTACCTGATGATATAGAAATACTGGAACATTACGGCGACATGACTGATGACGATACTCGTTTCCGCTTTTTCTCAGAAAATTGGAGTGCTCCGGTGATAACAACTTCAATGGTGCAGTTTTTCAACACGTTATTTCTCGGCAAAATTTCATCTGTCAGAAGAATGCGTGGTCTGTTAAACGCTGTTATTATCATCGACGAAGTTCAGTCCGTTCCGGTGGAGTGTGTGACATTGTTTAATCTCGCTATCAATTTTCTTGCTGAGATTTGCGGTTGTACGGTGGTGCTGTGTTCCGCAACGCAACCGACGCTCTCAGAGGAAGTCATGCATCCGCTTTTGCTATCACCAAATGACGAGTTGATCGAATACAAACTTGCATATACAAAAGTCTTCAAAAGGACAAAAATTACAGATAGCCTTACGTCGGACGGTTTTACCTACGCACAAACAGCCGATTTTGTTATAAATAAAGCCGAATCAGCTAAAAGCGTGCTGTTGATAGTCAACACTAAAGCGTCGGCAAAAACGGTTTATACACTGCTAAAGGAACGTTTGCCCGGGGATGTAACGGTTGTTCATTTATCCACACAAATGTGTCCGTCACATCGCAAGTGTGTTTTGGCAAAGCTGAAAAAGCATTTGGACAACGGTGACAAAGTGGTTTGCGTTAGTACGCAGCTTATTGAAGCCGGTGTAGATATTTCATTTGAAACTGTTATCCGCTGTTTGGCAGGTCTTGATAGTATCATTCAATCTGCCGGTAGATGTAACCGCAACTGTGAAGCTGAGGTGGGAAATGTGTATGTAATCCGTATCGCTGACGAGAACATTTCACGAATCAAGGCAATAAATACCGGTGCGGCAATCACAGAGCGGCTGATGATGACAATACGCGCGAATCCGTTGCTTTTTAACGGAGATCTCACAGGTAATGAAGCCATTAACCGCTATTATCGCGATTATTACAATGCATTCAAACATGAATTGGATTTTCCTGTCACTGTCGATGGCATTGAAACGAGCATTTTTGAACTGCTGTCCACAAATCAAAAAGCACGCAATATGGCAGATAAACCCAATCGCTGTATGAACCAAGCCTTTCAAACTGCAGGAATGGCTTTTAAGGTCATTGATGATTATGCACAGACTGTACTTGTGCCCTACGGTAAAGGAAAAGATTATATTAACATGCTGTGTGCTAACCATCTTTTGCTGCCGTCTGCTGCTCTGTTCCGTGATCTGCAACCGTTCACCATCGGTCTTTCCGACAAGCAGTGCAAGGGAAGGGTAACGCGAAATGAAGATACCGGTATTTTAATACTGAAAGAAGGTTTTTACAATGATGAATACGGTTTTGACCCTAATGGAAATCAGGATTTTCTGTTCTTTTAGAAAGAGGTGAGGCAATGAAATACAGCAATCAATTTGAATACAAGGTCTACGGCGATTACGCACTTTTTTCCGACCCGGTCACAAGAGTAGGCGGTGAAAAGTGCACACTGCCAATACCGACCTATGCGGCATTAATCGGTGTTACAAAATCCATATATTGGAAGCCGACGCTTCTGTACGTTATCGACGAAGTAAAAATCCTAAATCCCATACGGACTGTGTCTAAGGGAATCCGTCCCATAAAATATAACGGCGGAAACGACCTGTCAATGTACACCTACCTGCACGATGTAGCTTATGCGGTGCGCGGACACTTTATATGGAACGAAAACCATCCCGAGCTGGCGCAGGACAGAAACGAGGACAAACACTTTCAGATTTTACAGCGTATGATAGCTCGCGGAGGAAGGCGCGACATTTTTCTCGGTACACGGGAATGTCAGGCTTATGTGGAGCCATGCCGCTTTGATGCGGAAAATAGCTTTTACTCAGACGGGGAGCTTTCCTTCGGACTGATGTATCACAGCCTGATTTATGCTGACGAGGCAATCCACGACGAAGACGTGGGCAAGCTGACAGTATGCTTTCATTCACCGGTAATGAAAAACGGAGTAATACACTTGACTCCGCCCGAGGAATGTAAGGTGAAACGGCATATCAAGCCTGCTAAGATCAAGGTGTTCGACAGCAATCAACTTATGCCTGCTGACGTGCTTTATGAGGAGGTGAAGCAGCTTGAGCTGGATGAGTGAGCTAAGTAAGCTATACGATTTGGAAACAGATATCATCGGAGGAGAATACAACGGTATCACTTTACTGCCGGTTTATCATTCAACACAAAAGGCTCAAATTGACGTCTTTTTATACGACGACTCTTCATTTGCCTACGGCAAAGCAGTTGATGAAAACGACAGCGTGACGATTATTCCTGTAACTGAGGATTCCTCAACGCGTACCAATAGTATTTCACCACATCCTCTGTGCGATAAGCTGATTTATGTAGCCGGTGATTATTGTCAATATGTCAAAGGAGCCAAGAAGAATACTGAAGCGTTTTATGAAGCGTATATTCTTCAATTGTCCGGTTGGGTGCAGTCTGCATTTACAGACAGATTGATTCAGACAATTTACAATTATCTGCGCCGTGGAACGCTGATTGCCGATTTATTGCAATGCGGCGTTTTGAAAACAGAAGAAAACAGCCGTTATTTGGATGAATCCGTCAAAGTTGAAAAAATTGCTCAAAGTGACTGCTTTGTTCGGTTCACAGTTATAAACAAAGCCGACGGCTCCGCAGAGAATGTGTGGCATAACAAACATTTATATACCTTGTATATCAACTATTATAACAGCTTAGAATCAAAAAAAGAAGTTTGTTATGTAACCGGAGAAAAGCTTCCGGTTACCTACAAGCACAGTTCAAAAATTCGCAATTCCGGTGATAAAGCAAAGCTGCTTTCCTCGAACGACAGCGTTAATTACACCTATCGCGGCAGATTTGTAGACGATGTAGAAGCATATGCTGTCAGCCGCGAGGTATCGCAAAAAGCTCATCTTGCATTGCGCTGGCTGATTGAGCGACAGGGGACATCGGTTGATACCGCTAAATACGTGGTATGGGAAAGCGAGATGCAGCCTGTCATTGACGCTGCACAGCCGTTTGACCTTTGGGAGCTGTTTGAAGATGACGAGCCTTTGCCAAAAACCAACCGCGAATACGGCAGGGCAGTTGCAAAATACATCAAGGGTTACCGGCAAAAGCTTGACTTTTCTTCAAAGATCATGCTAATGTGCGTAGACGCGGCAACGCCGGGCAGGCTCTCGGTTGTGCAATATCAGGAATTCGCCGCTACGGACTATTATGACAATCTTGAGCAGTGGTATCGAGACGTTTCATGGCATACGCTCCGGATTCGTAACGGCAAGCGTTGTCACGGAATTTCAACTCCGTCTCCGTATCAGATTTCACTGTTTGCCGGTGGAACGGAGCGTTCCGACTCCGGGAAAATCATGGCTGATGACAAACAAATGAAACTGCTTTTCCGCGAGATATATTCTTGTATGCTGCAGGGAACGGTCGTGCCAAGCCATATTCTCAAAATGCTTTATAACCGCTGCTCAAATCCTTTAAAATATGATCCTAAGCACGGTAATTGGGAAAAGTTGCTGGACATCACATGTGCCCTGTACCGAAAACACTATATTGAAAAGAACGGAGTGACCTTTAACGTGGGACTTGACAGAACATGTACCGACCGCAGTTATCTTTTTGGCAGACTGACAGCGGTAGCGGATAAAATGGAAACCGACACATTTGAAAAAGACATACGCCAGACAAACGCTAAACGCTATATGAGCGCCATGATGAACGCTCCGTTCAAAACATGGGCGTATCTGGAAGAACGTGTGTTGCCTTACACTGCGAAAATCATCAAACAGAATCCACAGTATTATGCAAGGTATGAAAAAGAGCTGGAGGAAATCCACTCGCTTTTCCAAATGGAGGATTATTCCTCCAATGAGCGGCTTAACGCCAAATTTTTCATGGGCTTCTATTGCCAAAAACAAGATTTTTATAAAAAAGCTATTTCTGAAACGGAGGAATAATGATGGCTGTATTGGAAAATAAAATTGATTTTGTAGGTTTTATCTCTGTCGAACATGCAAACCCCAACGGTGATCCTCTCAATGGAAACCGTCCCCGGGATACTATCGAGGGTTTGGGAGAAATCTCAGACGTGTGTATCAAGCGAAAAATCCGCAACCGCTTGCAGGATATGGGGGAAAGTATTTTTGTTCAATCTGATGACAGGAAGGATGACGGCTGTAAGAGCTTGAAAGAAAGAATCGACAGCGACGAAGAGTTGAAAAAAATGTCCAAGGGAAAGAATACGGATGTTGATGAGTATGCGCAAAGGGTTTGCCAAAAGTGGCTTGACGTCAGGGCATTTGGTCAGGTTTTTGCTTTCAAGGGTGATGCTGTTTCCATTGGAATCCGCGGTCCTGTATCTCTGCATCCCGCGTTCAGCATTGAGCCGGTCGAGATTGAAAGTATTCAAATCACAAAGAGCGTCAACAGTGTCACGGCAGATTCCCGCTCCTCGGATACTATGGGTATGAAGCACCGCGTCAAATTCGGCGTCTACAAGCTCAAGGGCAGCATCAACTGTCAGCTTGCCGAAAAGACCGGTTTCTCTGATGAAGACGCGGAAAAGATCAAAAACGCGCTTGCAACTCTCTTTGAAAACGACAGCTCCGCCGCGCGCCCCGATGGCAGTATGTGTGTGGAAAAGCTGTTCTGGTTCCGTCACAACTGCAAATCCGGTCAGTATTCAACCGCCAAGGTTCACCGCAGCATCAAGGCGGAAAAGCTTTGTGACAATCCGAAATCTGCCGAGGATTACCGCTTCTTCTATGACGGCAGTCTCCAAGGCCTCACTCCCGAGGAAGTTGTGTGATGACAGACGACAACCTGCTGGGTATTTCCGGAATTCAGCATTTTGTCTTTTGCAGTCGCCTTCCACGCGGAGGGCGTGGATTGAAATGACGCACGGAGCAAAACAGAAAACAAGGCGGCTGTGTCGCCCTCCACGCGGAGGGCGTGGATTGAAATGGGTCGGTCTTGCCCGAAAAGTTGAAGGGATAGGTCGCCCTCCATGCGGAGGGCGTGGATTGAAATCGCAGGAACGCCAAGCCCGGCGGCTACGCTATGTCGCCCTCCACGCGGAGGACGTGGATTGAAATGGCTTCCTTTTCGAGATGGGATGTGGCAAGACCTGTCGCCCTCCACGCGGAGGGCGTGGATTGAAATGTGCTGCCCTCAGTGTCGGTAAAAAGCGGGTTGGGTCGCCCTCCACGCGGAGGGCGTGGATTGAAATCATACTCAAATCTCAGCACAATTGCAAAGGGAATGTCGCCCTCCACGCGGAGGGAGTGGATTGAAATATGATGCCATGCCTCAGAACGCAGAGAATGCGCCGTCGCTCTCCACGCGGAGGGCGTGGATTGAAATCTGCAACTTGTGATTGCGTGTAATATGGTTGCTCGTCGCCCTCCACACGGAGGGCGTGGATTGAAATGTTATTGATTTCTTGCATTTCTGCGTCCGTGCCGTCGCCCTCCACGCGGAGGGCGTGGATTGAAATGCCTCCCCCTCTGTGTAGCCGCAGCCAAACGGGGTCGCCCTCCACGCGGAGGGCGTGGATTGAAATGTGACACTCACGCTCGACAAGGAGAAGATTGACCGGTCGCCCTCCACGCGGAGGGCGTGGATTGAAATATGACTGCATACAAAGCAGAGTTTGAAGCAGGTGGTCGCCCTCCACACGGAGGGCGTGGATTGAAATCTGAAGGGCTGCAATTGCCGAACCGGAAGTTACTGTCGCCCTCCACACGGAGGGCGTGGATTGAAATGCAGTGGTCGCCGCTTTGGGCGATGTTGAAATATGTCGCCCTCCACGCGGAGGGCGTGGATTGAAATGCAGTCCTCAAAGATACCCACCGCAGCGCAAAAGGGTCGCCCTCCACACGGAGGGCGTGGATTGAAATAACGGCAAGAAGTCGCCGCAGGGCGCAGAAGAAAAGGTCGCCCTCCACGCGGAGGGCGTGGATTGAAATTGCTGAGATTGGTTTCCTCGGAAATGGTTTTCATGTCGCCCTCCACGCAGAGGGCGTGGATTGAAATGGTGAAATTGATTGGCGAGACCGACCAATACTAAAGAGTGACTTTCGGGTCGCTCTTTTTTCTTTATATTTATTTAGATTGCTCTAAAATGGCTTAAACACCGGGGTTTCAGCACCTTTCAAAATCAATCTAAATCAATCTAACGAAATAGAAATCAATCTAAATTGCTCCCAGATTTATCAAAATGACGAAGTGCTAAAGACATTTAGAACATCAATATCTATCAAAAGATGTACGTTTTTCTTTTCTCTCCCCTCTGCTTACCGCAGAGGGCTTTTGTTTAGGGGCGGGATGACACAATACAAGGATTAGGTAATTCTTGAAACAAACACAAGTGAACATTCAGAGCGCAGAATACAGGACATAAAAAGGGCTGTCAAACTTTGAACCGCACCCCGTCAAGAGGACAGAGAAATAATTAAAAGAATATTTACAAT